>JAVKDQ010000096.1:0-37269 GCA_040222155.1 Roseovarius sp.
CATCCAATCCCACATAGTAATCCATCTCATTCTCCTCAAATTGCAGTCGATGCTGCAATCCTAACAAGAACCTGACCCATCATCATGGTCAGCCCGATTACCCATGCTTTGTCTCGCAACTGAGACATTCTGCCGAGCTGCAGCGAACGGCTGCTATCCCTTGGCAGGCGGTCTAGGCGGTAGGGCAAAAAACACCACTGCGTACTGTTGGTACCGACAGGGGAGTTAATCGCCGCGAAGACCCCGCTTACTCCGCGTGCCGACGGGTATCACAGCGAGATGTAGTCAATGGCGTGCAGAAAGGCGCAGCATCTTGACTGCGACCGAATCGAGTGTTACCTATAAACTAAACAGGGGAGAGACTCATATGGCCGACAATGGTCTGCAATTCGGCGCATTCGTCCGCCGCGAACGTGAAGCAAGGGAGATCGGATTGCGGGAGATGGCCAAGAAGATCGGGGTGAGCCCGACTTACCTCTCGAAGGTCGAGCGTGACGAGTTCACGCCGCCGACCGAGGACAAGGTCAGGGCTATTGCGCAGATCATCGAGTGCGACACCGACGAGTTGCTGGCCATGGCGGGGCGAATGCCGTCCGACTTGGCTGACATCATCAAGCGCAACCCCGTCGAAGTGTCGGCGCTGCTGCGTACCACCAGCGGCATGACCCGCGACGAGATCGCCCGACTGGCAGAGGGCGCGAAGAAGGCTAGAGGCGACTGAAACCACGGGGCATGAGCCCCACGATGCAGATGAAGGATGATTGATGAGCCGATTTGTTCCCTATCTTGCCGACGAGGCCATCGAGCGCGACTCGGTATCCTTGATCGAGGAATTTGAGCATGCACGGGGCGTGACGATCGAGCCGCCGATCCCGATCGAGGACATCTTGGAAAAACACCTCAAACTGCGGATCGAGTTCGACGACCTTCACGCTCGCCACAACGTGCCGCGGCCGGAAAACGGGCAGACCGACATTCTCGGCGCGATCTACGGCGACGGCAGCATCTTTATCGACGAAAGCCTCGATCCTGAGGAAAACCCGGTACGCGAAGGCCGCTATCGTTTCACATTGGCGCATGAGGGCGGCGGTCACTGGCGCTTGCATCAGCACTTGATCAAGGAAGATACGGCGCAGGCATCGCTTTTCGGTGATGACGGTGCGCCGAAGTTTATCTGTCGGTCGAGCCAGGCAAAGGAGCGGGTCGAGTGGCAGGCCGACTTCTACGCTTCCTGCCTGCTGATGCCGCGCAAGATGGTATTCGCCGTGTGGGATGAGTTCTTCCCTGATCGCAAGCAGCGCGTCCTCCAGCCTAAGACTCCGATCGAGCATTGCTTCGTTGAGATCCCGAAATACGGCTTCCAGCTGAACGGACAGATGCTGGAGTGCGAGACGGACGACGAAGCTCTGGAGCGCTTCTGTAGGCCGCTCGCCGAGCGATTTCTGGTGTCCCCCATCGCGATGCGCATCCGGCTGGAGAAACTCGGGCTTCTGCATCGCACCGTGCCGCTGCAGCGGCTTCTTGCGGGCAACTGACCCCTTTTTTGAGGAGAGTGTAAAGTGTCAAGTGAACAGGCGAAACGCAACGCAGCGGCGCGGGAGGACGGGTTCGAGACCCGAGACTTCTATCTCGCCTGCTTCCTGCGCTGCACTGGATACGAACTGCTCGATCTGCGCGCCGAGGGACGGCGCAAGGTCTTCGTCTTCCGCGACCAACCCTGCCGGCGCGATGACGTGCTGTCGTTCTACGGCGACGGGGCGACGGTGCCGCCCCTCGCGTTCTCCACCACGATCAAAGACATGAAGGCGCTGCTGCACAATGCTTGAGAAAACTCCTCATCCCAACGACGGCCTGTCCAGCGGCCCTCAACTGCGCCAGGCGCTCGACCAGATCGGCCAGATCGTTCTCGACGGTCTGCGCCACGGTCATTTCCGCTGCGCCATTTCCAGCGCAATCGGCAAAAACAATAAGCGCGACCTCGTGATCGAGGCGGGCAAGTCCCACAAGTTCACGATCCCCGAGGACGAGCTGCCGCGCTGACGAGGCGCGCGAACCGGCGATCCCTGCGATTGGGACGCCGAACATGCAAATGACTATACGATCCAGTGTCATCGGTGCGAGTCCGAGGCCGGAGATCAGGGGCACGGACAGGCGAGAAGCCGACCGTGAGATCTTCGGTGAAAGCTGCAAACGACAATCTCAATGACGAACTGATCGAACGGACCCACGAGGTCTGGCAACCGCGCCTCAGGCGCGATCTGAGCCGCGATGAGGCGAAGCAGATCGCCGCCAGCGTGACGGGCTTCTTTGCTGTACTGGCCGAGTGGTCGCGGGCAGACATGTCCGACCCAGCCAATGACAACGGTGACACGGCAGCCTCCGGCGATGAGGAGGTGTGCGATGACCGCTGAGACAATGGCCAAGGCGCTTGGTGGCCGCAAGGTTGGACAAGGATGGACGGCGCGCTGCCCTGTCCATGACGACCGCGAGCCCAGCCTCTCCATCCGCGACGCTGACGGCAAGGTGTTGGTGCGCTGTCATGCCGGGTGCGACCAACGGGACGTAATCGCGGCCCTGAAGGCACGCGGACTGTGGGACGGCAAGAAGCGCTTGTCCCTCCCGAAACCGAGTCGCCGAAAGGTCTCGTCGCCGCGTCTCGATCCGAGCCAAGCGGAACGAAGTGCTGTCGCGCTTTCGATATGGCAATCCACGATCCCTGCCGACGGCACTCCGGTCGACGCATATCTCGCGCTACGCGGCCTGACCTGTTCGCGGCCGCCATCGTTGCGCTTTCATTCGGGCCTGAAGCATCCTTCGGGCGGGATCTGGCCCTGCATGGTGGCGCTGGTGACGCGGGGCGCTGACGGCACGCCGCTGGCCATCCACCGCACATTCCTCGCCCGAAAGGGTCCGGGCAAGGCCCCGGTCGAACCTGCAAAGATGATGCTCGGTCCGTGTAGGAACGGTGCTGTTCGCTTGGGCGATCCCCGCGACGTGCTGATGATCGGCGAAGGCATCGAGACCTGTCTCGCGGCTATGCAGACGACCGGACATCCGGCGTGGGCTGCGCTTTCCACCTCCGGGCTGCGGGCGCTCGATCTGCCAGATTGCGTGCGCGACGTGATCGTTCTGGCCGATGGTGACGATCCCGGCGAAGCGGCCGCGCGTGACTGCGCCCTGCGCTGGATGCGGCAGGGGCGGCGGGTGCGCATCGCACGGCCGCCACGTGGTCTGGATTTCAACGATATGTTGCTTGGCCGCGCACCTGGCTTCGAGGAGGGCGCACAATGAGTAGCGAGATTGAAGTTGAAGACCTGAACCCCATCCTCGACGCGATCGATGCGGCTGAAGAAATCCCTGATCCGCTTGACGGTCTGGTTGAGAAATCTGCCGAAGATCCCGGCGCGGCATTCACGCCTGAGGTTCTGGATCGGCTGGTCGCCCTCAAAGCGGAAGATCGCGCTTCATTCGAAGCCCTGCGCGCGAGGCTTAAGAAGGCCGGGTGCCGGGTGACGGCGCTCGACGAGGCCATGGCCGAGGAAAGCGGGGATGGTGGGCGCGGTCCGACGCAGGCTGACATCCTGATCGACCTCGCGGGCGCGGTCGACCTGTTCCATTCGGCGGACGGAACGGCCCTTGCCGACATCCTGATCAACGAACATCGCGAAACCTGGCCGGTGCGCACGAAAGGCTTCCGCCGCTGGCTGGCGCGGCAGTTCTACGAGCAAACCGGCGGCGCACCAAGCTCAGAGGCGCTGCAATCGGCGCTCAACGTGATCGAGGCGAAGGCGCATTTTGACGGACCGGAACGGCCGGTGTTCATTCGTGTCGGCGGTCTCGATGGGCGGCTCTACCTCGATCTCGGTGACGAGGCTTGGCGGGCGGTGGAAATAGACACCACAGGCTGGCGGGTGATCGACGAACCGCCCGTGCGATTCCGGCGTGCGGCGGGCATGCAGCCGCTGGCCGTCCCGGCACCCGGAGGATCAATTGAGGCATTGCGCTCCTTTCTTAACGTCCAGTCCGATCAAGATTTCGTCTTGGTGGTAGCCTGGGCGCTCGCTGTCCTGCGCAACAAGGGCCCCTATCCGGCGCTTGTGCTGTCGGGCGAGCAGGGTTCGGCGAAATCGACTTTCTCGGCAATATTGCGTTCACTGCTCGATCCCAACACCGCACCGTTGCGCGCCCTGCCGCGCGAGGACCGGGACCTGTTCATCGCCGCCAGCAACGGCCATGTGCTGGCCTTCGACAACGTATCGGGCCTGCCTGCGTGGATTTCGGACACGCTTTGCCGACTGGCCACCGGTGGCGGCTTTGCGGTGCGCCAGCTCTACACCGACCAGGATGAGGTGCTGTTCGACGCCGCCCGCCCGGTGATCCTGAACGGGATTGAGGACATCGTGACCCGGCCTGACCTTGCCGACCGCGCGGTGTTCCTCACGCTTGAGCTAATCCCCGAAGAACGCCGTCGACCGGAGGCGGAATTGTGGTCGGCCTTCGAGGCGGAACGCGCGCGTCTCCTCGGCGTCCTGCTTGATGCCGTGGTGGAGGGCTTGAAGCACCTTCCCCATACCCATCTGCCAAGGTTGCCGCGCATGGCCGACTTCGCATTGTGGGCTTCAGCCTGCGAGACCGCGATCTGGCCTGCGGGCACATTCTGGTCGGCCTATTGCGGGAACAGGGACGAGGCCGTTGAGGGCGTGATCGACGCCGATCCGGTCGCAGCGGCGGTGCGCGCCGTGATGACGGAGCGGACGGTGTGGACGGGAACAGCCTCCGATCTTCTGGGCGCCCTTGGAGAAGCGGCCGGTGAACGTATCGCCAAATCCAAGACCTGGCCCGACAGTCCCCGCGCGCTTTCTGGACGACTGCGCCGCGCCGCCACCTTCCTGCGAAAGATCGGCATCGAGGTATCCTTCGAGCGCGAAGGCCGGGCGCGCACCCGTATCATCCGCATCACCGTCGCAAGTGCTGACCCGGTGCCAGAACGCGGTGGGGTACAACCGTCCGCACCGTCCGTACCGTCCGCGCCAAGGCCGAAATCCATTCCGGACAACGACTTCGCGGCACCTGACCCGCGGACGGTCGCCGACGATGCGGACGGTAGAGCGAGCGGGCCGGTCGATAGCGCCCGCGCCAACCCGTTGAAATCCAATGGTTGGACCGATGCGGACGATGCGGACGCAAACTGCGCTGTTCAATCCGAGCCGGAAAAAACAGAAGCCACCACCTGGAGGGCACGGCTATGAGTGCCGTGGAAGCCTTGCGGGCAGCCCGCGATGCCGGAATCGGCCTGCATGTGGATGGCGTTGATCTGGTTCTGGAAGCATCAGCGCCGCCGCCCGCTGCTGTCCTCGATCTGCTGACCCGCCACAAGGCGGCCCTGATCATGCTGTTGCAATTCGGCGATGACGGTTGGTCGGATGAGGATTGGCGTGCTCTTTACGATGAGCGCGCGGGCATCGCCGAGTTCGATGGTAGGCTGCCACGATCGGAGGCCGAGACCCTGGCTTTCGAATGCTGCGTGGTCGAATGGCTGAACCGCAGCTTCGAGCGCTCGCCGCCCGGCAGCTGCCTCGCTTGCGGTGGTGCCGATAGTGCCTATGACGGCCTACTGCCGCACGGCGTCGAGGCAACCGGCCACGTATGGCTGCATTCGCGCTGCTGGCCCGCATGGCACGCGGGCAGGAAAGCCGACGCGGTCACGGCCCTCAAGTCCATGGGGATTCATTGCAGGAGCAAAGAGATATGACGAAGCGAAAGACGAAAAAGGCCAACGAACCGACGACCGTTGTCGCAAACGATCCGGAGGACCGAAAGGGCGCACTCAAGACGATCGGCGGATCGCAGTCGGACCACTGGAACAACACGCTGGCCAACCAGACGGTGCAGGCGCTGTGGGTGAAGAACTCTGATGAGCAGGAGCGAGACCGCCAGCTGAGCGCCACCGTCGCCGGGCTGGCCGGCATTGGCCCGAAGGATGAATTGGAAGGCATGATGGCAGCGCAGTTGATTGCGGCCCATAACGCCGCGATGGAATGCTACCGCCGCGCCATGATCGGCGAGCAGACATTCGAGGGCAGACGCGAGAATCTCAACCAGGCGAACAAGCTGTCCCGCACTTGGGCGACGTTGCTCGACGCGCTGAACAAGCATCGCGGCAAGGGCCAGCAGAAGGTGACAGTCGAGCATGTCCATGTTCACGCGGGCGGCCAGGCGGTGGTCGGGACCATCGAGCGACCGGGGGGTGGGGATCAGACCAAATTGGAGGAACAACCCCATGCAAAGCAGATTGCCCATGCACCTGAGCCCGCGCTGTGGGGCACGGACGCGGAAAGGGACGCCGTGCCGATCGCCCGCGATGACGAACGGCCGCTGCCGGATGCACGGGGGAAAGTCTCCAGGCGCGCCGACCGGGAATGACAATGCGCGCAAGCATGGCCTCTACACCGCGGACGCCATATCCGAGCGACGAGAGATGGCGGTGCTCCTGCGATCGATGCGCGGCATCATTGAAGAGGTGGAGGGATAGGGCATCGGTCCTCGGGTGCTCCTCACGGTTCCTCTCGGAGGATTCCGAATGCGGGGAATCCAGGCGCAAGGCCGCTACAGCGTGGCAGCGGAGACTGCCTAAACTCAACCACGCCCTGAGGAAATCGGCGGTTCCTTCCTGGCGACATTCCTATGCTGGCGGGCGAAGCGCGGGACATCGCCAGCGACTGGCTTCCTTTTTTGGGAATCCACCAGAATCCGGAATCCAGCCTGTCCACGCTGGACGATCTCGGTTGATTGCACTGCAATCAGCGCCTAATCTCACACGAAGCCGATGGAGGGCATCATGGCCAGCATCACGATTCGAAATCTCGACGACACGTTGAAGCGCAGTCTGCGCATCCGCGCGGCCGAGCACGGCCGCTCGATGGAAGAGGAGGCGCGGGAAATCCTGCGCCAGGCAGTCGGCAGACGGGCGCCGCCCGAAAACCTTGGTGAAGCCATTCATCGCCGCTTTGCAGCCCTGGGCGGAGTGGACCTCGATCTGCCGCCCCGCGAGCCGATGCCCGAGCCCCCGCGCTTCGATTGATGCAGGCAGCCATGATCCTGATCGATACCAATGTCATCTCCGAGCTTATGCGGTCGAAACCCGCCCCGGCCGTGCTGGACTGGTTCGGCCATCAGGACGCCGCCGCCCTTCATCTCAGCGCGGTGGGGGAGGCCGAGTTGCGGCGTGGTGCGGTGATCCTGCCGGAGGGCAAGCGCCGCGAGCGCCTGATCGCAGAGATCGACGCCATGGTCGGCGAAGACTTCGCGGGTCGGGTGCTGCCGTTCGACGGCGCCGCGGCAAAAGCCTTCGCCGACATCTTCGCCGACCGCCGCGCCGCGGGGCGGCCGATCAGCTTTCCTGACTGCCAGATTGCGGCCATCGCCCGCGCTTGCGGTGCTGCCATGGCGACCCGGAACGTCGGCGATTTTGAAGGGTGCGGTGTCGAAGTGGTCGATCCATGGCAGCATCTGGAGGGCGGCTGACCGGCATGGACAAGCGAAGCCTCACCGAACGCGACATCTGCACCAAGTTCATCCTGCCCGCCGTCAAGCGCGCCGGCTGGGACGAGATGGTGCAGGTTCGGGAGGAGGTCTATTTCACCAAGGGCCGTATCATCGTGCGCGGCAAGCTGGTGACGCGCGGCAAGGCGAAGAAGGCCGACTTCGTTCTCTACTACAAGCCGAACATTCCGATCGCGCTGATTGAGGCGAAAGACAACTCTCACAGTGTCGGTGACGGCATGCAGCAGGCGCTCGACTATGCAGAAACGCTGAAGATCCCTTTCGTCTTCAGCTCGAACGGTGACGGTTTCGTATTCCATGACCGCACCGGCGCCAGCACGCCGCGCGAGTCGAACCTCGGCCTCGACGCCTTCCCTTCACCCACCGATCTGTGGGCGCGCTTTCGCTCATGGAAGGGACTGGACGGCGCATCCGAGGAGATCGTTCTTCAGGACTACCACGATGACGGCAGCGGAAAGGAGCCGCGCTACTATCAGGTCAACGCGGTCAACGCGGCGATCGAGGCCATCGCCAAGGGACAGGACCGGGTTCTGCTGGTCATGGCGACCGGCACGGGCAAGACCTACACGGCATTCCAGATCATCTGGCGGCTGTGGAAATCGCGGCGCTGGAACCCCGAAGGCAACAAGCGCATACTGTTCCTCGCCGACCGCAATGTGCTGATCGACCAGACGATGGTGAACGATTTCCGCCCCTTCGGTGCGGCAATGGCGAAGCTTTCGACCAATGCCAAGACCATCGAACGGCAGGACGGCACCTCTGTCGATCTGGCGCTGGCGATCGACAGGAAACGCCGCATCGACACCGCCTTCGAGGTCTATCTCGGCCTCTATCAGGCGATCACCGGTCCGGAAGAGCGCCAGAAGCTGTTCAAGGAGTTCTCGAAGGACTTCTTCGATCTGATCGTGATCGACGAATGCCATCGTGGCAGCGCCGCCGAGGATTCCGCCTGGCGCGAAATCCTGACCCATTTTTCCGGCGCGACGCAGATCGGCCTGACCGCCACACCGAAGGAGACGGAATACGTCTCCAACACGGAATATTTCGGCGAGCCGGTTTTCACCTATTCGCTGAAGCAGGGCATCAGCGACGGATTTCTGGCCCCCTACAAGGTCATCAAGGTTCACATCGATCGGGACGTGGAAGGCTATCGGCCGGAAAAGGGCCAGCTGGACCGCGACGGCAACGAGGTCGAGGACCGCATCTACAATGCCAAGGATTTCGACCGCACACTGGTGCTGGACGACCGGACCCTTCTGACGGCGAAGAAGATCACGGCCTTCCTCAAGGAAAGCGGCGACCGCTACCAGAAGACCATCGTGTTCTGCGTCGATCAGGAACACGCCGCCCGCATGCGTCAGGCGCTGATCAACGAGAACGCCGATCTGGTGGCCGAGAACGCGCGGTACGTCATGCGGATCACTGGCAGCGACAAGGAGGGCCAGGACCAGCTCGGCAACTTCATCGACCCGGAATCGAAGTGGCCCGTGCTGGTCACGACCTCGCGCTTGCTCTCAACCGGCGTGGATGCCCAAACCTGCCGCCTGATCGTGCTCGACCGTGAAATCGGCTCGATGACCGAGTTCAAGCAGATCGTCGGACGTGGCACCCGCGTGCACGAGGACACCAGGAAGTTCTATTTCACGCTGATCGATTTCCGTGGCGCGACCGCGCATTTCGCGGACCCGGACTTCGACGGCGATCCCGTGCAGATCTACGCGCCAGGCGCGGATGACCCGATGACGCCGCCCGACGAGGAACCAGCAACGCCCGAGGGCGAGGACGCGATCCCGCCGACGCCGGGCGAGGACGAAACCGTCGTCGATCAGCCCGGCCTGCCGCTGCCGACGGGCGATCCCGTGCGCAAGATCTACGTCGATGGCGTCGGCGCCCGCATCATCGCCGAGCGGGTGGAATACCTCGACGAGAACGGCAAGCTTGTCACCGAATCCCTGCGCGATTTCACCAAGAACGCCCTGAGGAAACGCTTCGCCAGCCTCGACGAGTTTCTGAAACGCTGGAACGCCGCCGAGCGCAAGCAGGCCATCGTCGAGGAACTGGAGGCCGAAGGTTTAGCCCTCGACGCGATCGCCGACGAACTTGGCAAGAACCTCGATCCTTTCGACCTGATCTGCCATGTTGCCTTCGACGCCAAGCCCCTCACGCGCCGCGAACGGGCCGAGAACGTCAAGAAGCGCGACGTGTTCACCAAATACGGGCCGCAAGCCCGGGCCGTCCTCGATGCGCTGCTGGAAAAGTACCGCGACGAGGGGGTGCTCAACCTTGACGACGCCAACGTGCTGAAGGTGACCCCCTTCACCGACATGGGCAGCGTCGTTCAACTCATCAACGCGTTCGGCGGCAAGGCGGGCTTCGAGAAGGCCGTCCATGAATTGCAGGACGCACTCTACCAGGAGACCGCCTGAACCATGATCGTCCGTACCACCGTCAAATCCATTCAGGACATCATGCGCCAGGACGTAGGCGTCGATGGCGATGCCCAGCGCATCAGCCAGCTCACATGGCTGTTCTTCCTCAAGATCATCGACGATCAGGACCAGGAACTCGAAATCACGCGCGACGATTACCGCTCGCCGATCCCCGAGCGTTTCCAGTGGCGGAACTGGGCGGCGGACCCCGAGGGCATCACCGGGCAGGCCATGCTCGATTTCGTCAACGATGAGCTGTTTCCCGCCCTCAAGGGCCTCCAGGTCTCGGCCAAGCCGGGCGACCGCCGCCGCGTCGTGCGCGACGTGTTCGAGGATGCCTACAACTACATGAAATCCGGCCAGCTGCTTCGGCAGGTTGTCAACAAGATCAATCAGGTCGATTTCAACAACCTCGACGAACGTCGCCACTTCGGCGAGTTCTACGAGCAGTTGCTCAACGACCTGCAGTCGGCAGGCAATGCGGGCGAATACTATACTCCGCGCGCCGTCACTTCTTTCATGGTCCAGATGATCGACCCGCATCCGGGCGAGACGCTGTTCGACCCAGCCTGCGGCACCGGCGGCTTCCTCACATGCTCCATACGCCACATGGAGGAGAAATACGTCCGCACGCCCGCGCAGCGCGAGACGATGCAGGCGGGGCTGCACGCTGTCGAGAAAAAGCAGCTTCCCCACATGCTCTGCGTCACCAATATGCTGCTGCACGGCGTCGAGGACCCGTCCTTCGTGCGCCACGACAACACGCTGGCCCGCCCCTACATCAGCTACACCGCGTCGGACCGTGTGGACATCGTGCTGACCAACCCGCCTTTCGGCGGGCGCGAGGAAGACGGCATCGAGTCCAACTTCCCGCAGCACTTCCGCACCCGCGAGACCGCCGACCTCTTCCTTGCCCTGATCATCCGCCTGCTGAAGACGAACGGCCGCGCGGCCGTGGTCCTGCCCGACGGCTCGCTCTTCGGCGAGGGCGTCAAGACCCGTCTCAAGGAGCACCTGATGGAGGAATGCAACCTCCACACCATCGTGCGCCTGCCGAACTCGGTCTTCCGCCCCTACGCCTCGATCGGCACGAACCTGCTGTTCTTCGAGAAAGGCGCGCCCACGCAGGACATCTGGTTCTGGGAGCATCAGGTGCCCGAGGGGCAGAAGGCCTATTCCATGACCCGGCCCATCCGGCTGGAGCATCTGGAGGGTTGCGCCGCCTGGTGGGGCGGGCCACGCCGCGAGGGGCGACAGGAGACCGAGCGCGCCTGGAAGGTCAGCGCCGAGGACGTGAAGGCGCGCGGTTACAACCTCGACATCAAGAACCCCCACACCGTGGCCGAGGATCACGGCGATCCCGAGACGTTGCTGGAGGACCTGACCAACGCCGAGGCCGAGGTGGCTGGCTTGCGCGACCAGTTGAAGGCGATCCTGTCCGAGGCGCTGGCCCGATGAATGCGGAACGGCTGCTCGCCCTCTATGAAAAGGTGGCCGACGGGGCCGACGCCGTGCCCCGCCTGCGCCGCTTCGTGCTGGACCTCGCCGTGCGGGGGAAGCTGGTGCCGCAGGAGGCTGGCGACGAACCGGCGTCGGAATTGCTGAAGCGGATCGCGGCGGCGCGGGCTGATGCGCCAAAATCAGCGCGGAACGGCAACAAGAAACGCGTTGATCCTTCGCTTACCGAATTGCCGTTTGATTTGCCCGACGGCTGGTCACGCACCCAACTGTCCGACCTCGTCAGGGTAGTGAACGGCAGGGCCTACAAGAAACCCGAATTGCTCGAAGAAGGAACTCCAGTCCTTCGCGTGGGCAATCTCTTCACGTCGGACCATTGGTATTACTCGAACCTCCAGCTTGAGGACGATAAATACTGCGAAAAGGGCGACCTGATTTACGCTTGGTCTGCTTCGTTTGGACCGTTCATCTGGGACGGACCACGCGTCATCTACCACTACCACATCTGGAAATTGCCGCTCTTCAGCGAAGTCGATCTCGACAAGCAATTCCTCTATCTCTTCCTCCAACAGAAAACCCGCGAGATCAAAGACGCCGGCCACGGCATCTCCATGGTCCACATGACCAAGGAGAAGATGGAACAACTCGCCGTCCCCCTCCCGCCCCTCGCCGAGCAGCGGCGGATCGTGGGATCGGTGGAGGAGCTGATGGCGCTGCTGGACCGGCTGGAGGCGGCCCGCACCGCGCGCGAGGCCACCCGCGACCGGCTGACCGCCGCCAGCCTCACCCGCCTGACCACTCCCGATGCGGATGCAGCGGATTTCCCGGCCAACGCCCGCTTCGCCCTCGCCACGCTCCCCGCCCTCACCACCCGCCCCGACCAGATCAAACCCCTCCGCCAGACCATCCTCAACCTCGCCGTCCGCGGCAAACTGGTGGACCAGGACCCGACCGACGAAGCATTGCCAAAGGTCGATAAAGGACTGCCGTCAGACACCGCAGCAGCATTTGACATCCCAAAAGGGTGGCAGTGGTCGCGCCTCCGCGCTCTTGGAACGCTGAAAGGTGGTGGGACGCCATCCAAAGCGCGAGACGACTTCTGGAACGGGCACATTCCGTGGGTTTCTCCCAAGGATATGAAGGTCGACTACATCGACGCCGCGCAGCTGAGCATCACCGACGCCGCTGTCGCTGGATCAGCCGTCAACCTCATCGGACCGGAGAGCGTCCTGTTTGTCGTCCGCGGTATGATCCTCGCGCATAGCTTCCCGGTCGCGATCGCCAAGGTTCCGGTCACGATCAACCAAGACATGAAGGCGATCATACTGAAGAAACCAGAGATGGCGGAATACATCCTGCGGGCACTGAAGGGGCTAACGCCGGAGATGCTCGCGCGGGTTCAGCGGTCGAGCCACGGAACGTGCCGGATCGAGGGAAGCGACTATGGCGACTTCCTAATCCCCCTCCCACCCCTCGCCGAACAACACCGCATCGTGGTCAGGGTCGATGCCCTCATGGCCCTCTGCGACCGGCTGGAGGCCGCCCTCACCACCGCCGACACCACCCGCGCCCGCCTCCTCGAAGCCCTCCTCCACGAGGCGCTTGACCCCGCCGTGAACGCGATAACGGAGGCGGCGGAATGAAAGAAGAACAAGAAATGACAGAGCAACCGATTTGGAACCCCGAAGTCGGCATCGCTGATCTCGAAGCCGATCCGGCCAAACTCAGCGCCTCGCAAATACCGGGCATCAAGGCGGTGTGGACAGATCAGCGAAGGCGACTGAAGGGCTCTGCCCAGCTATCCGATTTCACCGAAAAACTGAGCCGGGAGTGGGCCATCGAGACTGGCGTCATCGAGAACCTCTATGAGATCGAGCGCGGCGTCACCCAGACACTAATCGAGCGTGGCTTTCAGGCCGAACTTCTCAGCCATGGCTCGACGAACAAGCCGCGCGAGTATGTGATCCAACTGCTGCGCGACCAAAAGGATGCGCTGGATGGGGTCTTCGATTTCGTGAAGAGTGACCGCACCCTTTCTGCGTCTTACATCAAGGAGCTGCATGCCGCGCTTCTGCGAAGCCAGGATACGACAGAGGGTCTGGACGCGCAGGGGCGACATGTTGACGTCCCCCTGATCAAGGGCGCCTGGAAGACGCAGGCAAATTACCCGGTGCGCGACGGCATTACATTCACTTACTGCCCCCCCGAGCACGTCGGCTCCGAAATGGATCGGTTGATCCAGATGCATGCGGAACATGTGGCGAAGTCTGTGCCAAGCGAGGTTCAGGCAGCTTGGCTGCATCATCGCTTCACCCAGATTCATCCCTTTCAGGATGGCAACGGGCGTGTTGCGCGCGCGATCGCGTCACTGGTCTTGGTTAAGGATGGCTTGTTCCCGCTGGTCGTGACACGGGATGACAAGCCAACCTACCTAGATGCGCTTGAGGCGGCGGACTCTGGCAATTTGATGCCGTTGATCGACCTCATCGCCAAATTGCAGATAAGCCAGTTCCGCAAAGCTTCAGCAATTTCCGAGTCTCTATTGGTCGAGGAGGATGTCCAGGCTGCGCTCGGAGGTCTACT
Organism: Roseovarius sp.; assembly: GCA_040222155.1. GTDB lineage: Bacteria > Pseudomonadota > Alphaproteobacteria > Rhodobacterales > Rhodobacteraceae > Roseovarius. The sequence goes on from JAVKDQ010000096.1 coordinate 14,034, forward strand.
CAAGGCCGCCGACAAGGTTGCCGCAGACCAGCTTGCTGCGCTGAGGGGGGTTTTCGATCTTGCTCACATCGTCGAAGAAGATCTCAGTGATCGGCTTGCTGCTATTGCGCCCACTGTCGCAACTGCGCTTCAACGACTGAGCGATGGAGCGACGGCCTTCGTTACAAAGTCCAGTTCGGAGACGGACCACTACTTCCGAGCACAGATCATCGACAATGCAAAGCACCACATAGGTTACTTCGCCGATACCGGCGAATACAGATCATGGGTGGCTCTCAACATGCGGTGGTCCCGTCGCGGTCAACTCGTGTTCGCGATTCATGGGATTGGCAGGCCGTTCAACGGAAGTCTCATTTGCGCGCCATTCCTTGAGTTCAAGGACACTGACGAAGAAGGGCAAATGCGGACCGCCTTGGTGCCGGTCACGGAGGAGGGCTTCGTCTTTTTCTACAACGAGGATAGAGAGCGCCTTCTGTCCCGCTTCAGGCCTTGGCGGGAGAACGTGCTCAAAGTAGCCCTCAAAGAACTGACTCAGAATTTGTAGATGGGTATCAACCTCGTCATCGCCGTCACGGATGGCGACTGGTTCGACATGCTGCGCCGGCAGCCGAATCTTGCCGAGGTTAATTTCTGGGCGCCGTCGGCGGCCAACTTCCGCGCCCTCCAGCCGGGTGAACTGTTCCTTTTTAAGCTACATGCACCGCGCAACGTGATCGTCGGCGGCGGCATCTTTGCCTACGCCAACGCGCTGCCGTGTTCGCTGGCCTGGGAAGCCTTTGGCGAGGCGAACGGGGCTCGATCGGCGCAAGAGATGCGCGCCCGGATCGCGCGATACCGACGGGCCGATCCGGGCGATCGGAGCGATTTCGAGATTGGCTGCCGTATCCTGACGCAGCCGTTCTTCTTCGCCGAGGCCGACTGGATTCCCGTCCCGCAAAGTTGGGCGCCGAATATTGTGTCTTTCAAGACCTACAATACCGGAGATGCGGAGGGGATCGCGCTTTGGGACGCGGTGAACCAGCGGATGGACCGGCCAGACTTCCCCGGAATGGCGGAATCCCAGGCTCGGTTCGGCGAGCCGCAGCTCATACGGCCACGCCTCGGGCAAGGAGCATTCCGGGTGCTCGTCACGGACACCTACAATCGCCGTTGCGCGATCACACAGGAGCGAACCCTTCCGGCGCTCGAAGCCGCGCATATCCGACCCTACGGCGACGGCGGCGCACACGAGGCGCAAAACGGGCTGTTGCTTCGGCGCGACATCCACAGCCTGTTCGACGCGGGCTATGTGACGGTGACGCCCGACCTGCATTTCGAGGTGAGCCGCCGTATCAAGGAGGAGTTCGACAACGGTCGGCATTATTATGAACTGCACGGGCAAACGATCCACGCACCTGAAGATGCCTTGCGCCGCCCAGATGCAGAGGCGCTGCGCTGGCACAACGAACATGCTTATCGGGGGTGAAACTTGAACATGTCACCCACCTTCGCCCACACTATCGGCATCGACTACTCCGGTGCGGAAACGCCAACCGCAAGCCTGAAGGGCCTGCGCGTCTATCTGGCCGAGGGCGGCGGGCATCCTGTGGAAGTTCTGCCGCCGCCGAGTCCGCGCAAATACTGGACCCGGAAGGGCATCGCGGAATGGCTGGTCGAGCGGCTCGGCGAGGATGTGCCCACGTTGGTCGGCATCGACCACGGCTTTTCCTTCCCGCTGCGCTATTTCGAGGTTCACGGGCTGTTGCCCGACTGGCCGACATTCCTCGACGATTTCCAGTGCCATTGGCCGACCGATGAGGACCACACCTACGTTGATTTCGTGCGCAACGGTGCCGCCGGCAATGGTGCGGCGCGCACGGGAAATGCCCGCTGGCGGCGCTTGACCGAGGAAAGGGCCGGCGGTGCGAAATCGGTCTTTCACTTCGATGTGCAGGGCCAGGTGGCAAAATCTACCCACGCCGGGATTCCGTGGCTGCGATTCATTCGCCGTGAACTCGGCGACCGGGTTCATTTCTGGCCGTTCGACGGCTGGGACATGCCTAAAGGGAAGTCTGCCATCGCCGAAGTCTATCCCGCGCTGTGGAGCCGCGGCTTCGCCCGCGAGGGACGGACCGGCGACCAGCATGACGCCTATTCCATCGCCGCCTGGCTTTGGCGCGCCGATCGTGACGGCAGTCTTTCTGCTTTCCTCAAACCCGATCTTCCACCCGCCGAGCGGTCTGTGGCGCAGGTCGAGGGCTGGATACTGGGTGTTCCAGGCTTAATCCGTTCGGGCGAAGGACGAGATGCTTCCGTCACCCCAAACGCTTGCGCCCCCAATGTGTTTAGGTTACACTAAACAGCATGCCAGCCAGAACCCACACGCCCAAACCATCCGCCCCGCCGCCGAGCAAGCGGGCCGTGATCTATGCCCGCGTCTCCTCGAAGGAGCAGGAGAAGGAGGGCTACTCGATCCCGGCCCAGCTGAAGCTGCTGAAGGACTACGCCGCCGCCGAGGGCTTCACGGTCGCGCAGGACTATGTGGATGTGGAGACCGCCAAGCAGACCGGCCGCGGCGCTTTCGGCGAGATGGTGACTTGGCTGAGGGCGCATCCCGATGTGCGGGTGATCCTTGTCGAGAAGACCGACCGGCTCTATCGCAACCTCAAGGACTGGGTGACGATCGACGAGCTGGACGCCGAGATCCACTTTCCGAAGGAAGGCGTGGTGCTGTCGCGCGAGTCGCGGTCGTCGGAAAAGTTCATGCACGGCATCAAGGTGCTGATGGCGAAGAACTACATCGACAACCTGTCCGAGGAGGCCCGCAAGGGCCAGCAGGAGAAGGCCGAGCAGGGCATTTGGCCAACGAAGACGCCGCTCGGCTACCTGAACGTCACCGGCCCGGACGGGCGCAAGGTCATCGCCGTCGATCCGGAGGTCGCGCCGATCGTCTCGAAGCTGTTCGAGTGGTACGCGACCGGCGAGTTTGCGTTGAAAGAGGTGGCCAAGAAGGCCCGCGCTGCTGGTCTCGTCTACAAGAAGAGCGGCGCGCCGGTTCCCACCAGCACCGTGCATTCGATCCTGCGCAATCGCCTTTACACCGGCTGGTTCGAGTGGAACGGCAAGCTCTATCAGGGCAAGCACGAGCCGCTGGTCTCGGTCGAGGCATGGGAGCGGGTGCAGGGCGTGATGGATGGCCGAAACGCCAGCAAGCATCGGCGCATGACCCACGACTTTGCCTTCTCCGGGTTGATCGCCTGTGGGCGCTGCGGCTGCTCGGTGGTCGGCGAGATCAAGAAACAGAAATACATTTACTACCACTGCACCGGCTACGCCGACAAATGCCGGGGCGAGCCCGCATCCTGTCGCCGCAAGTATGTGCGCGAGGAGGTTCTGGAGCAGCAGTTCACGGCTATGCTTGGCCAGCTTCGGTTCGACGACGAGGTTCTGGACTGGGTGCGCGAGGCGCTGCACGCCAGCCATGCGGACGAACGCCACGAGCACGAGGAAGCGATCAAGCGGCTCCAGGCCGAGCACAGGCGGCTCGGCGAGCGGATCAGCGCCATGTATGTCGACAAGCTCGACGGCAAGATCGGCGGCGATTTCTTCGACAAGATGGCGGGCGAATGGCGAGAGGAACAGCGCCGCTTGCATCGCGACATCGACCGCCATGAGGAGGCCGAGCAGTCCTACATGGACGAGGGCATCCGGATTCTCGAACTTGCCCGGAATGCTCAGGCGCTGTTCGAACGCCAGCCCGCCCGCGAAAAACGCCGCCTGCTCAACTTCTTACTTTCGAACTGCTCTTGGGAGGATGGGGAGGTGGTCGCCACCTTCCGCCAACCCTTTGATCTCTTGGCGGAAACAACGGCCATTGCCGCCCGTTCAAGTGCAGGCAGCGGCGGCAAATCCGCGAAAAGTGAGATTTGGCTGGGGTGGTAGGATTCGAACCTACGGTACACGGTACCAAAAACCGCTGCCTTACCGCTTGGCTACACCCCAACAGTGGCGTGGTAATTACTCCGGGTGCCGGGGCCTTTCAAGCCCGGATCGGCAAAAAAAATCGTGCAATCCGCAGGAAGGGGAGCAAACCGGCTCAATCGAGCGTTTCGCCGGGTTTCACGCCCCAGAGTGCCGATTTGGGAGCCCAGCCGCGATAGCCTGCGACGGTGAGCCGGCACCAGTCGGGGGCGCAGCTTTCGATCCGCGCCACGACGCCCAGTTCGAGCCGCGCCACCTCGAGCGCGTCGGGCAGGGGTTGGGCACGCAGCGAGGTCATGTCTTCCTCGATGATCACGGTGCGCGCCCCCGAGAGCAGCGAGTAATGCACCCAGCCGCCCACGCCGTCGCGGTCGCGCACGCGGCGCCAATGCTCGTATTCGGCTGTGATCTCGAGCGGCATGTCGCGCTGCTTGAAGACCCAGTCGATGCGATGGGTAAGGCTCGGCCCGCGCCGCACATTGGCTTCGGAGGCCTTCATCGACACGAAGCGCGGCAAGGGCCTCTGGGTGACGGGCCCCTGTTCCTGTGCCAACGCGGCGCCCGCCAGCACAAGGGACAGCCCTGCGCCAAGGAAAACGGATTTCCACGACATGCTAGAATTCCTGCCTCGATTTTCCTGCTCTGCGATGCCAACGGGGTTCTTGTGCCCCGCCTGATCCTGCGCCAGTCTGGCAGCACGCGGAGCGCTTGCAAAGCCAAAGGAGGAGCCGCATGCCAACTCAACGCCTGAGTGTTGTCGTTACGCGACGCTTGCCGGAGCCGGTGGAGGCCCGTCTCTCGGAACTCTTCGACACGAAGCTACGGGATGACGACACGCCGATGACGCGCACGGAACTCACCGAGGCGATGAAGTCGGCGGATGTGCTGGTGCCCACGATCACCGACGAGATCGACGCGGGGCTGATCGGGCAGGCGGGCGAGCGGCTGAAGCTCATCGCCAATTACGGGGCAGGGGTGGATAACATCGATGTCCACACCGCCCGCCAGCGCGGCATTCTCGTTTCCAACACCCCCGGCGTCCTGACCGACGATACCGCAGACATGACCATGGCGCTCATCCTTGCCGTGCTGCGCCGAATCCCCGAAGGGCTTGCGGAAATGCAGGCGGGCACCTGGCGGGGCTGGTCGCCCACCGCGCATCTGGGCGGACGGGTCGCGGGGCGGCGGCTGGGCATTCTCGGCATGGGACGGATCGGGCAGGCGGTGGCGCGCCGCGCGGCGGCCTTCGGAATGCAGGTGCATTATCACAACCGCCACCGGCTTCGGGAGGAGATCGAACAGGAGCTCGGCGCTCGCTACTGGGAAAGCCTCGACCAGATGGTGGCGCGGATGGACGTGATCAGCATCAACTGCCCGCACACCCCCTCGACCTTTCACCTGATGAACGCCCGGCGGCTCAAGCTGATGAAGCCCGACGCGGTGCTGGTGAACACCTCGCGCGGCGAGGTGGTGGATGAGAACGCGCTCACAAGGATGCTGCGCTCGGGCGAAATCGCCGGGGCGGGGCTCGATGTCTACGAGCACGGCACCGATATCAATCCACGGCTGCGCGAGTTGAAGAACGTGGTGCTGTTGCCGCATATGGGCTCCGCCACGCATGAGGGGCGGCTCGAGATGGGTGAGAAGGTGCTCTTGAACATCAAGACATTCGACGATGGCCACCGCCCGCCCGACCAGGTGGTGCCGGCCATGCTCTGACACTTCCGCGGCGCGCCGGGAAGGGCCGCCGGGCCATGGGTCTCGGCCCACCCGCTGCGAAAGCTCAGGCCCTCAGGTGTTGCACTGGGGATGTGGAAAAGACCCTGCCGGGTTACTTTCGCGATTGCCATGGTCCGTGCGGACTACCAAACGGACCAGCTCGAACGTGCGTTCTTCCATATCCAAGAAGCCACGAAACTGAACATCCGCCAGCGCCATTCGCATGTGTCGAAGGCGTATACCCATGACGCCTGGCCTCAAGGCCTTAAGGTCAATGGCATTCTGGGCGATTACGTCGAGGTCGGGAATTCGCGGAAGATCACGAAATACCCGCTCCCCAATACGCTCGTCTGCGGCGGCTCCTTTAAGCGAGCAGACCGGCATGCGCGCCTATACCCTCCCGGCTTCTTCTGGCCGAAAATATCCCGGGGGAGGCCGCAGGCCGGGGGCAGAGCCCCCAAACGGAAACCGGCCGCGGCAAAGCGCGGCCGGCTGGTCTTGAGGGTAGGGCGAGGCCTCAGGTCTGCAGGTAGCTCTCGAGGCTGTCGTCGAGCGCATCCTTCCACGGCGTATGGTGCGGCGGCGCCTTCTTGCCGGTCATGGGCGAGGTATATCCGTGATTGCGGAAGGTCATGATGTCCTTCTTCTTGTGCTTCTTCCACTCGTAGAAGGCCTTGTTGGAGGCCTCGATGTCGAAGCTCGGGTAATCCGTCTCGGAAATCAGCTCGCCCGTATAGGCACCCTGGTAGGCGATGCAGCCGTAATCGTCCTCGAGCGCGTCTTCCTCTGCCTGCCTCTTCTGCCAATCGGCATCCATCGCGGCGCGGTCGGGCAGGGCGATCTTGCCCATGATCGCATCGCGCACCCACCAGGCCTGCGCGTCGAACATGTTGAAGGTGTACCACTGGTCCTGCATGCCTAGGTAGAAGAGCTTGGGGTTCTTGACCCAGACCACGCCCTTGTAGAGATCGGTGGACGCGAGCCGGTTCGCTGTTTTCAGGCGCAGATCGTCGGGCAGGAAGTTGAAGTGATGCTTGTAGCCGGTGCAGAGGATGATCGCATCCACCTCTCGGCTTGTGCCGTCGGAGAAATACGCGGTGCGGCCCTCGACGCGCTCGAGCGCGGGCACCTCGTCCCAATTGTCGGGCCAGTCATAGCCCATCGGCCCCGAGCGGTAGCAGGAGGTGATCGACTTGGCGCCGTATTTCCAGCATTGCGAGCCGATATCCTCGGCGGAGTAGCTGGCGCCCATGATCAGGATGTCCTTGCCCGCGAACTCGCGCGCGTCGCGGAAATCATGGGCATGAAGGATGCGGCCGTTGAAACTGTCGAAGCCCGGATATTCGGGCACGTTGGGCACAGAGAAATGGCCCGTGGCGACGATCACGTGGTCATACTCTTCCTTCGTCTCCTCGTCCTTCGCGCTGTCGCGCGCGGTGACGGTGAACTTGCCCGTGGTGTCGTCATAGGAGACATCGCGCACCACGTTGTCGAAGCGGATCCAGTCGCGCACACCGGCCTTCTTCACCCGGCCCTCGATATAGTCGAACAGCACGGCGCGGGGCGGGTAGGAGGCGATCTCCTTGCCGAAATGCTCGTCGAAGGTGTAATCGGCGAATTCCAGCCCTTCCTTGGGGCCGTTCGACCAGAGATAACGATACATCGAGCCGTGGCAGGGTTCGCCATCCTTGTCGACGCCGGTGCGCCACGTGTAGTTCCACAGGCCACCCCAGTTCGACTGCTTCTCGTAGCAGACGATCTCGGGAATATCCTCGCCGTTCTGCTTGGCGGACTGGAAGGCGCGCAGTTGCGCAAGGCCCGAGGGCCCGGCACCGATGATGGCAATGCGTTTCTTGGCCATTGAATGATCTCTCCCCGTTCTGGCTGTTTTCGGCCTGAAATGGACCAAAATAGCTAAATTGGTATATTTGGTCCACTTCAGTAGGCCAATGAGTGTACCAATTTGTCAATAACCAACTTGTCCCCGGGCCTGCCCATAAGGGGGATTTGCGGTTTCGGCAGGCAGGCTGGCGGTTTTGAAAGCGGTTTGTGTCTGCGCCCGGTCGGTGCAAAACGGGGCAATTTCCTTTTGCGTTTTGCGCGCCGATCCTCCTATGGTGCGCCCGAGTTCCAGACCCGCGCGGAAGGCCCGTTCATTGACCCTGTCGCAGCCCGAAAGCCGCACCGGCCCGTTCATGTCGTCCTTTCTCGAGATCGAGGAGGGGTGGATCGACTATAACAACCACCTCAACATGGGCTATTACACCGTGCTTTTCGACCGCGCGGCAGACCAGCTTTGGGAGGAGTTGGGCTTCGGCCCCGACTACATCGCCCGAACGGGCAACACGACCTTCTCGGCAGAGTTTCACCTGCGCTACCTGCGCGAGGTGAAGCTCGGCGACAGGCTGCGCTCGTCGATCTGGATCATCGACTATGACGGGAAGCGGTTTCACACCTTCCAGGAGCTTTTTCACGAGGATGGCTGGATTTCGGCGACGGGCGAAGGGGTGACGCTGCACGTGAACCTCGAAGGCCCGAAGGTGACTCCGATGCCCGAGGATATCCTTGACCGGATTGCCACGCTCGCGGAAGCCCATGCCCGGCTGCCCCAGCCCGATGGGGTGGGGCGTTCGATCGGGCTGCACAACAAGCCGGGGCCGAGGCCGCCGGGGGAGTAGCGCCGCTTAAGGCCCGAGGCTTTTGGCCCGGGTCAGGCGGTTAGACGTCGCCTAACTCTCAGAGCCCCAGCTTCGCCGCCACCAACTCGTTCACCGCCTTGGGGTTGGCCTTGCCGCCGGTGGCCTTCATGACCTGCCCCACGAACCAGCCCGCGAGCTTGGGGTTGGCCTTGGCCTTTTCCACCTGTGCGGGGTTCGCGGCGATCACCTCGTCCACCGCCGCCTCGATGGCGCCGGTATCGGTGACCTGCTTCATGCCGCGCTCTTCCACGATCTGCGCGGGGTCGCCGCCCTCGGTATAGACGATCTCGAAGAGGTCCTTGGCGATCTTGCCGGAGATCGCGTCGGCGCTGATCAGGTCGACAATGCCGCCGAGCTGGGCGGGGCTCATCGGGCTTTCGGTGATGTCATGGCCCTCTTTCTTGAGGCGCCCGAAGAGCTCGTTGATCACCCAGTTGGCGACCAGCTTGCCGTCGCGACCCTTGGCCGCCTCCTCGAAATAGGCGGCGTTCTCGTGCTCGGCGGTGAGCACGGAGGCATCGTATTCCGACAGGCCGAAGCCCTTGACGAAGCGCGCCTTCTTCTCGTCGGGCAGCTCCGGCAGCGAGGCCTTGATGCCATCCACCCAGGCCTGCTCGATCTCGAGCGGCAGGAGATCGGGGTCGGGGAAGTAGCGGTAGTCATGCGCCTCTTCCTTGGAGCGCATCGAGCGGGTCTCGTTGCGGTCGGGATCGTAGAGCCGGGTTTCCTGCACCACTTCGCCGCCCGCTTCGAGGATGCCGATCTGGCGGCGCGCTTCGTAGTCGATGGCCATCTGGATGAAGCGCATGGAGTTCATGTTCTTGATCTCGCAGCGGGTGCCCAGATGGGAGAAATCCTGCGTTTCCTGATAGCGCTCGTAGTCGCCCGGGCGGCAGACGGACACGTTCACGTCGGCCCGCAGGTTGCCGTTCTGCATGTTGCCGTCGCAGGTGCCGAGGTAGCGAAGGATCTGGCGGAGCTTGGTGATGTAGGCTGCGGCTTCTTCCGGCCCCCGGATGTCGGGGCGCGAGACGATCTCCATGAGGCAGACACCGGTGCGGTTGAGATCGACGAAGCTCATCGCCGGGTCCATGTCGTGGATGCTCTTGCCCGCGTCCTGCTCCATGTGGATGCGCTCGATGCGCACGCGGCGGGCGATGCCGGGCTCCATGTCGACGAGGATTTCGCCCTCGCCCACGATGGGGTGGTAGAGCTGCGAGATCTGGTAGCCCTGCGGCAGGTCGGGGTAGAAATAGTTCTTCCGGTCGAAGGCCGACCAGAGGTTGATCTTGGCCTTCAGCCCCAGCCCGGTGCGCACCGCCTGCTCGACGCAGAATTCGTTGATCACGGGCAGCATCCCGGGCATGGCCGCATCCACGAAGGCCACGTTGGAGTTGGGCTCTGCGCCGAACCGGGTGGAGGCGCCCGAGAAGAGCTTGGCTTTCGAGGCAACCTGCGCATGCACCTCCATGCCGATCACCAGTTCCCAATCGTGCTTGGCGCCCGCGATCACCTTGGGCTTGGGGTTTTCAAAGGTCAGGTCCAGCATGGGATGCGCTCCGTCGGATGGCTCGACCTGCGTTCTAGAATGCGCGGCCTGCGGGAGCAAGGGGATTGGCCGGGCCTCCCGGCGCGGCCTCTCAGAGCGCGGGCAGCCGGTACATGCCCTGTGGCGAGAAAGCGATGGAGCTGCCGTCGGCGATCTCGGAGGCGAAGCGCATGGCGATGATGCGCAGCGCCGTCTGCCGGCCCTTCACCACCAGCGCGCGCCGCGAAGGCAGCGAGGTGATCTGGCCCGGCGCGAGCAGGGTCTGCGACCAGATCAGCGGGTGCAGTTCCTGCATGTAATCGGACAGGATCCAGTCGAGGCAGTCATGCAGCTCGGCGCGGGTGTCGTCTGCCCGGCGCGAGAGCGGCGTCTCGCGTTTGCGCGGGGCCATCGAGATGGCGCAGAAGGCGGCAAACTGGTTGATCACGTGCTGGTCGCGCTTGCGGGTGATGATCTGCTCCATCCCCTCGATGAAGAATTCCGGATCGAGCAGGTTGAGCGCGGCGGGCTCGGCGGTGAGCGCGTCGAGATAGGTCCATGTGTAGCCGCCCGATTGCCAGATCTCGCGGGTGAGCATGGCGGTACGGCGCGCGGCCACCTCGAGCCCGTTGGGCGCGAGCCGCAGGTGCTGGGCCATGTGCCGGCCAAGCTCTCGCATGTGGCGATGGCCTTGCGGGTCGAGCTCGATGAGCTTCGCGTAATCCTCGGCGAGCTTGGGGCCGCGGGTGTCGTTGGTGGCGGCGAGCGCGCAATGCGCGGCCAGAAGCGAGGGCGCATCGAGCTTCTGCCCGTCATAGGGGGCGAGGATCTTCCCGGCGCGGTCGAGATGCCCGTGAGCGCGCTGCAGGCTCTTCTCGGGGGTCTTCTCGAAGGCGATGGAATGCCAGGCCCAGGCGATATCGAGATGCGCGAGCGCCACCACGAGCGCGCAGGCATAATCGCCCGGCACCTCCTCGAGCACCTCCTCGAGCGCTTCGATGCCGTCGGGCAGGGGCTCGGCGCCGTCGTAGAGCGCATCCTCGGCGGCGGCCACGATGTCGCTGCGCGCACCGTAGGCCAGCAGAAGCGAGGCGGTCTCGCCGCCGGGCGTGGTGAGGCGGGCCTCGTCGGCATAGCGGATCCGGCGGGAGAGCTCCTGCCAGCGGTCTTGCCGCGCGAGCTTCTGGCCCTTGTCCTGATGGGTGGCGCGGGCCATTTCCTCGTCCGATACCGGCAGGGAGGGCAGGATGATGCGCTTGGTGAGCGCGTCGATGTCCTTTTCGGTCATCTTGCCCATCCGCCGGGCCGGTTTGGCGCCACTGCCCCGGCCAACGATGTTGCGAAGGCGGGAGAAGGCACTTGAGGAAGGTTTTGACTGGCTACGCGATTTCAACATACTGGACCTGCTGTTCATCCCCCGCCGTAACCTCTGGCAGCGCATTCCGCCCAAAATTGGGCAAGTCAGGGGAGAAGGCGGGGAAAAATGAGGCCGGCGGAAGTTTGCGCACGCGGGTCTCGGCTGGGGGAGCTTTGGGCCATGACAGGTGTCGCAACGCGGCTCGTGCAGGGCATCTTGCTGATTTCATTGTGGGTTTCGACGCCCCTCAAGGCTGCGGCGGAGGACTGGACGGAGAGCCTCGCCAGCGTCTCTCCCGTTCCGCGCGAAACGCGCCTGCCCAGAACGCGCTGGGAGCACCGCGAGGAGGCCGCACTCTGGACGCAAAGCGCGCTGTCGGCGCTGAAGACTCACGGGCGCGCTCTGGTGGAAATGGTGCCGCGCGACATCGAGGAATGGTGCCCGGCCTACCCGATGGGCGATGCGCATCAGCGCCGGGCCTTCTGGGTGGGGTTCCTCTCGGCGCTGGCCAAGCATGAGAGCACGTGGCGCCCGCGCGCGGTGGGCGGAGGCGGGCGCTGGTACGGGCTTCTGCAGATCCTCCCGGCCACGGCGCGCGGCTATGGATGCCAGGCGCGGAGCGGGCAGGCGCTGATGGAGGGGCCCGCGAACCTCTCCTGCGCGATCCGCATCATGGCCCGCACGGTTCCGCGCGATGGTGTGGTCTCCAGCCGGGGCCGCGGCGTGGCGGCGGATTGGGGGCCTCTGGTGAGCCGCCGGAAGCGGCTGGAGATGATGGACTGGATGAAGAGGCAGGTCTACTGCCAGCCGCTTTCCACAGTGCGGCCCCGCGCGCGGCATGTGCCGGTGCTCTCGACGCGCGAGGCGCTGGGGGTCAGGCCGCTGGTCAGGCCCGACCCGGAAGAGCTCGATTAACCCCGGGCCGAGCTGCGCCTCTCATGCGGCCTTGATGCGGCTCACCATCTCGGTCGTGTCGCGGCTCAGGCTCTCGGTTGCGAGCATCCGGTCCAGCTCGTCCGAGATCATCCTCTGGCGCGTGGCGTCGTAGCGCTTCCATGTCTCGAAGGCGGCGGTGAGCCGGGCCGTGGTTTGCGGGTTGAGCGTGTCGAGCGCGATGAGCTTCTCGGCCAGAAGCCGGTAGCCCGCGCCCGAGATGTGGTGGAAGCCCGCCGGGTTCATCGCCAGTGCCCCGAGCACGGCGCGCACGCGGTTGGGCGTCTTCATGGTGAAATCCGGATGCGCCATCAGCGCCTCGGCCACCTCAGCGGCTTCCTCTGGGGCCGCATTGGCCACCTGCAGCATGAACCACTTGTCGATCACCAGCCTGTCATGCCGCCATTGCGCGTAGAAGGCCTCGGTGGCGTCGGCGCCCTTGCCCGCCTGCAGGAGGCAGCGGAAGGCCGCGAGTTGCTGGGTCATGTTGCTGGCGCTTTCGAACTGGCGCTGCGCCTGCACGCCGCCATCGCGCCGGGTGATCAGCTCGAGCGCGGCATTGGCGAGCGCACGGGCGCCCGATTGCTCGGCATCCGGGCGATAGGGCTCGGAGACCTGGAAGGCGTCATAAAGCTCTGGCGCGAGATCCCGCAGCGCCTCGGCGCGGGCATCCTGCAGCGTCTCGAGCGCCTCCCAGATGGCTTGCGGATCGGGCACGCAGCCGGCATCATGAAGCGCCTGGGCGAGGTCGTCCTGGCTGGGCAGGCCGAGGGCAAGGGCGCGGAAGGCCGGATCGAGGCTGTCGTCGCGGGCCAGCGCGTGGATCGCGTCGAGATAGGCGCTGTCGGGCGCGGCGCCGTGGCGGAGCTGTGCCAGAAGCCCCTCGCGGGCAAGGCTGCGCCCCGCCTCCCAGCGGTTGAACGGGTCGGTGTCATGCGCCATGAGAAAGGCGCGCTCCTCCCGGCTGGTTTCACGCTCGAGGATCACCGGGGCAGAAAAATCACGCAGGATCGAGGGGATGGGCCTTGTGCTCAACCCGTCGAAGGTGAAGCTCTGCCGTGTCTCTGTCATTTCCAGCATGGTGGTTTCGGCCACCTCGTCGCCGTTGGGGCCGAGAAGGCCCACGGCGATGGGGATGACACGGGGCAGCTTCTCGCTCTGGCCGGGGGTGGGGGGGGTGTGCTGTTCGAAGGTGAGGGTGTAGCTGCCCGCCTCGAAGGCTTCCGATACCTTCACCCGTGGCGTGCCGGCATCCTCGTACCAGCGCTTGAACTGCGTGAGGTCGCGGCCCGTGACATCCTCGAAGACCTTCAGCCAATCCTCTATCGTGGCGGCGTCGCCATCGTGGCGGGCGAAGTAGAGATCGAGCGCGGCATAGTAATTCTGTTCCCCCACCAGCCGCTTGAGCATCCCGATAAGCTCCGCGCCTTTCTCGTAGACGGTGGCGGTGTAGAAATTGTTGATCTCCACGAAGCTCGAGGGCCGGACAGGGTGGGCGAGGGGGCCATTGTCCTCGCGGAACTGGCGGGCGCGCAGGTCGATCACGTCGGAGATGCGCTTGACGGGGGCGGAGCGCATGTCGGCGGTGAATTGCGCGTCGCGGAAGACGGTGAGCCCTTCCTTCAGGCAGAGCTGGAACCAGTCGCGGCAGGTCACGCGGTTGCCCGTCCAGTTGTGGAAATACTCATGCGCGATGATTGCCTCGATGCGCTCGAAATTCATGTCGGTCGAGGTGTCGGGGGAGGCCAGCACGGCGGCGGAGTTGAAGATGTTGAGCCCCTTGTTCTCCATCGCGCCCATGTTGAAATCGTCGACCGCGACGATGTTGAAGACATCGAGGTCGTATTCTCGGCCGTAGACATACTCATCCCATCGCATTGATTTTATGAGGCTTTCCATGGCGAAGGCGCATTTGCCCTCGTCGCCGGGGCGCACCCAGACATTGAGTGCCACCTCGCGGCCGGAGCAGGTGGTGAAGGTGCCGGGATGGGCCACCAGATCGCCCGCGACGAGCGCGAAGAGATAGGCGGGCTTGGGCCAGGGGTCGTGCCATTCGGCGAAGCCTTCGCCGCTCTGGCCGGGGTTGCCGTTGGAGAGCAGCACGGGCTCGGGGGCCTCGATGCGGACGGTGAAGGGGGCCATCACATCGGGGCGGTCGGGGTAGTAGGTGATCTTGCGGAAGCCCTCGGCCTCGCATTTGGTGCAATACATGCCGTTCGACATGTAGAGCCCCTCGAGCGCGGTATTGGCGGCGGGGTCGATCTCGACCTCGGCCTCGAAGGTGAAGGGGGCATCGGGCACATCGCAGGTGAGGCCCTGCGGGGTGATCTCGGGCGCGATCTCGGCCCCGTCGATGCGCGCGGAGAGAAGCCTAAGCTCTTCACCGTGAAGGAAAAACCGGCGGTCGGTCGCTGCGGGGTTGGGCGTGAAGCGGATGCGGGAGAGCACGCGGGTGGCGGAAGGCGCGAGGCGGAAGGTGAGTTCGACCTTTTCGACGAGGTAGCCGAAGGGCGTGTAATCCTCGAGATGGACGGGCTGGGGGGCGGCGTCGCGCATGGGCTCTCTCTCCGGTTTTTCCGCTCCAATCTCTAGCGCAACGGCGCTGGGCTGCAACCCGGCTCGACGATGTCGGTATCGCGTCGGTATCACGTCGGTATCGCGTCGGTGCGGTGCCGCACGCCCTGCGCCGCCTTGGGCCTGCCCGTTTTCGCGGCAATCCGGGCGCTCTGCACATATGCGCGCCCGGTTGTGCGCGGATTGATCTTTTCAGAAGGATTGGCGGGCTATATTGGTGTTCAACGGTCAAGAAGAGGGCAGATCATTCCATGCGTCCGGTCATCGGCATCATCGGCAACAGCTACCTGATCGACGAAAGCTACCCGGTACATGCGGGCGGGCGGATGAACTCGGCCGCCGTGGCCGAGGTGGCCGAGGCGATGCCTCTGATCGTGCCCACCGACCCGGCCTATGTCTCGGTGGCCGAACTGCTCGAATGCTGCGACGGGTTCCTGCTGACCGGCGGGCGGCCCAATGTGCACCCCGAGGAATATGGCCATGAGCCCACCGAGGCGCATGGCGCCTTCGACCGGGCGCGCGATGCGATCACCCTGCCGCTGATCCGCGCCTGCCTTGAGCGCGGGCAGCCCTTTCTGGGCGTCTGCCGGGGCTTTCAGGAGGTGAACGTGGCGATGGGGGGCACGCTGCACCCCGAGATCCGCGACTTGCCGGGCCGCGAGAACCACCGGATGCCGCCCGATGGCACGCTGGAGGAGAAATTCGCCCTGCGCCATGCGGTGCGCTTTACCGAAGGCGGGGTGTTTCACCGGCTGATGGGCGCGGCGGAGGTGATGACCAACACGCTCCACGGGCAGGGCATCATCGAGCCGGGCAAGAACGTGGTGATCGACGGGTACGCGCCCGACGGGACGCCCGAGGCGATCTATATCGAGGGGGCGCCGGGCTTCGCGCTGTCGGTGCAGTGGCACCCGGAATGGAACGCCAAGAACGACCCGGTGAGCCGACCGCTTTTCGAGGCCTTCGGAGATGCGGCACGGGCCTGGGCGGCCGGGCGGCAGGCTGTGGCGCAGCCGGTGCGGCGGAGCGCCTGAGGTTTCCCGCCTCCGGCGGAGGTATTTTCACCAAGAAGAAGCAGGGCGTGGCGGTGCCGGGGAGGGCGCGCGGTGCAGGCGGTGCGCGCAAAGTCTTTTTGCCTCCGGCGGGGATATTTTCAGCCAGAAGAAGCGGGGCGTGGTGGCGGCGGGGATATGTCTAGCCGGAAGACGCGGGGGGCGTCGGCGCGAGGCCGAGGGCGGTGCGCTCTCTTTTCGTGAGTTTCGCCACGACCATCTCGTAGGAGGCGGCGATGTGCTCCTTGAGGCTTTCGTCGGGCAGGCCCGGATCGGCATGAACCTGCAGCCATTTCATGCCGCGCGAGGCGAGGTAGGGGGCGGGGCGGATGCCGGGCTGATCCTGCAGGATCTCGTAGGCCATGTCGGAGGCCTTGAAGGTGTAGGCATCCTTTCCGTCGTTCCATCCGGCGATGGCGAAGACCTTGGGGCCGACCTTACAGACATCCGCATTGCCCCATTGGACGACGTGATGCGCGCCCGTGAGCGTGGCGCAATAGGCGTTGAATTCGGTGCGGGGCAGCATCGGGCTCAGGCCTGCCCGCCCATGATCTCGATGGTCTGGCCATTGACGCTTTCGGAACCCGGCCCGCAGAGCCAGAGCACGGCCGCCGCCACCTCTTCGGGCGCGAGGAGGCGCTTGTGGCGGTTGGTGTCGGCCATGAGTTTCAGCGCCTCTTCGGGCGACATGCCGGTGCGCTCGGCGATGCTGGCGGTGTTCTTTCGCACGATGTCGGTATCGACATAGCCGGGGCAGACCGCATTGAAGGTGAGCGGCTGGCCCATGTAATCTTCGCTGAGGCCGCGGATGAGCCCGACCATGCCGTGCTTGGAGGCGGTGTAGGCGGGCGCGCCCTTGAGCCCGCGGATACCCGCAACGGAAGAGATCGCGATGACCCGGCCCCAGCCCGAGGCGCGCATGGGCGTGAGGCATTCGCGGATGGTGAGGAAGGCGCCGTCGAGATTGGTGGCGAGGATGCGCCGCCAATGGGCGAGGTCGGACTTGTGGAGCGCGCGGCCCTCGGCGATGCCGGCATTGGGGATGCAGATCTGCACCGGGCCGCGCTCCGCGATGGCGAGGGCGATGCCTTCGGTGACGGAGGCTTCTTCCATCACATCCATCACCAGCGGGTGGAGGCCGGGGCCGGCGGCCTCCTCCAGCACATCGGCGCGGCGCCCGGTGATGGTGACCTCGGCGCCCTCGTTTGCGAGCGCGCGGGCGATGGCGAGGCCGATGCCGGTGCCGCCGCCGGTGACGAGCGCGTGTTTGCCTTCGAGCATGGTGGGATCCTCCCGCTGGTTTGGCGGGCAGGGTAGCGATGTGGGGGGCGGTGGCAAGCGGGAGTGGCGGGCAAGGGGCCTTGACTCCGCGCGGGGCTGGGTAAATCTGGCTGCGTCATTGCAGGGAGACCGGGCTTGGTCAGATGGATCGACATTCCGCCGGTGTGGCTCGCGGGTTTCGCGGCGCTTGCCTGGCTTCAGGCCGAGCGCTGGCCGATGGGGCTGAGCTTTGGCGGGCCTTGGGCGGATTTCGCGGGCGGGCTTCTGGTGGGGGCAGGGCTCTTGCTGGTGGTCTTCGCCTTCATGGAGTTCCAGCGGCACCGCACCACGATCATCCCGCACCGGGAAGCGGAACGGCTGATCACCTCCGGCATCTTCAAGCGCTCGCGCAACCCGATCTACCTGGCCGATGTGCTGATCCTCGCGGGGCTGATCCTGCGCTGGGACGCGGTGCTGGCGCTGCCGCTGGTGCCGATCCTCTTCTGGCTGCTGGAGACGCGCTTCGTGATCCCCGAGGAAAACCGCCTGCGGCGCCGGTTTCGCGCGGATTTTGCGCGCTATTGCCAGCGCACCCGCCGGTGGATGTAGCACAAACGACACTTCCTGTTTCATTCCCGAACCTTGTGTGACATATAGCGGGGCGGATTCCCGCCGGGGGGTTGGCTTCGTGCAGCGAGAAACTAAGTTGCGCGCGAAGCCCGTTTTGCGGAAGAAACGTGCGACACGACAGAACAGGGGACGAATCGTTGAAGATCGGAACACCTAAGGAAGTGCTGGAGGGCGAGAACCGGGTGGCGATGACGCCCGACAGCGCCCAGCAATTGCAGAAGCTCGGCTATGACTGCGCCATCGAGGCGGGCGCGGGCGAGAAGGCGGGTTTCAAGGATGCGGATTACGAAGCGGCCGGCGTCGAGATCATCAAGACGCCCGCGGCGCTCTGGAAGGCCTGCGACATCGTGGCCAAGGTGCGCGTGCCCACGGAGACGGAGCTGAAGCGGCTCCGCGAGGGGCAGACGCTGATCACCTTCTTCAACCCCGGCGGCAACGAGGCGGGGCTGGAGCTGGCCAAATCCAAGGGCGCGACGGTGATCGCCATGGAGATGGTGCCGCGGATTTCCCGCGCGCAGAAGATGGATGCGCTTTCCTCGATGGCCAATATCGCGGGCTACCGCGCGGTGATCGAGGCGGGCAACAACTTTGGCCGGTTCTTCACCGGGCAGGTGACGGCGGCGGGCAAGGTGCCGCCCGCGAAGGTGCTCGTGGTGGGCGCGGGCGTGGCGGGGCTGGCGGCGATCGGCACCTCGACGTCGCTGGGTGCCATCACCTATGCCTTCGACGTGCGGCCCGAGGTGGCCGAGCAGATCGAATCGATGGGGGCGGAGTTCGTCTTTCTGGATTTCGAGGAAGAGCTGAAGGACGGCTCCTCGACGGGGGGCTATGCGGCGCCCTCGAGCCCGGAATTCCAGGAAAAGCAGCTCGAGAAGTTCCGCGAGCTGGCGCCCGACATGGATATCGTGATCACCACCGCGCTCATCCCCAACCGCCCGGCGCCCAAGCTCTGGACGAAGGACATGGTGGAGGCGATGAAGCCCGGCTCGGTGATCATCGACCTTGCCGCCGAGCGCGGCGGCAACTGCGAGCTGACCAAGCCCGACGAGCGGGTGGTGACCGAGAATGGCGTGATCATCATCGGCTATACCGACTTCCCCAGCCGGATGGCGACGCAGGCCTCGACGCTCTATGCCACCAACATCCGCCACATGATGACCGACCTGACGCCCGAGAAGGACGGCAAGCCGCATCACAACATGGAGGATGACGTGATCCGGGGTGCGACGGTGACGCATCAGGGCGAGATCACATGGCCGCCGCCACCGCCCAAGGTGGCCGCGATTGCCGCGCAGAAACCGAAGGAGAAGGCCAAGGAGCTGACGCCCGAGGAGAAGCGCGCGGCGGAGGTGGCCGCCTTCAAGAAGCAGACCACGCAGCAGGTGACCCTGCTGGCGGTGGGCGCGGCGCTCATCCTCGCGGTGGGGCTCATCGCGCCTGCGAGCTTCATGCAGCATTTCATCGTCTTCGTGCTCTCCGTCTTCATCGGGTTCCAGGTGATCTGGGGTGTGGCGCACAGCCTGCACACGCCGCTCATGGCGGTGACGAACGCGATTTCCTCGATCATCATCCTTGGCGCGCTCATCCAGATCGGCTCCAGCTCCGTGCTGATCACGATTCTGGCGGCGGCCTCGGTCTTCATGGCGGCCGTGAACATCTTCGGCGGCTTCCTTGTCACCCGGCGCATGCTCGCCATGTTCCAGAAATCATAAGCGGGGGGCAGGGATATGGACTTCGGATTTACCATTGCGGCCTATGCTGTTGCGGCCGTTCTCTTCATTCTCTCTCTGGGCGGCCTCTCGGGGCAGGAAAGCGCGAAACGCGCGGTCTGGTATGGCATCGTAGGCATGGCCGTGGCCGTGCTCGCCACGCTCTTCGGCCCCGGCTCGGGGCTGGGCTTTGTCTCGGTTCTGCTGATCGCGCTCGGCGCGGGGGTGGGCTACCAGCTTGCCACGCGCGTGCAGATGACGCAGATGCCCGAGCTTGTGGCGATCATGCACTCGCTGGTGGGCCTTGCGGCCGTCTTCGTGGGCTTCAACGCCGATATCATGATCAACACGGTGGCAAGCCTCTATGCCGAGCATGGTGGCGTGCTGGGCGCGACGCTGGCCGACGGGATCACCGCCGTGGGCCTGCCCAAGGAGGTGCATGAGGGGCTCTCCGTGTTCGGGCAGCTCATCGCCAAGAAGAGCTCGGTGGAGATCGGCATCCTGAGGGTCGAGCTGGTGCTCGGCATCTGGATCGGGGCGGTGACCTTCACCGGCTCGGTGATCGCCTATGGCAAGCTCGCGGGCAAGGTGAACTCGGCCGCGAAGAAGCTGCCCGGCGGGCACCTGCTGAACGCGGCCGCGGCGGGCCTCTCGCTCGTGCTGGCGGCGATGTATCTGGGGGGCTCCGGCTCGTGGACGCTGGTGCTGCTCACGCTTCTGGCGCTCTTCATCGGCTATCACCTGATCATGGGCATCGGCGGCGCCGACATGCCGGTGGTGGTGTCGATGCTCAACAGCTACTCGGGCTGGGCGGCGGCGGCGATCGGCTTCTCGCTCGGCAATGACCTGTTGATCGTTGTGGGCGCGCTGGTGGGCTCCTCGGGCGCGATCCTGAGCTACATCATGTGCAAGGCGATGAACCGCAGCTTCGTCTCGGTCATTCTCGGCGGCTTCGGCGGCGCGAGCGGGCCGGCGGCGGAGGTTGAGGGCGAGCAGGTGGCCATCGAGGCCGATGGCGTGGCCAATGCGCTCAACGAGGCCGACAGCGTGATCATCGTGCCGGGCTACGGCATGGCGGTGGCGCAGGCGCAGCAGGCGGTGAGCGAGCTCACCAAGAAGCTGCGCGACAAGGGCAAGAGCGTGCGCTTCGCCATTCACCCGGTGGCGGGCCGGCTGCCCGGGCACATGAACGTGCTGCTGGCGGAGGCGAAAGTTCCTTACGACATCGTGCTGGAGATGGACGAGATCAACGAGGATTTCCCCTCGACCGACGTGGTGATCGTGATCGGCTCGAACGACATCGTGAACCCCGCGGCGCAGGACGACCCCAACTCGCCCATCGCCGGGATGCCGGTGCTCGAGGTGTGGAAGGCCAAGCAGGTGTTCGTCTCGAAGCGCGGGCAGGGCACGGGCTATTCGGGCATCGAGAACCCGCTCTTCTTCAAGGACAACACGCGGATGTTCTACGGCGATGCGAAGGACAGCGTGACCAAGCTTCTGAGCCTCGTCGACTGAGGCCTCGCGCGACGCGACATGGCTGGAAAGGGCGCCTGCGAGGGCGCCCTTTGCTTTTGGGGCCTTTCGGGGCGGCCCAGGGCGCGGGTTGCGAGGGCGGATGCCTCCGGCGGAAGTATTTGGACCAAGAAGAAACAGCGGGCATTTTGCTGCATGAACGGGCAGCATACTGTCGTATCCCGCTAAGTCATTGATGCGGCGAAATAATCCGTTTCAAATGCCGGGCGGGGGGAGTAGGGTGGCAGCGAATCGTGACCTTGCAGGCCCGCCCATGCCGCCTATCGAAGACCATCCGCTCCGCTTTCGGCTCGCCAACGAGCTTCATGCCCGGCCGTTTCCGACGGTGTCGGTGCCGGGCACGGCGGCCTATCTGGCGATCAAGCCCGAGGAGCAGGCCGCGCGGCGCGACCGCTCGGCCGATCTGGCGCATCTGATCGAGCTGCTCGACCGCCACGGCGCGCCGCATCCGCAGCCGGGCGCCACGCATTACTCGGGCACCATCGGGCGGCACCAGCTCAAGTGGGAGAGCCACACGGAATTCGTGACCTACACGGCGATCTGCGAAGGGCTGAGCAAGCGTGCCTTCGACCCCGCCGAGTTCGAGGTGTTCCCCGAGGAATGGCTGGCGCGGGCGCCGGGCAAGCGGATCACCTCGGCGCTCATCCGGGTGGAGGCGCGCAAGGAGGAGGAGGCGCTGGCGGAGGACATCGCCGACTGGTTCGTGGGCGAGAGCGTTGCGGTGGCGCGGGTGCTCGACGATGCCGCGGTGATCGCGGGGGATTTCCGGATCGACCCGGCGGGGCATCAGCGCTTCCTGATCGGGGTGACGCCGGGCACGGGCCAGCGCCGGGTGGGGCGGGTGATGCAGCGGCTCTGCGAGATCGAGACCTACAAGAGCATGTCGATGCTGGGCTTTGCCCGCGCGCGCGACCTCAGCCCGCGGATGGGCGAGCTGGAAAGCCGGATGCGCACGATGATTTCCGACATGACGGGCGGCGAGAAGCCCGCGGAGGAGACCTTGCCCGACCTGCTCGACATCTCCGCCGAGCTCGAGGCGATGGCGGCGCAGAGCTCGTTCCGCTTCGGGGCGACGGCGGCCTACGAGACGATCGTGACCCAGCGCATCTCGGTGCTGCGCGAGGAGCGGTTTCAAGGGCGGCAGACCTTCTCGGAATTCATGATGCGGCGCTACGACCCGGCGATGCGCACGGTGCTTTCGACGCAGGAGCGGCTGCGCGCGATGGCCGACCGGGCGATGCGCGCGGGCGAGCTTCTGCGTACCCGGGTGGATGTGGAGCGCTCGGCGCAGAACCAGAAGCTGCTGGAGAGCATGGACAAGCGCGCCGACCTGCAGCTCAGGCTGCAGAAGACGGTGGAGGGGCTCTCGGTGGTGGCGATCAGCTATTACGCGGTGTCGCTCGCAGGCTACCTGCTCTACCCGCTCGCGGGGCCGGCGGGCATGTCGAAGGAGATGCTCACCGCCGTGGTCACCGTGCCGGTGGTGGCGGCGGTGTGGTGGATGGTGCGCCGGCTGCGCCGGGAGATCGACTGACGCGGGGTTGCGACCGCCGCTTGCCGTTGAGTCTGGAGCCGCGCCGTCGCTGGGCCGCGGTGCAGCGATCCGACAGGATTTCAGCAGGGCTTTATGCCTGCAACTCCCGCAAGGGATCCGAGCGATGCACTGACTTCACCCAATCGCTTGGCCGGGGGGCGGCCCAGCGATGGCGCGGCGGGGCTGACGCCCCTTGGGTTCGCGCCGGGCGCCCGCTCTTACTGCCGCCGCTGTGCCACCCATTCGGCCCAGGCCTGCCGGGAGCCGGCGAAGGCGTTGAGATCGACATCGCCCGCGATGCCCGCCACGACGCCCGTGCCGCTATATTGCCAGAAGCTCCAGCGCTGGCCGGGATAGACCTGATCAAGGGTTCTGGCGAC
The DNA here is from genome assembly GCA_040222155.1 of Roseovarius sp. Taxonomy (GTDB): domain Bacteria; phylum Pseudomonadota; class Alphaproteobacteria; order Rhodobacterales; family Rhodobacteraceae; genus Roseovarius. Next base: position 36,902 of record JAVKDQ010000096.1, read on the forward strand.
CGAGCGCAGCCAGTATTCTTCGCGCATCCTCCCGAGATCGTTCTGCCGGAAGAACTCGGGCGTGGTGTAGACGATGGGGCGCTGGCCGTAATGGCGTTCGACCATGTCGAGGAAGGTTTTCATCTGGGCGCGCACCTCTGCCGCGGGCGGGCGCAGGGTGCAGGTGGGGGAAAAGGGGTTCCACTCCATGTCGAGCACCGGGGGCAGGTCGCCGCGGGCCTTGGGCACGTTGCGGATGAACCAGCGCGCCTGGGTGCGGGCATCGGTGCAGAAATAGTAGAAGTGATAGGCCCCGCGCAGCACGCCCGCGCGGGCGGCATTGCGCCAGTTCTCGGAGAAGGTGGGATCGAGCAGGTCGCCGCCCTCGG
>JAVKDQ010000097.1:0-29505 GCA_040222155.1 Roseovarius sp.
ACGGGAGAGATCGTCTCGCTGCTTGGCCCCTCGGGCTGCGGCAAGACGACCCTTCTGCGCATCATCGCCGGGCTGGAGCTGCCCGACCCGGGCGGGCGCGTGCGCTTCGGAGCCGATGACGTGACCTATCAGCCGGTCGAGCGGCGCAAGGTGGGGATGGTCTTCCAGTCCTACGCGCTCTTTCCCAACATGAGCGTGCGGGCCAACGTGGGCTACGGGCTGAAGATGCAGAAGCTGCCGAAACGCGAGATCGACGCGCGGGTCGAGGAGGTGTTGGAGCTCTGCCAACTCATGCCCTACGCGGGGCGCGCCATCTCGGCGCTCTCGGGCGGCCAGCGGCAGCGGGTGGCGCTGGCCCGCGCGGTGGCGCCGCGCCCGCGCATCCTGCTGCTCGACGAGCCGCTCTCGGCGCTCGACGCCGCACTGCGCGACAGCCTGCGCGACGAGCTCGCGCGCCTGCTGCGGCGCTTCGAGATCACCGCGATCTTCGTCACCCACGACCAGACCGAGGCGCTTGCCATTGCCGACAAGGTGGCGGTGATGCGCGCTGGCCGGGTCGAGCAGGTGGGCCGCCCCGAAGAGCTTTACCGCAACCCGGTCTCGCCCTTTGTGGCGGAGTTCGTGGGCCATGCGGTGCCCTTGGGCGGGCGGCGCGAGGGCAACCTCCTGCACCTGCCCGGCGGCACGCTGGCCCTGCCCGAGGGAACGGCGGGCGATCTGGCCTACCTGCGCCCGGAGGATATCCGCCTTGCCGAGGACGGCCCGCTCGAGGGCGTGGTGGAAAGCGCGGTGTTTCTCGGCACGCATTACCGCGTGGCGCTCTCCGGCGTGGCCGAGGCCCCGCTCAACGCCACCCATTTCGCCCATTCCGCGCCGCCCGTGGGAAGCCGCGTGCGCCTTCGGGTAGATCCCGCCGCCATCCTGATGATCCCCGCCGAAAGGCCCGCCGCATGACCCGACTCCTGCAGATTTCCGACAGCCACATCGTGCGGCCCGGGCGGCTTGCCTATGGCGTGGTCGACACCGCCTCCGCGCTGGCCGACACAGTCAGCACGATCAACCGGATGCTCGAGCGGATCACCCCGGTGGAGATGGTGCTGGTGACGGGCGATCTCACCGATTTCGGGCAGCCGGAGGAATATGCGCGCTTTCGCGAGATCATGGCCGACCTCACGCTGCCCTACCGGGTGATCCCCGGCAATCACGACAGCCGCGAGGCCCTGCGCACGGCCTTCGCCGGAGAGGGGTGGATGCCGGCCAGAGGCCCCATCAACTGGCGCGCCGATCTGGGCGGGCTCACGCTTCTGGCACTCGACAGCGGGGTTGAGGGCGCTCCGCATGGCACTCTGGAGCCCGCCACGCTCGCGTGGCTCGACGCGGAATTGCGCGGGCTCGGCGGGCGGCCGGTGCTGGTGGCCTGCCACCACCCGCCCGTCGATCTGGGCCTGCCACCGATGGACAGGCAGCGGCTGATGGAGCCCGGTGGCCTGCGCGCGCTGCTCGACGCCTACGAGGGGCCGAAACGGCTGCTATGCGGCCATGTGCACCGGTTCATGGTGGCGCAGTTCGGCACCACGCCGGTCCTGTCCTGCCCCGGCACCTCGCACGCGGTCACGCTCGACATGCGCGAGCAGAGCCCCAACAGCCTCACGCTTGAGCCCGGCGGGATGCTGCTGCACGACTATCGAGAAGGCTTCGTCTCGCAACTCGTCCCGGTGGGAGATTTCGCGGGCGGCTACCCGTTCGAAACCCCGCCGGCCTGAACCGGGTCACACCTAGTCTCCGCCCGCCACGGTGAGCCCCAGAAGCCGCCACACCTGCAAGCCGCCGCGATAGTAGAAGATGCGCTCCGCCGGGTATCCCGCCTCGATCATGTTGCGGATCGCGGTGGGCGACTGCCCGCACCAGATGCCGTTGCAGAAAAGCGCCACCCGCTTCGCCTCCTCGCAATCCCAGCCGTCGAAATCGGGCGCGCAGCCAAGCTGCGCCAGCTCGTCGATCACGTAGATATAGGGGATGGAGATCGCACCGGGAATCGTGCCGCCCTGAAACCAGTCTGTCGTGCGGCTGTCGACCACCACCGCCTCGGGGTCTTGCAGCATCTCCAGCAGTTCCAGCTCGCCGATGGTGGTGACACCCGGCGCCGGCTGCATCGGCTGGATGCAGAAATCCGGGCAGGGGCGCGAGGTGCGGGCCCATTCTCCGCGCACCTCATGGGCCGGATCCTGCTCGCGGCGAATCTCCACCGGCCCGCTGCGGGTGTCGACGGTGACGGAAGGCAGCGATTTGGTGATGTTCACCACCTCGCCGGCCAAAGCCGGCCCGGCGAGCGAGAGGCAGATGGCCGCCGTGGCGGCAAGGGCTGTGCGGATGCGGGGGCCTGTGGCGGGCATGTGGTTCCTCCTCTGTCTTCGGGCGGCGCGCCACGTCATCGAAACGCGCGCCCGCACATTTCGCCTTGAGCCATGTCAAGGCACCCCCTCGTCGCACCACTCTAGGGTGGCCACGGAAACGAGGCGCGCGATGGACAGGGTTTTTCGAACGGAAGGTCTGACGAAGATCTACGACACCGGCACGCTGCAGGTGCGGGCGCTCGACGGTGTCGATCTGGAGCTCTTCAGCGGCGAACTCACGGTGCTGCTCGGGCCCTCGGGCAGCGGCAAGTCGACCCTGCTCAACATCCTCGGCGGGCTCGATCATGCGAGCGGCGGCAAGGTGTGGTTTCGCGAGACCGACCTCACCGCCATGAACGACCGCGCGCTCACGCTCTACCGCCGGGCGCATGTGGGCTTCGTCTTTCAGTTCTACAATCTCGTGGCCTCCCTCACCGCGCGCGAGAACGTGCAGCTCGTCACCGATGTGGCCGAGGCGCCGATGGCGCCCGAGGAGGCGCTCGAGCGGGTGGGACTCGCGCACAGGCTCGATCACTTCCCCGCCGAGATGTCGGGCGGCGAGCAGCAGCGCGTGGCCATCGCGCGCGCCATCGCCAAGCGGCCGGGTGTTCTTCTGTGCGACGAGCCCACCGGCGCGCTCGACAGCCAGACCGGCGTGCAGGTGCTCGAGGCGCTGCGCGAGGTCAACGAGGATCTGGGCACCTCCACCGTGGTCATCACCCATAACGTGGCGATCCGGAAGATGGCGCACCGGGTGCTGTGGTTTCTCGACGGCCGGCTGGAGCGGATGGAGGAAAACGCCCACCGCATCGCGCCCTCCGAGATCGCGTGGTGAGGCCCGCGATGGATGCGCTCGACCGCAAGCTCCTGCGCGATTTCGCCCGGCTCTGGGAGCAGGCGCTGGCGATCGCTCTGGTGCTGGCCTGCGGCGTCGCGATCCTGCTAACCACTTTCGGCACTTATGGCGCGCTCGAGGAAACCCGCCGCGCCTATTACGAGCGCAACCGCTTCGCCGACATCTTTGCGCAGGCCACCCGGGCGCCGCGCACGCTGCTCAGCGAGATCCGCGAGATAGACGGGGTGCGCGCGGTGGAGGCGCGGGTGTCGCAATACGTGATCCTCGATGTGCCGGGCCGCCCCGAAACGGTTACCGGCAACCTGCTCTCGCTGCCGGGCGGCTCGGGCGAGATGCGGCTCAACCTGCCCGTCGTGCGGCAGGGGAGGCTGCCCGACCCCGACGAGATCGACGCCGCAGCGGTCAATGCGCCTTTCGCCGAGGCCAACGGCCTGCGCCCGGGCGACAGGATCTTCGTCAATCTCAACGGCCAGAAGCGCGAGATCACCCTCACCGGCGCGGTGCTCTCGCCTGAATTCATCTACACAATAGGGCCGGGCGCGCTGATGCCCGATAACGAGACCTTCGCGATCCTCTGGATGCCCGAGCGCGCGGTGGCCGCGGCCTTCGACATGGAGGGCGCCTTCAATGATCTCGCGCTCGAGCTCGGCCCCGGCACCCGCGAGGCCCCGGTGATAGACAGGCTCGACGACCTGCTCGAACCTTACGGCGGGCGTGGCGCGCATGGCCGCGACACCCAGCTGTCCAACAGTTTCATCGACAGCGAGCTGCAGCAGCAACGGGTGGCCGCGCTGATCCTGCCGCCGATCTTCTATGCCATCTCCGCCTTTCTCGTGAGCGTGGTAATCGGGCGGATCATCGCGCTCGAGCGCAGCGAGATCGGGCTTCTGAAGGCCGTGGGCTACACCGATGGCAAGATCTGCCTGCATTACCTGATGCTCGCCGGGCTGATCGCGCTGGCGGGCACGCTCATCGGCTGGGGCGCGGGCACATGGCTCGCGCGCGGGCTCGCCCGGCTCTACGCCGGCTTCTTCGATTTTCCCTTCCTCATCTACAACGTGAGCCTCGAGGCCTATGCGCTCTCGGGGCTTCTGGCGGTGGCGAGCGCCGCGCTTGGCGCCACGCGCAGCGCACTGCGGGCGGCGCGGCTGCCTCCGGCGGTGGCCATGTCGCCCCCGGCGCCGCCGCGCTTCCGCCGGGGCCTGCTCGACAGGGCGCTCGCGGCCATGCGCCTCTCGCAGCCCTCGATGATGATCGCCCGCAGCCTCATGCGCTGGCCCCTGCGCTCGGGAATCACGCTCCTTGGCATGTCGCTCGCGGTGGCGGTGCTGGTGGCTTCGGGCTTCTTCTCCGCCGCGCTCGACGAACTGATGGACACCACATTCGACCGCTCCAACCGGCAGAACGCCATGCTGCTCTTCGAGCCCGACGTGCCGGAGACGGCGCTCTCCGCCGTGGCCCGCCTGCCGGGGGTGATGCGCGCCGAAGGGCAGCATTTCCAGCCCGCGGTGCTGCGCCACGGCCATCGCGAGAAGGAGGTGGCCATCGAATCGCGCCGCGCCGGCAGCGATCTGGTGCGGATCATCGACAAGGCCGGGCGCGTGGTGGCGCCGCCGGGGCAGGGGCTTCTGCTCTCCGAGCGGCTCGCGCGGCACCTGCAGGCGGGGCCGGGCGACATGCTGGAGGTGGAGTTTCTCGGTGGGCGCAACGAGACCCACCCGATCCCCGTGGCCGGCATTGTCACGCAATATATCGGGCTCACCGCCTACATGGAGCTGGGCGCGCTCAACACGCTCTTGCGGCAAGCGCCCCGCATCACCGCCGCCAACCTGCAGGTCGATGCCGCTGCCCTGCCGGAGCTGCACCGGGTGTTGAAGGAGACGCCAGAGTTGAGCGGGCTCGTGCTGATCGACAAGATGAAGCGGGGCTTCGAAGACACCATCCGCGAGAATGTCACCATCATGACGACGATCTATCTCACCGTCGCGGTGCTGATCACTGCGGGCGTGGCCTACAACTCGGCCCGCATCCAGCTTTCCGAACGCGCCCGCGAACTGGCGAGCCTGCGCATCCTCGGCTTCAGCCGGGGCGAGGTGGCCTTCATCCTCACCGGCGAGACGATGCTGCTCGCGGTGCTGGCGCAACCGCTGGGCTGGTTGCTGGGCGCGGGCATCGCCGGGGCGCTTGCGGCGGGCTCCTCGAGCGATCTCTACGAAATCCCGCTTGTGCTCGAGCCCGCGGGCTTTGCCCGGGCCACGCTGGTGGTGCTGGCGGCCTCGCTCGCCGCCGCGCTTATCGTGCGCCGCCGGCTCGACAGGCTCGACCTCGTGCAGGTCATGAAAACACGCGAATGAGGATGGCCATGAAACCCAGAACCCTGATCACCGCCGCCGTGGCCGCGCTCGCCCTCGGAGCGCTCGCCCTGCTCGCCTTCCGCACCGATCCGGTGCCGGTGGATCTTGGCCATGTGGCGCGCGCGCCCATGCAGGTGACGGTGGATGTGGAGGGCGAGACCCGCATCGCCGAGATCTACGAGGTGGCCGCGCCCATCCGGGGAAATGCGCGCCGCGCGCCGGTGCGGGTGGGCGACCCGGTGACCGGCGGCCGGACGGTGGTGGCGATCCTCGATCCCGCCGCCTCCGACCCGCTCGATCCGCGCAGCCGGGTGCAGGCCGAGGCCGCCGCGCGCGAGGCCGAGGCCGGGCTGCACATGGCCCGCAGCGGGTTGCGGCAGGCCGAGGAGGAGCTGTCGCTGGCGCAGAGCGAACACGAGCGCGCCCGCGAACTCGTCACACGGGGCGTGGCTTCGCTGACCCGGCTCGAGACGGCCGAGCAGACCCTCGCCGCCCGTCAGGCCGCGCAGCAGGCGGCGGCCTCCAACCTTGAGCGGGCGCAGGGCGCGCTCGACCGGGCCCGCGCCGCGCTGATCGACGCCAGCGGCCAGATCGACCTCGCCGATGCCGATTGCTGCGTCGAGATCACCGCGCCGGTGAGCGGGCAGGTGCTGGAGATCGACATGATCAGCGCCCGCCCGGTCGTGGCCGGCACGCGGCTTCTCACCATCGGCCAGCCCGAGGATCTGGAGATCGTGGCCGATGTGCTCTCCACCGATGCGGTGCGGCTCGCGCCCGGCGATCGCGCCGAGGTGCTGCGCTGGGGCGGCGCTGCGGTGCTCGAGGCGCGGATCTCGCGCATCGAGCCCTCGGCCTACACCAAGGTCTCCGCGCTCGGTATCGAGGAGCAGCGGGTCGACGTGATCTTCGACATCGTCACGCCGGTCGAGGAGCGGCGCGCGATGGGGCACGGCTTCTCGGTTTTCCTGCGGATCGTGGAATGGGAGGCCGATGACGTTCTGCAGGTGCCGCTGAGCGCGGTCTTCCGCAGCGGCGAGGCTTGGGCCGTGTTCGTGGCCGAGGGCGGCGTGGCGCGGTTGCGCGCGGTGCAGACCGGGCGGATGAATGCCGCGCGCGCCGAGGTTCTGGGCGGGCTCGAGCCCGGAGAGGCGGTGATCCTGCACCCAAACGACCGCATAGCCGAGGGCGTGGCCATCGTCGAGCGGCCCGAAGGCTAGGGCGCGCGGTTTCCATCCGTCGACCGGTTCGCTAGGGTCGCCAAAACGAACCGCGCATCGAAGGAGCCCCATGACCACCCGTTACGCCAATCTCCTGATCGACACCGCCGACAGCCTCGCGGCGGCCCGCTCGGGCGAGGCGGCCTGGGAGGCGATCAACCAGGTCGGGCGGCGGATCGGGGCCAATGCGGTGAATGCCGGGGCCTTCCTGCGCGGCGTGCCGCAGATCGCGTGGATGCGCTCTTCGATGCGCGCGGAGTGGCTTGGCGATTATGCCGGGCAGGGCTTCCACGAGATCGACCCGCTTCTGGGCGCCGCGCTGGAAGGCCGTGCGCCCGCGCTCTACGACGTGGCCCGCCGCGGCGAGGGCCTTGCGCAGCAAAGCGGCCTCGGCGCGCTTCACGACGGCATGATGGCGCATGGCTACAACTACATGATCTGCCACAGCTGGTTCGACGGCAGCGCCGGCAAATGCCTCGTGCTGAGCTGCGAGGATGACCCCCGCGCGCTTTTCGGCCCCGGCACCGAGAAAGCCTTCTCCGCCATCTCCGCGATGCTCACGCTTGGCCTGCATCCGCCGGGGGAAGAGGCGCAGGCCGGCGCGGTCTTTGGCGCCGACTGGGCCGTAATCGCCCCCGAGGAGCGCGATGTGCTGAGCTATCTGGCCATCGGCCTTTCCGAGCAGGCGGTGGCCGAGAAGCTGCGGCTCACCCAAGGCGAGGTGGCCCGCCGCCTCGCGGCCGCCGCACGCAGGCTGAAGGCCGAAACGCTCGAGCAGACGCTCGCGCTCGCGCTCACCCGCGGGCTGCTCGCGATCTGAGCGACGGGCTACCCGGCCTCTTGCGCGGGCAGGCGCAGCCGCAGCTCCGGCGCGGTCGCGCGCCATGTCTCATCGAGGCTCCGGCGCGATGCGGCATCGGCCATGCGCCCCTCGGCCAGCGCGGTCTCGAGATCGGCGAGCGCGCCCTGCAGGGCCTCTGCGCCGAGCAGCGCCGCGGAGCCTGCCGCGTGATGCACCTTCGCGCGCAGCCCTGCCTCGACATGGCCCGACACGAGGCTCGCGGCGATATCCGCCACCGCCGCGTCCATCTCGGCGAGAAAGCTCTCGATGAGCTTGCCCACACGCGCGGCGCCCAGAATGCCGGCCAGTTCCTCGAGATGCGCGTGGTTGAGCATCGTGCCTTCGATCGCGGATGCGCCGGGCGCCTGGGGCGGTGCGGCGGGCGCTGTCTCGAGCCGGGCCGAGACCCGGCGCAACACCTCGCGCACGCTGTTGAGGCTGATGGGCTTGGTCAGCACATCGTCTATCCCGGCCGCGAGAAACCGCTCCTTCTCGGAGGGGATCGCATGGGCTGTGAGGGCCACGATGGGCAGGTGTGTGCCCGCGGGCTCGGCGGCCCGAATCGCGCGGGTCGCCTCGACGCCATCCATCTTCGGCATCGAGATATCCATCAGCACCAGGTCATAGGAGATGCGGCGCGCCTGCGCCACGCCCTCCTCGCCGTCATGCGCCTCATGCACCTCGTGGCCGTCCACCTCGAGCATGTCGCGCACCACGAGGCGGTTGATCTGGTTGTCCTCCACGACGAGGATCTTCATCGGCGGCACCGGCGCCGTGCCGGCCGCAAGTTCGGGCGCTTCGGTCGCCACCGGGCCCGGCGCGCGCCCGGCCTCCGGGCAGGGTAGGGGCAGCCGCACCCAGAAACTGCTGCCATGCCCCTCGGTGGTTTCGAGCCCCACCTCGCCGCCCATCGCCCTGACGAGGCGCCGCACGATGGCAAGGCCCAGCCCGGTGCCGCCCACCGCGCGGGTGAGCGAGGGGTCGAGCGTGACGAAATCCTCGAAGATGCGCTCGCGGTCGGCCTCGGGGATGCCGATCCCGGTATCGGTGACGCGGAATTCCACCATGTCGCCGCCGCCCAGCCTGTCGGCATCTATCGTGATCGAGCCGTTGCGGGTGAACTTGACGGCGTTGCCGACGAGGTTGAGCAGCACCTGCCGGATGCGCGTGGGGTCGCCCACCGCGTGCTCGCGGCCCTGCATGTCGAGCCGGTAGTGCAGGGTGTTGCCCCGATGCTCGGCAACGCCGCGCTGGCTTTCCACCAGCTCGCGCACCAGCGCGGGCATCGAGAAGGCGGTGGCGGCGATGTCGATCTTGCCAGCCTCGGCGCGTGAGATGTCGAGCACGTTGTCGACATGGTGCAGCAGCAGCTTGCCCGAGGCGCGGATGATGTCGATGTAGTCGCGGTCCTTCGGCGAATGGCTCTCGGCGTCGAGCAGGTCGAGCGTGCCCAGCATCCCGTTGAGGGGCGTGCGCATCTCGTGGCTCATCACCGCGATCAGGTCGGCCTTGGCCTTCTCGCCCGCAACCGCCACGTCGCGCGCCTTGATGAGCTCGCGCTCCGCGGTCAGGCGGCGCGAGATGTCGCGCAGGAAGGCCACGAAGATCTCGCCATCCTCCGAGTCGGATGTAGCCACCGACAGCTCGACCGGAAAGACCTCGCCCGATTTGCGGCGCGCTTCGAGCTGGATGCGGCCCTTGCCGATCACCCGTTTCTCGCCGGTGCCGTGATAGCGATCCATCCCCGCCCGGTGCGCGGCCTTCAGGTGGTCGGGCACGATCAGGTCGTCCATCTGCTGGCCGAGCGCCTCGCTCTGGCTGTAGCCGAAGATCTGCTCGGCCGCCCCGTTGAAGGCGATCACCTTGCCATCCGTGTTGACCGCGATCACCGCGTCGAGCGAGCTCGAGACCATCGCGGCGAGGCGCGAGCGGATCTGGCTCTGCTCGTCCGCCTGCTGCCGCGCGCGCCTGAACGACAGAAGCAGCATCAGTACGGTGATGATGAGCACCACGAAGAGCGTGAAGGTGAGCAGCGACACGAGCCCCAGCGTTTCGGCGATGCTGGCGCGCTGGGCATCTGCCTGCAGCGACAGGATGCTGACGCCGCTCAGATTGATCTCGCGCACATCGTCACGGGCGTCGTCGGTGAGCGCCGCGAGCCCGGGCAAGGCCGCGCGCAACACGGCATCCTCGGCATCCACCAGTGCCACGGCTTCGGCGAGATAGCGCTCGAGCCCGTCGAGCGCCGCATCCACGCCGCTATCGCGCCGCACCTCCGCGAGCATCGGGCTCACCGCGAGCGTCTGCGCCCGGCTGTAGAACACGTCGAAGCGGTTGCGCACCTCCGAGAGCGGCGCCTCCGGGGCGAGCCGCGCGTCGGAAATGGCAACCAGAAGCGCCAGAAGCTCCACATCCGCCTGCGCGAGCGACCACTGCGTGCTGTCGGAATTGGCGGTGGCCAGCGCATCGATCTGCTGGCGCACCTCGCGGTTCATCTGCACGAGCGAAATCACCGCGGCGACCAGCAGCGCGAGCGCCACGGCCACCACGGCGAGATGCTGGCGGCCAAGCCCGCCGGGCCGCCCGGAGAAACCGGGCTCGGTGTCGCGGAAGCCGCTCAGCGGATCACCTCGATCCGGTCGAGCTGCCAGATGCTGCGCGAATAGACGGCCTCCGTCTGGTAAGCGGGGGAGGCATCGTAGGGATAGACGAGCCAGAGCGGGCCCTTGTCGCGCAGGCTCATCTCGGCCCCGTTGCGCCGGAAGGCCACGATCGGGCCGCCCTCCACCGCGTCGGATGCGGGGATATCCACCGCGTAATCGTTGACCGCCGAGGCGCGCAGCGTGGCCCCTTCGGCGCCGAGCGCGGCGAGAAGTTCAACCAACGGCACCCCGGTGAAGCTCTGCACGCCCTCCGTCCACACCGTGGTCGTCTCGAAGGTCACGCTGCCGATCTCCTCGAGCAGGGCGATGTCGAGCCGCGCGGCCCCGCCCGCGTTCGTCTCGGCGATCGCGCCGGTCACCGTGAGCACGACCTCGCCCTCGGGGGCATCGAGCGCCATCGCGGGCGCGGCGCAAAGGGCTGCAAGGCCCAGCAGCAGGCCGAGCCTGCGAACGGTGTCACGGAGCTTTTCGAACATCGCGGCGTTCCTTTCCCAATCCGCGCCCCTCATGCCACGATACGCCTCGCGCGTCATCCGGGCAAAGGGATGGAAACCTATCCTTTCGGATAGGTGCGCGCTGCCGATGCTCCGCCCCTCAGGCGCTTCTGCACGTTGTGCCGGCCTGCGGCGCGATGCTAGGTTCCCCCGGCCGCTGAAAGCTCTTATCCTGAGATAATTCCCGGGGGCTTCACGATCCGGTTCCGTCACCTTGCGGGCCGCTTATCTGGAGACGCGACATGCACATACTCGTCGCCGACGATCACGACCTTGTCCGCGAGATGATCGCGGCGTTGCTCGTGGCCGAGGACAAGGCCACCGTGGCCACCGCCGGGTCGCTCCCCGAGGCGATCGACATCGCCAAGGCCCAAGGCCCGTTCGACCTCGTGCTGCTAGATTACAACATGCCCGGCATGAACGGGCTCGAGGGGCTGCGCGAGATGATCGCCACGGTCGAGGGTTGCCCGGTGGCGCTGCTCTCTGGCACCACCACGCGCGCACTCGCGGAAGAGGCCATCGCCGAGGGCGCGGCCGGGTTCGTGCCGAAGACGCTCAGCCCCAAATCCATGATCAGCGCCGCGCGGTTCATGGCGGCGGGCGAGATATACGCGCCCTTCAGCTTCATGCAGCAGAAGAGCGAGAAAAGCTCCGACCTGCTCACCAGCCGCGAGCTCGACGTGCTGGGCGGCATCTGCCGGGGGCAATCGAACAAGGAGATCGCCCGCGAGTTCGACCTCCACGAGGCCACCGTGAAGCTCCATGCCAAGACGCTTTGCCGCAAGCTCGGCGCCCGCAACCGCACCCATGCCGCGATGATCGCGCGCGACCGCAACCTCGTCTGATCGCGCCAACCTATCCTTTCGGATAGGCCCCCCTGACCGAGTGGAACCGCCGCTCGCCCCTTGCGCAGCGGACAGGGCGCACGCCGCCGCCTATGACAGGCCTCATCAACATGAGGTCTGCCATGATCACCTTGCTCAATGCCGCGCCCGATACGGGCAACCAGGGCGTCAGCGCGCTCTGCCATTCCGTGGTGGCGGGGCTTGCCGCGCGCGGGGCCCGCTCGCTCACCGTCGCCGACCACGGACGCGGGCTGCGCCGGGCGGAGTGGGGCCATGCCTCCGTGGGCCTCGTCGGGCTCACCCACACCCGGCGCATCTGGCGCGGCGACAACCTGCGCCTCGCCCATGCGATGGTGCGCGCGGGGGGCCTCTTCAGCGCGCCCGCCCGCGCTGTTGCCTGCTCGCGCGCGGTGCTCGACATCTCCGGCGGCGACAGTTTTACCGATATCTACGGGCCGCGCCGCTTTCAGGCGATGGCGCTCACCAAGCGTATGGCGCTCGACGCGGGCGTCCCGCTCATCCTCCTGCCGCAGAAGCTCGGCCCCTTCCGCGACCCCAAATGCGCCGCCGAGGCGGTGGAGATCCTGCGCCGCGCGCGCGCCGTCTGGGTGCGCGATGCCCAGAGCTTCGCCTTCCTGCAAGAGGCGCTCGGGCCCGCCTTCGACCCCGCGCGGCACCGGCTCGGCATCGACGTGGCCTTCGCCCTGCCCGAGCGCGCGCCCGATAGCCTGCCGCGCGATCTGCGCGCATGGCTCGAGGCGCCGCGCGCCTTTCCGCTTGCGGGGCTCAATGCCTCGGGCCTGCTTTGCAACGACGCCACCGGCGCGCGCGCGCAGTTCGGCCTTGCTGCCTCCCATGCGGATCAGGTCGAGGCGCTCGCCCGCGCCCTGCTCGCCGCCGACCCCGCGCTGCGGCTTCTGCTGGTGTCGCATGTGCACCGCCCCGAAGACCATGCCGAGAGCGACCTCGGCGCGGCCCGCGCGCTCATGGCCCGGCTCGGCCCGCTCGGCGAGGGCCGCGTGCGCCTTCTCGAGGGGCAGCCGGGCGCGATGGAGCTGAAATGGGTGCTGGCCCGGCTCGACTGGTTCGCCGGCGCGCGGATGCACGCCACCATCGGGGCGCTCTCCTCGGGTGTGCCGGTGCTGGGGCTGGGCTATACCGACAAGGCGCAGGGCGTCTTCGACGAATGCGGCCTCGGGCGCGAGGTGGCCGACCTGCGCCAGCTCGACGCCGCCGCCCTCGCAACGCGCGCGTGTGCTTCCTTCGAGGCCCGCGCCGCCACCCGCGCCGATCTCGCCGCACGCCTCCCCGCCGTTCTGGCGCGCGCCGCCCGCGAGATGGATGCGATCGCCGCACAGGCGGGCGCGGGCGCATGAGCCGCGCGCCGAGATCGGGCCGGGCGCTCGCTTGGGGCGTGCCGGTGCTGGCCGAGGCCGCGGCCTTCGGCCGCTCGATCGCCTTCGCATGGGCGATCGGCCCCGAGGAGCTTGGCCGCGCCATGATGCTCGCGCTCACCGTGCGGCTGGTGGAGATGGCGAGCGACATGGGCCTCGACCGGCAGATCGTGCAGGCCCCCGATGGAGACTCCTCCCGCTTCCAGGCCGAGCTTCAGGGCCTCGCGGCAGTGCGCGGCGGGGCGACGGCGCTCATCCTCCTCGCGCTCGCCCCGCTGCTCGCCATGCTCTTCGACGACGGCCCGCAGGCCGGCGCCTACATGGCGCTGGCGCTCGTGCCGCTCATTCGCGGCGCCGCGCATCTCGATTTCCGCCGCGCCGAGCGCCGCTTCTGCTATGGCAGGATGGCCCTTGTCGAGGGCGGCGCCACGCTGGCGATGCTGCTTGCCATCGGCCCGGCGCTCTGGTTCCTCGCCGATCACCGCGCGATGGCCGCGGTGCTCGTGGCCCATGCGCTGGGCCTTTCGCTCCTGTCGCATGCCGTGGCCCATCGGCGCTACAGGCTCCGGCTCTCGCGCCAAGCGCTGCGGCGCAGTTGGCGCTTCGGTGCGCCGCTGATCCTGAATGCGCTCATGCTCTTCGCCACCTTCCACGCCGACCGGCTGATCGTGGCCAAGGCCTACGATTGGAGCACTCTCGCGCTTTACGGCGTGGCGCTGCAACTGGCGCTCCTGCCCGCGCAGATCGTCGGGCGGGCGGCGGCCTCGCTCGCTCTGCCGGCCCTGCGCGCGGCGCTCATGCGCAACGCTCTGGCCGAGGTCTGGCCGCGCCTTCTTTCCGCCCATGCGCTCCTTGCCCTCGCGCTGAGCCTCGGCTTCGCGCTGTTCGCGCCGCCCGTCATCGCGGCGGTCTATGGCACGGCCTTCCGGCCCGATGCGGCGCTGGCGCTGGCGCTGGCCCTCGCGGCGGGCTTCCGGGTGCTGCGCACGCCCTATTCGCAACTCGCCATCGCGGCGGGCCGCACCGCCGATCCGGCGCGCGCCAACCTCTGGCGCGCGCTGGCGCTGGGCCCGGCGGCGCTTTGTGCCACGGTCGGCTGGCCGCTCTCGGCGGTCGCGGCGGCGGCCGCGCTGGGCGAGGGGGCGGCCACGCTTCGCGCCGTGCACCTTGCGCGCCAGACCCCGCGCGCCACTCACCCCAAGGAGGCTTTCGCATGAGCGCCGATCCCATTTCTTCCGTCGTGGCCTGCAACCTCTGCACCGGCTGCGGCGCCTGCGCGGGGGCCTTCCCCGGCCTGATCCGCATGGTGGAGGACAGCAGGGCAGGGCGGCGCCCGGTGGTCGAACCCACGCCCGAAGGCCGAAGCGCCGCCGAACGCGCATTGGCGCTCTGCGCCGGCGCGCAGACCGACTGGCGCACGCTCGACCGGCGCGATGCGACAGACGAGGCATGGGGCCCGGTGCTGGCCGCGTGGGAAGGCTGGGCGGGCGATGACGAAATCCGCCACCGGGGCTCCTCGGGCGGGGCGGTGACCGCGCTCTCGCTCTTCGCGCTCCAGAGCGGCGCGGCAGGGGGCGTCGCCCATGTGGCGGCGCGGGAAGACGACCCGAGGCGCAATGCCGCGGTGATCAGCACCGACAGGGCCGGGCTGCTGCGTGGCGCCGGGTCGCGCTATGCGCAGGCCAGCCCGCTCGAGGCGCTGGCCATGCTGCAAGGCACGGTCGGGCCGGTGGCCTTCACCGGCAAGCCCTGCGACATCGCCTCGCTGCAGAAGGCCATGCGCGCCGACGCCAACCTCGCCGCGCGCATCCCGCTCACCATCGCGATCTTCTGCGCGGGCGCGCCCACGCTCGCCGCCACCGACAGGCTGCTCGATCGGCTGGGATTTCCCAAAACCGCGCGGCTCACAGATCTGCGCTACAGGGGCAAAGGCTGGCCGGGGCTCATGCAGGCCACCTGGCAAGAGGCCGACGGCACGGAGAAGGCGAGCGAGGGCATTCCTTACGCCGAGGGCTGGGGGCAGATCCTGCAAGCCCATCGCGGCTGGCGCTGCCGGGTCTGCGCCGATCACACCGGCGCCTTCGCCGATATCTCGGTGGGCGATCCGTGGCACGCCCCGCCCAAGGGCCACACCGATCCGGGCCGCTCGCTCATCGTTGCGCGCACGGCGCGCGGGCGGGCCTTCGTCGAGGCCGCGATCCGCGCGGGCGCGCTGGTGGCCGAGCCGCGCGGGCGCGACGTGATCGCCCGCGCGCAGCCCAACCTCGTCGCCACGAACGGGGCCGTCTGGGGCCGCAGGCTGGCGATGCGCGCGCTGGGCCTCGCCGCGCCGCGCGACCGGGGGCAAAGGCTCTTCGGGCTCTGGCTGCGCCTGCCCGCCAAGGCGAAGCTGCAATCCGTGCTCGGCACCTGGAAGCGCGCGTGGCGCGACAGGCTCTGGCGTGGCGTGACGCTGTCGGAGCATCCCCGATGACCCTCGGAGCCGCCCTGCGCTCTCCCCGAAGCGGTAATCTCGACACGCTGCGGCTCCTGCTCGCGGGGTCGGTGATTGTGAGCCATGCATGGCCGCTGGCGCTCGGCCCCGGCACGGTAGAGCCGCTCGCGGCGCTGACCGGCAAGGCTCTGGGCGGCTGGGCGGTGGGGCTCTTCTTCTTCCTCTCGGGCATGCTCATCACGGCAAGCGCCGAGCGGCGCGGCGCGCGGGCCTTCTGGGCGGCGCGCGCACGGCGGATCGTGCCGGGCCTCGGCGCGGCGCTGCTGGCGACGCTGGCGCTCGCCGTGGCCTCCGGCGCCCATCCGGCACCGGGCGAGGCGGCGGCATGGGCCTTCCGCGCGCTCACCCTCGTCTCCATCGAGCACCGCCTGCCCGGCGCCTTCGCCGCCAACCCCTATCCGCTGGTGGTGAACGGCCCGCTCTGGAGCCTCTTCCACGAGGTCGCGGCCTACCTGCTCTGCGCGCTCTTCGTCCGGGCGGGCGGGACGCGGCACCGCGCTGCCGTGCTGGCACTGCTTGCTCTGGCGGCCGTTGCTGCCCTCTTCGAGGCGCATCTGCCCGGTCGGTTGGCAACCTTCGCACCGCTCTTCGCGGCCTTCGCCGCCGGGATGGCGGCCCATGTCTGGCGCGACCGGATCGCGCTTTCCCCGGCGCTGGCGCTCGCCGCCCTCGCGGCGGCGGCCCTGCTGCCCGCGGCGCTCGCGCCGGGCGCGCTGGGGCTCGCCGCGGTGATCCTTGCGCTCCGCCTGCCGCCCGCGCCGCTCGGGGCCGACATCTCCTTCGGGCTCTACATCTACGGCTGGCCCGTGGCGCAAGCCCTCGTGGCGCTGCAGCCCGGGATCGCCCCGCTGCCGCTGGCGGCCCTCAGCCTCGCCGCCACCGCGCCGCTCGCGCTTCTGAGCTGCCTTTACGTGGAGCGGCCCTTCATCGGCCGCGCCCGGGCGGAGGCGTGAGCCATGGCGCAGGCGGCCCCGGCATCGCGCAAGGTCTTCGGCGTGGCGGTTCCCGTGGCGCTCTTCTTCCTTGCGGTGATGCTGCCGACGGCGGTGTCGCTCAATCTCGGCGGGCTGAGGCTCTCGGCCTATCGGGTGGTGCTGATCCTGCTCTTCGTGCCGATGCTGGTGCAGCTGGCCTCCGGCAGGCGCGGGCGCGCGCATCTCTTCGATGCGCTGGTCTTCGCCCATTGCCTCTGGGCGCTTCTGGCGCTCATCAACTGGGGCGGGGTGGCGCAGGGCATCGAGTCGGGCGGTATCTACATCGTCGAATGTGCCGGGGCCTACCTGCTGGGCCGGCTCTACATCCGCTCCTACGCGGAGTTCGAGTCGGTGGCGCGCGCCTATGTTGGGCTCGTTCTGGCCACGCTCCTTTTCACCGTGCCCGAGGCGCTCACCGGCATCCACATCCTGCACGATGGCATCTCCGGCGCGGTGGGCGGGCCGATGGCGCCCTTCATCGAGCCGCGCATGGGGCTTGAGCGCACCTTCGGCCCCTTCGACCACCCGATCCTCTATGGTGTCTTCTGCGCCTCCTCCTTCTCGCTCGCCTATTTCGTGCTGGCCGAGCGGCGGCTGATGAATTTCGGTGGCATGGCCAAGGTGGGCGGCGTGGCGCTTGCCACTTTCATGTCGGCCTCGGGCGGGCCCTATGTGGTGCTGATGATGCAGGCCTTCGTGGCTGGGTGGGAGCGCGTTCTGGGCAAGGTGCGAGGGCGCTGGGCGGCGCTCTTTACGCTCTTCGGCCTCGCCTATATCGCCATCGACCTCTTCTCGTCGAAGACGCCCTTCCACGTCTTCGTCAACTATTTCACCTTCTCCAAGCAATCCGCCTACAACCGCATCCTGATCTTCGAATTCGGCTCCGCGGAAGTGGCCCGCCACCCGGTCTTCGGCATCGGGCTCGGCGAGTGGCAACGCCCGGTCTGGATGTCCGACAGCATGGACAATTTCTGGCTCGCCACGGCGGTGCGCTACGGGCTTCCGGCGCTCCTGCTGCTGATCGGCCTGCTGCTGGGGCTGGTCTGGGCGGTGGGGCAGCGCAAAGGCCTGCCGCCCGCGTGGCGGCGCGCGCGCCATGCCTGGGCCTTCACCCTCTTCGGGATCGCCGTGGCCGCGGCCACGGTGCATCTGTGGAACGCGCTCTTCGTGCTCTTCTTCTTCCTGATCGGCGCGGGCGCCTGGCTGCTCGATGCCCAGCCCGACAGGCACCCTGCGCCACAGCGCGCCGCGCGCCACCCCCTCACCCCGCTGCGCCCGGCGCGGCTTTTCTGAAAACTCCCCGCAAGGACTGCCCGAAATGGACCTCTCCATCGTCATCGTCAACTGGAACACCCGCGCGCTCCTGCGCGATTGCCTGCGCTCGGTCGAGGCCGGGCTGGGCCGGCTCGAGGCCGAGATCCTCGTGGTCGACAACGCCTCCGAAGACGGCTCGGCCGAGATGATCCGCCACGCCTTTCCCGCCGTTCGCCTCATCGAGAGCCCGCGCAACCTCGGCTTCGCCGGCGGCAACAACCTCGCCCTGCGGCAGGCGCGGGGCCGTCATGTGCTGCTGCTCAACACCGACACGCTGGTGCATGGCACGGTTCTGCCCGCCGCGGTGGCCTGGCTTGACCGGCACCCGCAGGCGGGCGTGATGGGGCCGCGTGTGCTCAACGCCGATGGCAGCGTTCAGCCCTCCTGCAGCGCCTTCCCCAGCCTGCGGCATCTCGCGATGCAAACGCTGGGCCTCACCCGCATGGCCCGCTGGGACGGCTACCGGATGACCGGCTGGAACCGCTCCGAGGAGCGCCGGGTCGAGGTGATCTCGGGCGCGGCGATGTTCGTGCGCGCGGCGGCGATCCGCGAGGTGGGGCTGCTCGACGAGGCCTTCTTCTTCTACGGCGAGGAAACCGACTGGTGCCGCCGTTTCGCCCGCGCGGGCTGGGATCTCGTCTTCGCGCCAATCCCCGAGATTACCCATTTCGGCAATGGCGCGGCCGCCCGCCTCAACCACCGGCGCGACGTGCTGATGACCGAGGGCACCACGCGGCTCCATCTCAAGCATGGCGGGCCGGGCGCGGCGCTGGCCTGCTTTGCCCTGCTCGCGGCGCATAATGCCTCGCGCGCGGCCTTCTGGGCCGTGCTGGGCCTTGCCGGAAAGCCCGGCGCGGCGGCGCGGGCGCGCCACTTCGCCCGGGTGGTCGCCGACCTGCCCAAGGCATGGCCTTCGGCACACGCCGGGGAGGTGAAACCGTGAAACTCCTGCTCATCGCCCCCAATATAGACGCCACGGATGTGGGCGAGGCCTTCGTCGCCTACAAATGGGCCGAGGCGCTTTCCGAAGAGGTTGAACTGACGGTGCTGGCCTTCCAGCGCCCCGGCCGCCCGACACTGGCCGGCCAACTTCCCAACGCGCGCGTCGTCACGTGGCCCGAGCCCGCATGGGCGGGCGGCCACGAGCGGCTGAACGCCATGCTGAAGCCCGCATGGCCCGTCTATGCGCGGCATGTGCGCCGGTGGGTCGGCGCGGCGCTGGCGCGGGGCGAGCGCTTCGACATCGCCCACCAGCTCATGCCGCAGGCCGCGCGCTACCCCTCGCCGCTGCGGCACTTCGCGATTCCTTTCGTCATCGGCCCACTGGGCGGCGCATTGGAGACGCCCGAAGCCTTCCGTGCCGAAGCCTCGAGCGCGCCGCTCTTCACCCGCCTGCGCGCGCTCGACCGCTGGAGGTTCCGCCACGACCCGTGGCTGCGCGCCTCCTACAGCGGCGCGGCCTGCGTGCTGGGCGTGGCGCCCTATATGCGCGAGGTGCTGGGCGATGTGCCGCTGCGCCGCTTCGAGCCGGTGCTGGAGCTTGGCATAGACGACGTGGCCCCGCCGCGTGCCCGAGCCGGGGTGGAGGGGCAGATGCGCGTGCTCCACGTGGGGCGCGGCGTGCGCACGAAGGGGCTGCGAGACACGGTGCGCGCGCTGGCCCACCTGTCCGATCTCCCCGGCGTGACGCTTACCAGCGCGGGCGCGGGCGAGGAGATCGACCTTTGCCGCGCCGAGGCCGAGCGGCTGGGCGTGGCGGATCGGGTTACGTTTCTGGGCAAGGTTTCGCGCGCGGAGGTCGAGACGCTTTATGCCACGCATGATGTCTTCTGCTTTCCCTCCTTCCGCGAGCCCGCGGGCGGTGTGCTCTACGAGGCGATGCGCCACGGCCTGCCGGTGATCACCGCGCGGCGCGGCGGGCCCGCCACAATCATCGACGCCAGCTCGGGCATCACCGTTCCAGTCGACACGCCCGAGAGCTACGCCCGCAGCATCGCCGCCGCGCTGCGCCAGCTGGCCGATGCGCCCGCGCTCCGCGACCGGCTGGGGGAGGGCGCGCGCGCCAAGGTGCTGCGCGAGGGGCTCTGGGCCTCGAAGGCCCGCGACATGGTCCGGCTCTACAGGGATATCCTCGCGCATCCGAATGCCGCGCCAACACTACGAAAGGATAGGGCGCACTCTACCTTGGCGCCCCAAAACGCGCCTTTTACTCAGTAACATCAGATAGTTGATCCGGGTTACCCCTCTGCCTGCAACATCCCTCAGGCAGATGGAAACCTTGAAATGCCCAGACGAAAAAATGCCCGCCCCGTGGTTCTCGCCGTGTCTTCCGGCGGTGGCCACTGGGTGCAGATGCGCCGCCTCGCGCCCGCCTTCTTCGGTGTCGAGCTGCATTACGCCACCACCGATCCTTCCGCCGTCTCGCAGGTGCCCGAGGGGCGCGTGCATGTCTATCCCGACGCCAACAAGGATACGCCCCTGCGGCTGATCGCCTGTTCGCTCCGGCTGGCCTGGATCGTGTTCCGCCTGCGCCCGCAGGTCGTCATTTCCACCGGCGCGGCGGGCGGGTTCCTCGCGATCCGGCTGGCGCGGCTTACCGGCGCGCGCACCATGTTCATCGACTCCATCGCCAACGCGCGCGAGCTCTCCATCTCCGCCCGCCTCTCGCTGGGCGTGGCCGACCGGGTGCTCTCGCAATGGCCGCGCGTCGCCGAGCAGACCGGTGCCGAATACCGCGGCGCGGTCATCTGACCCCTCGTTTCCAAGGACAGCCCCCATGATCTTCGCCACCGTCGGCACGCAACTACCGTTCGACCGCCTTCTTGCCGGGCTCGACAGCTGGGCCGCCCGCAATCGCGATGTGCCCATCCTCGCGCAAACCGGCGCCAGCACCCGGCGCTTCGCCCATATCCGCACCCTGCGCGACCTGCCGCAGGCCGAGTTCCTCGCCCGCTTCCGAGCCGCCCGGCTGATCGTGGCCCATGCCGGCATGGGCACGATCCTCTCGGCAGCCGAGCTCGGCAAACCGGTGATCCTGATGCCGCGCCGCGCCAAGTTCGGCGAGCATCGAAACGACCACCAGCAGGACACCGCCCGCGAGATGGCGCGGCTCTCGAACGTCACCGTCGTGGAAGATGGCGAGGCGCTGCACGCGGCGCTCGACCGGGCGCGCGCGATGGGCTTCGAGGCGCCGTCAACCGCCATCTCCGCCGGCCCCGCCTTCGACCCGCTGATCGACGCGATCCGCGAGTTCGTCTGGTCGGGCGCGCCTGTGCGGCCCGCCCCGGCGATGGCCTCCCGGAGCCGCGCGGCATGATCCGTGCAACCCTCCTCATCCCGGCCCATGACGAGGCCGCCGTGATCGGCCGAACGCTTCTGCACCTCTCGCGCGGCCTCGCGCTCGCCCAATGGCGCATCGTGGTGATCGCCAATGCCTGCTCCGATGCCACCGCCGCCAAGGCGCGCTCGGTGCTGCCGCAGGCGGTGATCCTCGAAACCGCGACGCCCGGCAAGTGCAACGCGCTCAACCTCGGGTTCCGCGCCGCCGCGCCGGGCCGCCCGGTAATCTGCCTCGATGCCGATCTCGACGTGACCGCCGAGGCGCTCGACGCGCTTCTGCGCCCGCTTGAAGCCGGTACCGCGCAGGCCGCCTGCGGGCAGATGGATGTGCGCGCCAGCGAGGCCGCGCCGCTGGTGCGCGCCTATTACAAGGGCTGGCGCCTCAACCCCTATTTCGACCGCGGCAAGTTCGGCGGGCTCTTCGCGCTGGCGCCGGAGGCGGCGGCGCGGGTCTTCCCCTTGCCGCGCGTCACCGCCGACGACGAGTTCATCCGCCGCAGCCTCAGGCCCGCCGAAATCGCCTTCGTACCCGCCTGCCGCTTCATCGCACGCGCGCCCGCCACGCTGGGCAGCCTCGCCCGCGTGCGCCGCCGCAGCCTGCGCGGGGCGCGCGAAATCTCCGCAATGGGGCTCGCAAGCCCCGAGCGCGGCAGCCCGCTGGCCCTTGCCCGGCGCGCGCTCGCGCATCCCGCCTCGCTCTGGCCGCTCGCCGTCTATGCCGCCGTCAACGGCTGGGCGCGGCTGTCGCTCCGCCGCGCTGCCGCTCCGCACCGCTGGGAGCGCGACATGACCACTCGGATCCCGGGGTAACGCCATGACCGTCGCCGTTGCACAGCCTCTCGACGAGGCCACCGACTACGCCGCCCCGCCCCCCGCCGAGGCGCCCCAGCCCAACCCGCTCGAAGGGCTCGCCCGCGCCATGCGGGGCCGCTGGAAGGCAGGGCTCGGGGCGGCGGCGTTGCTCGGTCCGGCCCTGGCGGCGGCGGGCTATCTCTCGGGGGTAGAGCTTTACGAGTCGCAGGCCATCCTGCGCGTCTACCCGCAGGAATCCAACATCCTCTACGCCACAGGCGACGACTCGGTGCTCAAGACCTTCGACAGTTTCGTGAAGGCCGAAACCACCTATGTGGCCTCGCACCCGGTGATGGCGCGTGCCGCCGCCCGGCTCGCCGAGGCCCGCCCCGAGATCGCCCTCGGGCTCGAGGCGTCGGATCTCGCGGGCTCCATCGAGGTGAAGCGTTCCGACAGCCTGATCGTGCTCAAGACCCGCAGCAAGGAGGCCGCCTTCGCGGGCCAGAAGCTCGAGGCGTTGGTCGCCGCCTATCTCGCGCTCAAGGCCGAGGCCGAGGAGGCGCGCACCGCCGTGCGCCTCTCCGAGCTGCGCGCCCGCGAAACCGAGCTTGCCGCCCGCCTCACCGCGCTCCGCGCCGACCAGCTCGACGTGGGCGGCGAGTTCGGCCTCAACGCGCTCGCCAAGGCGCATGTCGAGAAGATCGCCCAGATCGACGCGCTCGCGGCCCGCAAATCCGAGGTCGCGGCGACGCTGGCCACGCTCGAGACCAACAACGCGCCCTCCTCCGCCGACACCTCCGACCAGGAGATCATGCGCGCCACGCTGCTCGACCGTGCGATGGCCGATCTCAATTTCGAGCGCGCCAAGCTCCTGAGCGAGCTCGCGGGCATGCGCGCGGGCTATGCGGGGCAAACCAACCTGCGCTTCCAGCGTAACGAGCAATCCAAGCTCGAAGAGATCGCCGTGATCGAGAAGGCCATGGCCGAGCGGCGCGAGCAGATCCGCGTTCTGGGCCAGACCGGCGCGCTGACCGATGCGAGCGAAAGCGGCAGCGAGGCCACGCTGGGCGAGATCCGCGCGCTCTTCGACAAGGTGAGCGGCCAGCTCGACATGGCCCGCACCGAGGCGCGTGATCTCAACCGCCGCCGCATCGAGCTCGACCGCATCGAGCACGAGATCGACGAGGCCGAGGCGCTGCTCGAGGAAACCCGCCGCGCGCTCGAGGTGATCCGGCTTGAATTCGGCCGCGCACTCCCGGGCTACGCGGTGGTGATGTCGCCCCCCTCGCAACCGCTCTCGCCCGCCGAGGACAGCCGCAAGATGCTGATGGCCGCCGGGTTGATGGGCGGCGTGGTGCTTGCCTTCGCGCTGGCCCTCGGCCGGGGCCTGTCGGAGCGTCGGATACGCTTCGCCGAGAGCCTCGCGCCGGTGGTGGCGCGCCTGCCGGTGCTGCAGGTCTCGGATGCGGGCGAGGGCGATGCCCATGCCGCCGATCTGCTGCGCAACGAATTGCAGCTGCAAAGCCTCCGCCAGCCCCGCCTGGTGGGCAAGGCGCCGATCATCGTGGTCGCCCGTGCAGGCGGCGGCGAGACCACGGCTTTCGCCGAGGCGCTGGCGCGGAGCTTCGCGCGGGCCTGGATGAAGACGCTCTGCATAGATGCCGATATCGGCCCCGATCGCGCCGCCCCCACCGAGGCCGGCTGGCGCGACGTGCTCTCGGGTCTGCCCGTGGCGCCGCAACCCGCCGACGAGGAAGACGGGCTCTGGACGCTCGGCCTCGGCACCGACGGGCTGCTCGACGATGCCAGCGTTTCGGCCCCCATGGTGCGCGGCGCGCTCGCGAAGGCGGCGCAATCCTTCGACGTGGTGATCGTCTCGGCGGGCAGCCTGCCCGAGCGGCTCTCGGCCCAGTTCCTGCTCTCGAATGCCGATGTGGGCGTGCTGGCGCTCGACCCGTCGGATCTGCGCGCCGAGGTGCTCGCGCAGGTCACCCGCCTTCAGACCCTGCCGCGCCAGGGCAGCGTCGCGGTGATGCGCAATGCGCTCCCCGGCGACCCCTGGCTCGCGCTGCGCACCTGACCTTTCCCCTTTCTCCCGGAGACCGGACCATGACCATGACCACCCTTGACCCCGCCCGCCCTTTCGACGCGCCGCGCAGCATTGCGGCGAAACGCGCGCTCGACCTTACGCTGACCGTTCTGATCCTGCTTGCCATCTGGCCGCTTTTCGCGCTGATCGCCGCCGCCGTGGCGCTGAGTTCGCCCGGCCCCGTCTTCTTCGTGCAGAGGCGTGTGGGGCAGGCGGGCAAGACCTTCGGCATGATCAAGTTCCGCTCGATGTATCGCAACGCCGAAGCCCGTCGCGCCGAGATCGCGGCGCTGAGCGACCGCGAGGGGCTCTGCCTCAAGCTGCGCCATGATCCGCGCATCACCCCGGTGGGCCGTGTGCTGCGGCGCTGGTCGCTCGACGAGCTGCCGCAACTGCTCAACGTCTTGCGGGGCGAGATGTCGCTCGTGGGGCCGCGCCCGGCGCTGGTCTCCGAGGTGGCCGATTATCCCGATCACGCCCATCGCCGCCATCTGGTTCTGCCGGGGCTCACCGGGCTCTGGCAGGTGTCCGGGCGGGCCGATATCGGCTTCGACGAGATGATCGCGCTCGATCTCGATTACGTCCGCCGCGGCTCGCTGCTGACCGATTGCGCGATCCTGTTGCGCACCGTGCGCGTGGTTCTGAACGGGCAGGGCGCATACTGAGGGCAGGGCCCCGGCCCGGCCCCCGGCGCCGCCCCTGTCCCGCGTGGCGCGAAAGCGCACGGAAGCAGGCGCCGGGGCCCAGTCTGCAGGTTGCGAAGTGCGGCCCGGCGGCGTTAGTCTCGGAAGCGATGGTTCGCTCTCTCCTCCCCCTCAGCGCGCTGCTGCTCGGCTCGGCCTTTCTCGTCTTCGCGGGCGGGCTCAACGGGCTGATCCTGCCCGTGCGCGGCGAGATCGAGGGCTTCTCCGCCGCCGCTCTCGGGCTTCTCGGCACCGGCTGGGCGGTGGGCTATGTGGCCGGTTGCCTGCGCACTCCCGCGCTGGTGGCCAAGGTGGGCCATGTGCGGGCCTTCGGCGCGATGTGTGCGCTCGCCGCCATCACCGTGCTGCTCTCGCTCATCTTCCTCTCGCCCCATGTGTGGATTCCGCTGCGCGCGCTCTCGGGCTTCTGCTTCGCGGGGGCTGCGATGATCGTCGAGAGCTGGCTCAATGAGCGGGTCGAGAACAGCTCGCGCGGCCGGGTCTTCGGTGTCTATTCGATGGTCAATCTCGCGGCCACCACGATGGGCCAGATGGTGCTCACCACGGGCGATGCGAGCGGCTATCTCTTCTTCGTGCTCGCCGCCATCGTCTATTGCATGGCGCTCCTGCCCACGGCGCTCTCGGCCACCTCCACGCCCACGGCGCTGGTCAGCGTCAAGCTCGACCTGCGGGCGCTCTGGCGCAACTCGCCCATCGCTGTCTTCGCGGTGCTGATGGTGGGCATCTCCAACTCCACCTTCGGCACGCTCGCGGCGGTCTATGGCGCGCGGGTGGGGCTCTCCACCGCCGAGGTCGCGCTCTTCGCCAGTATCCCCATCCTCGCCGGCGCCGCGGCCCAGATCCCCATCGGCATCCTGTCGGATCGCTACGACCGCCGGCTTGTGCTGATCGGCACCGTGGCGCTGGCGCTGTCGGCGGATGCGGCCTTCATCCTGCTCGGCGGCACCAATGCCACGCTCGAACTGGCGAAAAGCGCGGTCTTCGGCGCCGCGGTCTTTGCGATGTATCCGGTCATCGTGGCTCATGCCAACGACCACGCCCAACCCGGCGCCTTCATCCAGGTGAGCGGCGGGCTGCTCCTCGTCTACGGCATAGGTTCCATCGTCGGCCCCACCTCGGCAGGCTTCGCGATCACCTATTTCGGCCCCAAGAGCCTCTTCGTGACAACGGCTGCCGCGCATGTCCTGCTCATTCTCTTCGCGCTCTTCCGGCTCCGCGCGCGTCAGGCCGTGCCCGCCGAGGAGAAGGGCGCCTTCCGCATGACGCCCATCACTCGGGTCAGCACACCCGAAACCGCGGTGCTCGCGGCCACGGCCGAAGATCAGGGCGAGAGCACCGAGCCCGGGCCCGCAGGCCGGGCAGACTAACGCCGCCTAACGCCGCGCGCTCAGTGCTGCGAAACCTTCACGCCGCCAAAGACGATATGGCAGTGATCGGCGGATTTGCCCTGCTCGACCCGCGACAGCAGGAAGAGCGACTTGCCGGGCATGGCAACGAGGTCGCGCCGCAGCGGCATGGTGTAGTCTACCGAGTGGCCCGGCGGCACCGAAACCCATTTGCCCAGCGAAAGCCCGTGCGTTCCGGTTTCGCCCGCGATCGCGTCGAGCAGCTGTTTCTCGGTGGTCTGAACCGAGCCGAAGGCAATCGCCGCCTCCCCGCCCTGGTTGAGCTTGTTGGCGTTCGAAATCATCGCCTCCACCTGGAAGGGGTTGTCCATGTCGAGCGGCAGGATTCCGACAGTCACGAAGCCCTCGAGCGGATGCACCAGAAGGCCGCCCAGATGGTGATGAAACTCTACAGGCTTCCACGTCAGCTTCACGGCGGTTGGGCTGAACTTGATCGCCTTCGAGAGTTCCGAATCGGTGAGCGGCACGGTCTTCGAGTCATCGCTGCGCGGCGGTTCCGGAATCTCCACGCTCAACAGCCGCGCCGGCAAGCCAGCCCTCATACCCGAGGCGTCGAGCAGGGTCGATGTCAGCTTCTTGCTGTTCTCCTGCCGCATCGATTTCTGCGAATCGAGCTGGCCGCCGCGGATCGGAAGGATGCACATTCGCTCGCCCTCGAGCGCCGCGCTGCGCGAGAAGGCCTCGAACCAGAGCGGTCCGGCGGTGAAATCGAAGGGGATGCGCTCCAGAACCGGCTTTCTCAGGAAGAGAAAGGGCGACATGATGCGCGGATGCATCAGCGCTATGTTGGGCGCCTGCCCATGATAGGCCTTGAGCTCGGTGGTCACGCCTGAAGTGTAGTTGCGCACCTCCAGATGCGCGCCCACCATGTCGAGCCCGGTCGCCTCGTGAATGGCGCACGCGCCCTGCTCCAGAAACTCGTCTGTCAGCTGCACACCGGCGGGCACCAGCAGCACCACCTCCTCGGGCTGCGTCATGGCCGCCTTCTGCAGCTCGTCTGGGTCGAACCGCTGGCCGGGGGCCACCCGGATCTCCACGCCGATCTCGCGGAAGGGGGCCAGATCGGCGGTAGTGAAATCATCCGCGCGGTTTATGAGCAGGATGCAGCGCTCCGGCGCCAGCTTCGATACATTCCGCCGGATCGTGCGCAGATCCGTGGTGGAGCTCGCCCCGAAGAACACGGTCGTGAAGGTTGCGGGGGCCGGCGCGGCATGGGCCGCCTTCGCCGCGATCTTCGCGGGCTCGAACCAGTAGGGGGCGTCGGGCTTGGTGTCGACATTGGCGGCGGGCGTCCACCCGCGTGCCTTTTCCATCGTGGCCACCAGCCCGTCCACCGTGCCGTCGAAGAGCAGGCAGTTATGGCCGTCCTGCCAGCGGTCGAAACTGCCGAAGGCAAGGCAGGCCCCGTTGAGGATCACCGGCCGCCCCATGCTCGACGCCTCGTAGGCGAAGAGGCAGAGGCTCTCGTAATCGGAGGGCTGCACCACCACCGATCTGCCGATATGCTCCAGCCGCTGCTGCGGCGTGGCGTCGAGAATGAACAGGATCGACTTGGCCATCGCCTCGGGCACAAGGTCCTTCAGCATGGCGATGTAGTCCTCGTCCCAGCCATAGGAGACGATGCGGAACACACCGGTGTAATCGGGGTTCCGGTCCATGAAGGCGACGGCCGCCCGCACGAAGAGATCGGGCCGCTTGAATTCCTGCAGGCGCGACGAAAAGATGAAATCCGGGCTGTCGCCCGCCGTCTTCGCGCCCTTCGCCGAGCGGGCCTCGTCCTCGGTGATCGCGATCGGGGGAAACTCGCAGAGCGCGTATTGGCCAAGGCTCTCCTGCAGCCCGTAATGCGCGAGCGTGTAGTCGAGGATCGAGGGGATATGCCCCACCACCATGTCGGCATGGGCGAGCGAGAACTCCTCCGCGTCGAACTGCCCGGCGATCCACGCGCCGCCCACATGCGCGTAGCGCTCCACGCGGTAGAGAATGCCCTGCGTCGAATGCACCCGCACGCCGAGCGTGGTGTTGGCAAAGGCGAGCCCCGCGCGCTTGGCTTCCATCGAAACCTTGCCCCAGCCGCCGAAATCGGGGAACTCGACGAGCTCGAACTCCTGCCCGATGGCGCGTTGCGCCTTGAGGATGCCGAGATAATACTGGAAGCTGTCGGCAAGCCGCGCATCGGGGCTGAATTTGTCGGCCTCCGCCGCGTAGCCCAGCAGGTGCGTCATCGTATCGGGGTCGAGCTTCATATCCGGCGCGACGTGGATCGTCGCCAGCCGCTTGAAGGCCGCGGTCAGCCGGCTGATCGCCGCCGCGTTGCGCCCCAGATCGCCGCCCACCACGAAGTGGATATCCACCTTTCGGCCCGCCTCGCGGTTATGCACCGCGAAATTGTACAGGATCCGCCCGATCCCGCCATTGTTCTCCGGGTAGAGCTCGTTGGTGACGAAACAGACGGCGGGCTTCTTCTTGCTCAGGTTCCACATCGTCAAATCCCCACGAAATCCTTCAGCCGCTCCGTGGCCAGCCGGGTTCGCGTGTCCAGGTGATCGCGGATCATGCCGCTCATCGCCGCCGGGTCGGAGAGGGCCGCATCCACCAGCCGGCCGATATCCTTCGACAGGCGGTAGGGGTTGTCGGTCACCCGGGTCGAGCATAGCTCCATCAGCGGGTCGCCCTCGAACTCGACGAGCCCGAGGTCGAGGGTGAGCGCGGGGGTGTTCATGGCGAAGGCTTCGAGCTGGGTCATCGGCTGGCATTCGGCCAGCGTGGCCGAGATCACGGCGGTGCTGCGGCTCATCTCGTCGAGCAGGCGCTGACCGCGCAGGTAGCCGGTGAGCATGAGCTTGTCGAGCACCCGGATATCGGAGAGGCCGGTGGGGTAGTTCGAGGTCTTGATCCGCTCCACGCTCTCGCAGAGCATCCCGGCGGTCACGTTCGTATACATGTTCTTCCGCCAGCTCACATCGAGCGGCACATGAATCGATACGGGCGAGTCCTTCTCGAGGTGCAGGCCGGGGTCGATATTGGGTGCGTAGTTGATCAGCGTGTGCGGGTAGAACTCCTCGAAGGCCGCGCCGAAATCGGCCTTGACCGAGCCGAGCCCCTTCAGCACCCCGCGCGAGAGCCGCATCTGCAGCGCGCGGATCTGCTCGATCTCGAAAAAGTGCTCGAACTGGGTCGTGGTCACATGGGTGACCGCGAAACACTCCACCTCCTCGAGAAACCGCGCCTTGATGGCCAGAAGCAGCAGGTCGGCATTGCGCGAAAAGCCCTGAAACACGATCTTCCTGATGCCCATCGCCTCGATCGCTTCCAGCACCGGCATGACCATCTCGT
>JAVKDQ010000098.1:0-1544 GCA_040222155.1 Roseovarius sp.
CTCGATTTCCGCCGCGAGGTGCTGATCCGCCGTTCGCAGCACCGGATGGAGAAGATCGACCACCGGCTGGAGGTGCTCGAAGGGCTCATCGTGGCCTTCCTCAACCTCGACCGGGTGATCGACATCATCCGCTATGACGACGAGCCCAAGGCCGCGCTGATGCGCGAGGATTGGGGGCGGGAGTTCACCCGCGCCAATTCGGAGGCCGATTACGTGCCGCCCGCGCCCGGCGGCGACGAGGACGGGCTTACGGATGTGCAGGCCGAGGCGATCCTCAACATGCGGCTCCGCAGCCTGCGGCGGCTGGAGGAAATGGAGCTTCTGAAGGAGCGCGACGTGCTGATGGAGGAGCGCGCCGGGCTCGAGGACCTTCTCGAAAGCGAGAGCCTGCAATGGGAGGCCATCGCGGGCCAGCTCAAGGAGGTCAAGAAGACCTTCGGCAAGGACTACGAGGGCGGCGCACGGCGCACGCTCATCGAGGAAGCGGGCGAGGTGGAAGAGGTGCCGCTCGAGGCGATGATCGACCGCGAGCCCATCACCGTGGTCTGCTCGAAGATGGGCTGGGTGCGCGCCATGACCGGCCATATCGACCTCACCCGCGAGCTGAAGTTCAAGGATGGCGACGGGCCGCGCTTCATCTTCCACGCCGAGACCACCGACAAGCTCCTGATCTTCGGCTCCAACGGGCGCTTCTACACGCTGGCCGCCGCCAACCTGCCCGGCGGGCGGGGCATGGGCGAGCCGCTCAGGCTGATGGTCGACCTGCCCAACGAGAGCGAGATCGTCACCTTCTTCATCCACCGCCCCGGCGCGCGGCTGCTGGTGGCCTCCTCGGCGGGCGACGGTTTCATCGTGCCGGAAGACGAGGTCGTGGCGCAGACCCGCTCGGGCAAGCAGGTGCTGAACGTGCGCGGCGATGTGCGCGCGCAGGTCTGCAAGCCGGTAGCGGGCGATCACGTGGCCTGCGTGGGCGAGAACCGCAAGGTGCTCGTCTTCCCGCTGGACGAGTTGCCGGAGATGGGCCGTGGCAAGGGCGTGCGGCTGCAGCGCTACAAGGATGGCGGGCTTTCGGATGCCACCACCTTCACGCTGGCCGATGGCCTCAGCTGGCACGACCCGGCGGGGCGGACGCGCACCGAGACCGACCTCGCCGAATGGATCGGCAAGCGCGCGGGCACGGGACGGATGGCGCCAAGGGGCTTCCCGAGGGATAACCGGTTTACGTGAGGGTGCGGGTGGCCCGTGGTCACTTGAAAGCCAGGTCAGAAGCCGTGCGATTGCTGGGCCGCGGCGCGGCGATCCGACGGGTGTTCAGCAGGGCTTTATGGCTGCCACTTCCGCAGTAAATCCGAGCGACGTGCGCACGTCACCCAATCGCCGGGCGGTGGGGGCGGCCCCGCGAGCGCGCGGCGGGGCTGCGCCCCTTGAGTCCGCGCGGTCGCGCACTGCTTCATCCGTCTTGCTTCCGCTCGCGGGTGTCACTCACTCTACACCCCCCCAACTTCCCCAACCCGCCACTCGTAAACCGTATCGAGCGCATCCGA
>JAVKDQ010000099.1:0-40436 GCA_040222155.1 Roseovarius sp.
GCAAATATCCCCGCCGGAGGCAAGAAGACTTTTGTCCTGCGGCGTCGCGCCTCTTGCCCGCCCGCGCCATTTTTGGAATAACCGACCCGCAACAAGGAGGCTTCCCATGCCCGCCCGTATCTACAAGCCCGCGCGCAACGCCATGCAGTCCGGCACCGCGAAGACCAAGCACTGGGTGCTGGAATTCGTCAACGAGAGCGGCCGAGATGTCGATCCGCTGATGGGATGGACCTCGTCTGCCGACACGCAGGCACAGGTGCGGCTTCGCTTCGCCACCAAGGAGGCGGCGCTGGAATACGCCAAGGAGCACGGCATCGAGGCGATCGTGAGCGAGCCACAAAAGCGCAAGCCCAACATACGACCAGCGGGCTATGGCGAGAATTTCGCAACCAACCGCCGCGGCGCCTGGACGCATTAGGCGCACGGCGCCTCTGCGCATCTGTTGCCCAAGCGCCTGCGATAGTGTAATCTCGCTCCTGTTCCGATCATAAAAAGAAAAGCGGAATGGGCAGAGACAGGCAAGGCGCGTCGCAAAGCGGCGCTGAGAGTATTCCTGACAAGGACGCGATGGACCGGCAGATGCTGGGCCTCGGGCAATTGCATTTTCTGGCCGCCTTTTGCCCGCTTCACCGGAGACTGCCGGCAAGCTGGCTCGCGAGCATCTTCATTCCCGCGCTCAACAACGATTGCGTGCGCTTCTTCCACAATGAGAACGGGCAGGTCTGTGCGGCGCTGATCTGGGCGCGGCTCACACATGAGGTGAGCACACGGATGGTTTACGACAATGTCACTCCCGGCGCGGACGACTGGGCGAGCGGCGACAACCTGTGGTTTCTCGACCTGCTCGCGCCATTCCGCCATGGCCGGCTCGTGGCGCGCCACATCGCCCGCAACCCGCCCGAGGGGCCGTTCTACTTCGCGCGGCTCGACGCGCGGGGCCGGGTAAGCAAGGTGGTGCGTGGCGATGCGAGCGCGCGGGGAGAAGACAGAGTGCGCAGCTTCTTCGTAGATCGCAGTGAAAAGGGCGAGGAGACAGGCTGATGGGTGTTCCGGTTCCGGATACGGGCGAGGTGACCGAAGACGAAGACAGCGGCGGCTTTCTCGTAACCTCCGGCGACGTGGATTACTGGATCGGAAACGATACCGGCGCATGGACGGCGCAAACAATCGCCGGCGCCTATGGCTCGCAGCTTGTGATCGACGAAGACGGCAACTGGACCTACACCGCCGATAACGACCACCCCGCAATCCAGGCCCTGGGCGAGGGCGAGACGCTGACCGAGGTCTTCACCGTCGTTTCGGCGCAGGGCACCACCACCATCACCATCACGATCCGCGGGCGTGACGAGCCGCCCTGTTTCGTGGCCGGAACATTGATCGATACGCCCCGGGGCCCGCGCCCCATCGAGAGCCTGCGCGCCGGCGACGAGGTGATCACCCGCGACAACGGCGTGCAGCGCATCCGCTGGGCGGGCATGCGCGAGATTTCCCTGCTTGGTGGCGGCGCGGAGGCAGAGCAGTTCCAGCCCATCCGCATCCGTCGAAACGCGCTCGGCCCCGGCGTGCCGGATCGCGATCTGCTCCTTTCCCCAATGCACCGCGTGCTCATCCGCGACCCGCTGGTGGGGCTTCTGACCGGGCAGGACGAGGTGCTGTGCCCCGTGCAGCGGCTGGTGAACGGGCGCAGTGTTATCCGCGAGGCGCGCTCGAGCGTGAGCTATCATCATCTGCTCTTCGACGATCACCAGGTGCTCACCTCGAGCGGTTGCGACAGCGAGAGCTTCTATCCCGGAGCGATCGGCCTCGAAGGCTTCGCAGAGCAGACCCGGGAGGAGGTGCTCGGCCTCTTCCCCGAACTGCGCAGCCTTCCCGAAAGCTACGGCCCCACCGCGCGGCAGGTGGTCAAGCGCCACGAGGCGCTGTTGCTCGCGGAGCGGCTCACGCCCGGTGAGCGCCTGCTCGAGAGCCTCAAGGCCCGCGCCGCCTGAACGCGCTCTTCTCCCTCCGCTTGATACCGATCAAGGCGCGCCGGACCTGGCCGCGCTTTTCTTGGCGGGATCAAAAAAGAAAAGAAAGACGGAGGGACGGCACATGACCACGACATTGGAGAAGAAACCCAAGGCTGACGGCGCTGCGCCGCAGGAAACCGTAAACGACCTGCGGCTCGCCTTCGAGGCCGGGGACTACCCCTACGAGACGAAGATCGCCCGGGTCACCTATGAGCGGCGCAAGGCACGGCTGCAGGCCGAACTTCTGAAGGTGCAGCTCTGGGCGCAGGAGGCGGGCGAGAAGTTCGTGCTGATCTTCGAGGGGCGCGATGCCGCCGGCAAGGGCGGCACCATCAAGCGCTTCACCGAGCATCTGAACCCCCGCAGCGCGCGCGTGGTGGCGCTCAACAAGCCCACGGAGGAGGAGCGGGGGCAATGGTTCTTCCAGCGCTATATCGAGCATCTGCCCACCAACGGCGAAATGGTGTTCTATGACCGCTCCTGGTACAACCGCGCCGGCGTCGAGCGGGTGATGGGTTTTTGCGAGCCTTGGGAATATCTCGAATTCATGCGCCAGACCCCCGAGCTTGAGCGGATGCTCGTCCGCTCTGGCATAAGGCTCTACAAATACTGGTTTTCCGTCACGCAGGACGAACAGCGCCGCCGCTTCGAGGCGCGCGAGACCGACCCGCTCAAGCAGTGGAAGCTGAGCCCGATCGACAAGCAGAGCCTCGGCAAGTGGGATGACTACACCGAGGCCAAGGAGGCGATGTTCTTCTACACCGACACCGCCGATGCGCCGTGGACGGTGATCAAATCCACCGACAAGAAGCGCGCGCGGCTGGCCTGCATGGAGCATTTCCTCGCCTCGCTCGACTATCCGGGAAAGGACAAGCGGCTGGTAAAGCAGGGCGACCCGCTGCTGGTATCGACCGCGCAGCATGTTCTGCACGGCACAGATCATATCCTCGGAAAGTCGCTGCATCCGGATACGCGCCTGACCCGATAAGCGCCGCCCACAAGCGATGCTCTGCCCAAGGGCGTGGATGGCCTTGCGCGGGGAACCAGCGGAGTTGAAGCCGCGCCCCGTATTGCCTAAAAAAACGGTCATGCTCAGGGCCGTGTTTTCCAGTCTCTTGCGGGCCGTACCGGCCGTGCTGTTCTTCGCCACCGGAGCGCAGGCCCATCCGCATGTCTTCGTCGATGTGCGGCTCAGCTTCGAGGCGGATGCCGCGGGCCGTATCTCGGCAGTCGAGGTCACGTGGTCTTATGACGAGCTTTTCTCGCTGCTCATCCTCTCCGATCGCGCGATGGACACCGATGCAGACATGGCGCTCACCGAAGCCGAGCAGGCAGATCTGATCGGCTTCGACCTGATGAACTGGCCCGATTGGTTCAACGGTGCGCTCTTCATCGAGAGCGAGGCGGGGCCGGTCGAGCTTGGCCCGCCCGAGGCGCTTTCCATCGCGCTGGAGGAGGGCCGGCTGGTGACACGCCACCGCCGTGCAGCGCCCCCTGTCGAGAGCGATCGGCTGGTGGTGAAGCCTTATGATCCTTCCTTCTACGCCCAGTTGCGCATGGCCGGCGCCCCCGACCTGCCCGAAGGCTGCGCCAGCGAGACCATCCCGCCCGACGATGCCTCGGTGACGCTGAACATGCAGCGACTCGGTGATCCGACGGACGAGACGCTCTTCGAGGAGGCTATGGTGGGCGTCTATTATGCCGACACGGTGGTGATCACATGCGGCGCGCGCTGACGCTGGTGGCGCTCCTGCTCGTGGCGCTCTGCCTGTGGCTCTGGGCCTTCGGCGGGGCGACGCAGGTTTCGCTCTGGGCCGCCGAGGGCCAGCGCGCCACCCAAACCGCGCTCGCTGGCGGCCTGCGGGCGTTGCGCGCGGGCGAGCACGGCGCGCTGTGGGCGCTGCTGGGCCTCTGCTTCGCTTACGGCTTCTTCCACGCCGCCGGGCCGGGGCATGGCAAGATCCTGATCGGCGGCTATGGCGTGGGCACCGGGGTGCCACTTCTGCGGCTCGGTGGGCTGGCTCTGGCCTCGAGCCTCGCGCAGGCGGGCATGGCAGTGGCGCTCGTATATGCCGGGGTGCTCGTGCTGCAGTTGAGCCGCGAGGCAATGACCGGCCTCGCCGAGGAGATCATGGCGCCCGCGAGCTATGCGGCGATTGCGCTTGTGGGCCTCTGGCTGGCGTTTCGGGGGCTGCGGCGCCTCTGGCGGGTGCGGAGCGCGGCGCCGGCCCACGCGCATACTCACGATCACGCCCCGGGCGATGATGGGCATTGCGCCACCTGCGGGCACCGCCACGGGCCGACCCCGGAGGAAGCCGCGCGGGTGACGTCGCTGCGCGAGGCGGCGCTTCTGGTTGGGGCGGTGGCGATCCGGCCCTGCACCGGCGCACTCTTCATCCTCATCCTGACATGGCAGATGGGCATCGCCGCCGCAGGTGTTGCCGGGGCCTTTGCGATGGGGCTGGGCACGGCAAGCCTCACCATCGGGGTGGCCATCGCGGCGGTGACTCTTCGCACCGGGCTTCTGGCGCGCATGGCCACGGGCGAGAGCCGGGCTGCGGCGCGGGTGCTGCCGCTTGTCGAGATCGTGGCCGGTGGCCTCATTGCCGCCATGGCCCTGCAACTCATGCGCGGCGTCATCTGAGGCCTTGCCGTTTGTCCGGCCCCGGCATAGGGCAACCGCATGGCACACCATCTGACATATCGCCAGCACGCCCGCGCGGTGCTGTGGCTGGGCGCGCCGCTGATCGGCAGCCATGTGGCGCAATTCTCCATCACGCTGACCGATGCGTTGATGCTGGGCTGGTACTCCGTCGATGCACTGGCGGCAGAGGTGCTTGGCGGCACGCTCTTCTTCGTTCTGTTCATCATGGGGTCCGGCTTTGCCTGGGCAGTGATGCCGATGGTGGCCACGGCGGAAGCCTCGGGTGAAGGTGCGCAGGTGCGGCGTGTCACCCGAATGGGCGCATGGGCCTCGATCCTCTTTGCGGTGGCGACGATACCAGTGTTCATCTGGTCGGAGGCGGTGCTCGTGGCGCTCGGGCAGGACCCGGCGATATCCGCCATCGCTGCCGATTACCTGCTGATCGCCGGCCCCGCGATCCTGCCCGCGCTTCTGGTAATGGTGCTCAAATCCTACCTCGCTGCGCTCGAACGCACCCAGGTGGTTCTCTGGGTCACCGTGGCGGGTGTGGCGCTCAACGCGCTGCTCAACTACGTGCTCATCTTCGGCAACTGGGGCGCGCCGGAGATGGGCGTGCAGGGGGCGGCCATTGCCGCTTTCGTGGGCCACACGGCGGCCCTGCTGGCACTCGCCGTCTACGCCGCGCGGGCCACGCCTGAACATGCGCTCTTCACCCGCGTCTGGCGGCCCGACTGGGAGGCCTTCGGGCAGGTCTTCCGCCTCGGCTGGCCCATCGGCATCACCAATCTCGCCGAGGTGGGGCTTTTCGCGGCGTCCACGGTGATGATGGGCTGGCTGGGCAAGCTGCCGCTCGCCGCGCACGGTATCGCGCTGCAGATCACGGCCGTGATGTTCATGGTGCATCTTGGCCTGTCCAATGCGGCCACGGTGCGCGCGGGCCAGGCTTATGGGCGCGGCGACGGGCCGGGGCTTCGGCGCGGAGCACAGGTGGTGCTGGGGATGTCGGGCATCGTCGCGCTGTTCACGGTCGCCCTGTTCCTGCTGGTTCCCGAACCGCTCATCGGCCTGTTCATGCGCCCTGGCGAGCCTGACCGTTTGGGCGTCATTGCGATCGGCACCGGGTTTCTGGCGGCGGCCGCGCTCTTTCAGCTGGTCGACGCGGGGCAGGTGATGGCGCTGGGCCTTCTGCGCGGCGTCCAGGATACGCGCATTCCGATGGTAATCGCGACGATCAGCTATTGGGGGGTGGGCATCCCGGTCAGCTACGTCCTCGGCTTCATTCTGGGCTTCGGCGGGGTGGGCATCTGGCTCGGCCTCGCCGTCGGCCTGGCCTGCGCGGCGGTATTCATGCTCTGGAGGTTCTGGCGGGTTGCGGCGCGCGGGCTCTAGCACGGTATGAGCGCAGACCCGTGCTCGGCCAGAAGTGCGCGGCTTTGGCTGCGCATGGTTCCGGTTTCGTGCTAGGATCGTCAAGAACCGGAGGAACCATCGCCATGCCAGCCTTTCAGGAATTTGCCCTGCTCGAAGCCGAAGGATGGGGGAACGCCAGTCTCGCCCAAAATTACGCAACGCGGTTTGCACGGGCCAGCGACATGGCTGTGCCGGCTCTCGTGTCGGTTCTTCCGCAGGGGGCGGATGTGCTTGATCTCTGCTGCGGGCAAGGCAACGTGGCTGCCGCCGCGAGTGCGGCGGGTTGCTGCGTCACCGGGCTCGACTTTTCCGCGCAAATGCTCGCGATCGCGCGCGAGCGTGTTCCGGAAGTGGAGTTCGTGGAAGGCGATGCGCAAGCCTTGCCTTTCGAAGACAAGAGCTTCGAGGCGGTGACTTGCGGCTTTGGCCTGATGCATGTGCCCGATCAGGAAAAGGCCCTTCGGGAGATCGCCCGCGTTTTGCGGCCCGGCGGGGTTTTCGCCATGACAAGCTGGTGCGGGCCGGCGCGCTCACCGGTTTTCGCAGCGTTCTACGGGATAGTGCGCGCTCACGGAGCGGCGGATGTTTCGCTGCCTGACAGCCCCGATTTTCACCAGTTCACCGAGGCAGAAACCGCGGCCAAGCTCTTTGCACAGGCCGGTTTGCGCTTCGAGGGTGTCACGGATGTGCCTTGTTTCTGGTTATTGCGGCAGCCTGAAGAGCTTGCGGAGATCTTCGAGAAGGGCGCGCCGCGGGCGGGCTACCTGCTCAGCCACCAGCCCGAGGCACACCGTCTCGCGATCAAGTCGGCGCTTGCCGATCACGTGCGCGCGCATTTCGCGGATGGCTCGGGGTTTCGTGCCCCGATCCCTGCAGCCTTGGCGGTGGCGCGAAAGGCCTGACGCGCGTCGCTCAGCCCTTCGCCTTCATCAACCGCTCGGCCTTCTTGCGCACGAGCACCGAGCGCAGGTCGTGCATGGAGAGGAGCAGCGCGTCGGTCACCTGGTCGAGCTGTTCGTCGGTTGCCTTCGACTGCGCCCAATGGGTGGTGGCATTGAGATAGTCGACCGCGCGGTGGATGTCGTCGATGTCGCGATGCGCGAGCACCTCGAGCCGCTCTTCCATCCAGTCCTTGATGACCGAGATATCCTTCTCGGTGAGCTCGCGCTCGCCATGCGGCTTGATCTGACCGTTGCGGATGTTGACCACGGCGATCTGGTCCATCTCGATGCGCCGCTGCCGGTTTTCCGTATCGACCAGAAACACGAAGGCCCCGTTCTCACGGATGCGGAAGTAATATTCCGGCAGCTCGTCAGACATCTGGACCCTTCGTCACTCAAGCCTCATTCGAGGCCGGCGCAGAACTCGGAAATTCGCGCGCAGGCTTCCGCCAGCACCTCGTCGGCGGCAGCGTAGCTCACGCGAAAGGCCGGGGAAAGGCCAAATGCCGCGCCGAAAACCACGGCCACGCCGGCCTCTTCCAGCAGCGCGGTGGCGAAGGCCTCGTCGGTCTCGATCACCGTGCCGCCCTTGCTCTTGCGCCCGATGAGCCCGGCAATGGAGGGGTAGACATAGAAGGCACCCTCGGGCGTGGGGCACTCGATCCCGTCGATGGCACGCAGGCTCGCAAGCACCATGTCGCGGCGGCGCTTGAAGGCCACGTTGTTGGAGGCGATGAAATCCTGCGGGCCGTTCAGCGCTTCCACCGCCGCCCACTGGCTGATCGAGCAGGGGTTGGAGGTGGATTGCGATTGCAGCTTGCCCATCGCCTTGATGAGCGGCTCCGGGCCCGCCGCGTAGCCGATGCGCCATCCGGTCATGCAATAGGCTTTCGAGACGCCGTTGCAGGTGAGGGTGCGCTCGTAAAGCGCGGGCTCCACCTGCGCGGGAGTGCAGAAGGTGAAGCCGTCATAGGCCAGGTGCTCATACATGTCGTCGGTCATCACCATGACATGGGGGTGGCGCAGGAGCACATCCGTAAGCGCTTTCAGCTCGTCCCAGGTGTAGCCCGCGCCGGTGGGGTTGGAGGGAGAGTTGAAGATGAACCACTTGGTTTTCGGCGTGATCGCCGCATCGAGCGCTTGCGGAGTGAGCTTGAAGCCCGTCTCGATCCCCGCCGGCACGATCACCGGCTCGCCGCCCGCGAGGCGCACCATGTCGGGGTAGCTCACCCAGTAGGGCGCGGGGATCACCACCTCGTCGCCGGGGTTCAAAGAGGCCATCAGCGCGTTGTAGAGCGTGTGCTTGCCGCCCGAGCCGATGCTCACCTGTTTCGGGCTGTAGGAAAGCCCGTTCTCGCGGGCGAACTTGTCGCAGACCGCCTGTTTCAGCTCGGGGATGCCATCGGCGGCGGTATAGCGCGTCTTGCCCTCCTCGATCGCGCGGATGCCCGCCGCGCGGATGTTCTCGGGCGTAGGAAAATCGGGTTCGCCGGCCGAAAGCCCGATCACATCGCGCCCCGCCGCC
This sequence comes from Roseovarius sp., assembly GCA_040222155.1. GTDB lineage: Bacteria > Pseudomonadota > Alphaproteobacteria > Rhodobacterales > Rhodobacteraceae > Roseovarius. Next base: position 8,530 of record JAVKDQ010000099.1, read on the forward strand.
TTCAGCTCCATCGCCAGCGCAGAGATCGCCATGGTAGGTGAGGGTTTGACCCGCGAAAGGGTTTCTGAGAGCGAAATCATTGGGGGCCTCCGGTTGGCACTTGGGTCGATTTGGTTTATGTCAAAGACAATGGCGAGGCGAATGTAAAGATCGCCGTGGATGAAATGCCGTGTGACAAGCTCATCGGCATATCCGGACAATTCTATGGAAAGGAGTTCCCATGAACGCCGAGACGACGGACGGCTGGTATGACCCCGACGCAACCACCTTCGGAGACCGCGTGGCCGGGGCGCGAGAGCAGGCCGGGATGAGCCAGGCCGATCTGGCCAAGCGGCTGGGCGTCAAGCTGAAGACCCTCAAGGCATGGGAAGACGACCTGAGCGAGCCGCGCGCCAACAAGCTCTCGATGATGGCTGGCATGCTGAACGTTTCGCTTCTGTGGTTGCTCAGCGGCGAAGGCCCGGGCACCGAGCCGCCCTCCGACGGGGTGGAAATTTCGCAAGACATGAACGAGCTGCTCATCGAGATCCGTGATATCCGCGCGCAACTCGCCCTGTCCACCGATCGCCTGGCGCGGCTCGAGAAATCGTTGCGCGCGCAGCTTCGGGAAGAAGCACTTGCCTGAGACGGGTGTCGAGGCCTCAATGGCCGCGCCCGGCCCGGAGCCGCATGAGCATCGCCTCAAGCGGCTCTACATGCGCTCCATCCGCCGCGGCATCAAGGAGATGGATATTCTGCTCACTCGCTTCGCCGATGCGCGGCTCTCGGGCTTGGAGGAGAACGAGCTCGTTCTATACGACGCGCTCCTGTCGGAAAACGATCAGGACCTTTACCAATGGGTCACCGGGCAGGCTTCGCCGCCTGCACATTACACGGCGCTGGTGGCTGAGATCGCCCGTGTATCTTCCGCCGCGGCACCCTAGCCGGACGTGGTTTTCCACAGGCGCCTGCACCGAAAGTGAAGCGAATTTTACCGGACCGTGCGCCGTTTACGCATTCTTCGGCATTTGCAAGCTATCACCCTTCCCGAGCAGTCCGCACGGAGAAGATAATGAGTTTGCACAGTCCCCCTGCGCTTTCCGCCGAGCAGCGAACCTTCATGGCAGGCTATCTCGACACGCTGTCGCTCGTGGAGCGGCTGCACAGGCTGTTGCTCGATGTCATCAAGGACGAGTTCGAGCGCCTCGGCGTGCTCGAGATCAACGCGGTGCAAGCGCTCCTGCTCTTCAACATCGGCGATAACGAGGTGACCGCCGGAGAGTTGAAGACGCGCGGTTATTACCAGGGCAGCAACGTGAGCTACAACCTCAAGAAGCTGGTGGATATGGGCTACATGCACCACCAGCGCTGCGAGATAGATCGCCGTTCCGTGCGCGTGCGCCTCACCGAAAAGGGGCGCGGCATCCGCGAAATCGTCTCGGGCCTCTTCGCGGGCCATGCCGAGGGGCTGCAATCGCGCGGCGTTCTGGGCACCGACGGGGTCGACCAGATCAACGGCGTTCTACGACGGGTGGAACGCTACTGGACAGACCAGATCCGCTATATCTATTGAGCGTCGCGCCCCAGGCGCTCCAGCCGGGAGACGGCGGCGGGCTCGAGTTCGCGAATGAGCTTGCGCCGCATTGCGGTTTCAAAATCCTCGAAGGTCACCGCCGTTTCGGTAAAGGCATTTGCGCCGCGCAGTACGTAGGAACGGTAATAACCGAGGAGCGACTTCATGTTCTCTCGGTTCTTGGTGGTGTTCGAGGCGCTATCGGGCCCGATCACCAGCCCGTTGACGGTGATGCCCTGCATTTCCGCCTCGGTGATGTCGCGCGGGTGGCGCCCGATATTGGCAGGGCCATCGCCGGAGATGTCGAGCGTCTTCTGCCAGCATTCGCTCTGCGCGTTGAGCGCCACCGCGCCATAGAGCATTGCCGCCCCGATCGCAGTGGAAGGGTTTTCAACAATCGCAGGGCGGGTGGCGCGCAGCCGGGTGGCGATTTCACCAAGATCTTCGGCCGAGTGAATTTCTTTCCAGCCCGACAATTCGCGCTGATGCGTCAGGCTGCTCCATTCGAAGATCATCAGCCGAACCGGCGCGCCGGGATAGGCGAGAAAGGCGGCCTGCACCTGCGGGTCGAGCAGGGCCGCGGCGAGCCCATCGGCCTGCAGCCGGTATTCGCGCGCATCAACCGAGCCCGACACGTCGAGCCCCAGCGCCAGCGCCTGCCGGCAGGTCGCGCCCGCCGCGGTGGCGCCGAGCGCGGCCAATGCGGCGGCACAAACGAGGCGGCGCAGCGCGCGCTTCATCCGCGTGGTCTCTCGAAGAGCGGGCGTGCCCCCGCAGGCGCGCCCAGAATGACATCGTTGATCTCGCGGTAGAGCTTGCGCGTCATCGCCTCGCGAAACTCCTCGAAGCCCTGCGCCACCACGAGGAACGCGCCCGTGCCCTGAAGCACCTCGGTGGCGTAATAGGTGGCCACGGCCGGATCGTCGCCGAGGATCACGAGCCCGTTGACCGTGACATCGGAAAAGGGAAAGTGCCGATAGGCCTCGCGCGGCCCGTAGCGATAATTGTTGACACCGTCGCCCGACACGTCGATCACCCGCCTCTCGCAGCGCGGCCCGCGCTCGAGCAGTGTCGCGCCGTAGCCGAGCGCGGGGCCGATCGAGGTGGGGAAATCGTCGTGACTGCGTGCCATTTGCGCCAGCACACCGGAGGCGTGGTCAATATCTGCGTGGCTCCTGAGAGCCATCCAGTCTAGCTGAAGCTTGTGCTGATGAAACCCGCTCCATTCGAAGACCGAAAGCGCCACGTAACCTGGGGCACCCGAGAGTATCGCGTGGCGCACCTCTTCGGCACTCAGCGCGGCGGCGAGGCCCACGCGCTGAAGGTCATACTCGAGCGCATCGACCGAAGAGGACACATCGAGCGCCAGCACGAGCGCGAGGCGGCAATGCTCGTCCGCCCCGTCGCTGCCCTCCGCCCAGCCCCGCGGCGTCGCGCAAACCGTCAGCGCAGCCGCCAGAAGGCAGGCCGCTATGGCGCCTCGCCTCACCAATGCCCGGTATTCTCCATGCTGGCCCAGGGCTCAGCGGGGGCGAGTGCATCGCCCTCCTGAAGCAGCTCGATCGAGATGTTGTCGGGGCTGCGCACGAAGGCCATGCGGCCATCGCGCGGGGGGCGGTTTATGGTCACGCCATTGTCCATCAGGTGCTGGCACATCTCGTAGATATTACCCACCGAATAGGCGAGATGGCCGAAATGGCGACTGTCAGAGGGCAACCCCTCGTCGCCATCCCAGTTGTAGGTCAGCTCCACCGGGCATTCCTCGTGCCCCTCTGGCGCCATGAAGACCAGCGTGAAGCGCCCTCCCTCGTTGTCCCAGCGGCGGGTTTCCTTCATGCCGAGCAACTCGAAGAACTTGATGGTTTCGTCGAGGTCCTTCACCCGGACCATTGTGTGCAGATATCTCACGCGCATCGCTGCCTCTCCTTCATTGGCGTTTCATGCCAAGGATAGAGGCCTTGCGCGCGGTGTCGAGGGGCGCAAAGCGGGCAGGGTCAGAACTGCGAGCGGATCCCGAATGAGAAGGTTGTCTGATCGACGTTGAAGCGGCTGATATTCGAGCGCGCCTTTTCGTGCTGGAGCGTCCAGGTGGGCACGAAGCCCATGTAACCCGCCTCTGGCCATGTGGCGGTGACCCCGCCGAACCAAGAGTCGTCCTGCCGGCCGCCGCGCACCGGGAAGATCACGGCGTAGCGGTCGTATTCCAGCTCCGAGCGGCCCACCATGAAGGAGAGGTTCACCGGCCCGACCTGGCGGCCCATCGTGTAGGTGGCAATGCCGGATACCTGGTTGTAGGCGCGGTTCCAGAGGTCGTTCTGCGCTTCGCGATACTGCATCCGAAAGCCGAGGCTGCCGCCAGAGTCGAGTGCATAGCCGAAGCCAGCGAAGCCGTGGTAGACGCGGGTATGCGCGATGGGCGGGGCCTCGTCATATTGCTGCTCGAAACCCCCGCCCGCCATGACATGCAACTTGTCGGTGAGCTTCTGCACCCGCGAGAGGTCCATACCGAGGAAGTTGTAAAGCGCGTCACCGCCATAGCGTTGCCAGCCGCCCGAGAGGTCGAGATCCCAGAAGCCCGTCCCGCTGCCGCTCCAGCGGTAGTTGAGGCCGAGCTCGAGTCGTTCCTCGGCCATGTCTCGGCCGCTGAAGCCCACCACCGGCTCGTTGAACCGAACCCGCTTCGCGCTGATCCGGGCGGAGGCCTTCATCTGGAAGGTGTCGGTCTGCATGAGCCGGTAGGAGGCGCGAATATCCGCGGTGGCCACGACGCCCGGGATCGCCTGCGCACTCGGGCTGAGCGCGCCGATGAGCGGCGAGCCCTCGATCAGGTTGAACGGGCTGTTGGCGCCGTTGTTGACGTTGTCGGAGGGGTTGACCGAGAAGCGCATGTTGAAGCTGAAAGGGTTCTGGTAACGCACTCGGCGAAAGGCCTTCACGGCCATGTCGCGGGTGCTCTCGTCGGGCGCGAAATGCGCGGCGCGTCGCAGCCAGAGCTGCGACGCGGTGAGCCGTTCGTCGGCGAAGGAGAGCTCGGCCGCGAGCTTGGCGGCCTCGAAGCGCTGAACATCCGTCTGCGCGCCGCGATAGGCGATTTTCGCCGCTTCGCGCCCGTCATCGTAGCGCTTGAGCTGGGCGAGCGCACGGGCCTTGAGGTAATGCGCAAGCCCGTCCTCGGGGTTGGCCGCGATCAGCGTTTCGGTGATCTGGAAGGCCAGTTCGGGGCGGCCTGTCTTGACGGCATAGCCCGCGAGCACCTGCGCCTGTGAGAGCGACAGGCGGGTTTCTCCGGGTTGCGCCGGCGCGGGTGTGCCCGCCGGCTGCCCGGCAGGTTGGCCCGGGGCAAGGCCCGCCGCGAGGCAGAACCCCGCGGCGAGAAGCAGCGCGCGAAAAGCCATGCCGCGATCAGGGATTCACGAGGTCGCAGATCGGAGAGTCGTCCGGCAGGCCGCATTGGCGCAGGACGAAGATGCCGTATTCCGTTTCGTTCTCGAAATTGAGCGGGTCGCCTTCGCCATCCCATTCGTCGAGCCGCACACCGCCGGCCACGTCGCGCGCGCCGATGCCGCCGAACACGCCGGCGTATTCGCCGATCGTGCCCACCTGGCCTTCATATTCCGCCACCCCCTCGAAGGTGCCGTTGGCCTCGATCGAGGTGATCGCCAGCACGATGGAGGGCAGATCGGCCTGTTCGTTGCCTTCGGTGTCGTAGAGCTTGCGGTTGTAGATGTTACCCTCCACCGAGTTGTCGGCGAAGTCGGCGTTGAGGAAGATCATCCCTTCCACCACCCAGGCCTGCACCGGCTGGATTTCCGGGTTGAGACCACGACGGATGAGATCCTGCCCGTTGGGGTCACCCACGTTGGTGACGGCCGTATAGCTGCCCGCGTAGCTCACCATGCCGCTCGTCTCGTTCACGTCGGGCGGGGTGTAGGCGCCGTCGCGCTCGTAATGGATGCCCATCAGCGAGCGGTTTCGCGGCCCGGGGCTGCCGATCACGGCGGCGCGCACACTGCCGCTTTCCTTGGCGAAACCGGTGAAATGGCGATCGAGCGCGTCTTCTTGCGCACTGAAGGCCATGTAACCCCCGCGATCCATGCCCGGCTTGCGAGTGTATTGCGCCTCGAAGGGCACCTCGTCGAGGCTGAGCCCGCGCACCACGAGTGTGCCTGCATCCGCATCGTAACTTACGCTGGTCACGTTGCCCGCGATGCCCGTGGGCACGGTTACAGGGGTGGTCGGCGTGATGCCTGGATCGGGGTCTCCCCCGTCATCGCCACCATTATCCGAGAAGGGGTTGCTGCCGCCGCTGCATCCGACCAGCACGGCGAGCAACAGCGCTACGGCCATTGCCTGTTTCATTGTCGTCCTGCCCTCAATTTTTAGTTTTGTTTGTTTTTGTAAAAAATCAGGGGATTAGACGACGAAGTCAATGTTTAACTCTGGCGCGTCGTGCCTAATTGGGCGAGTGTTGCACCGCCGCCTATACCCCATATGGAAGTTTCAACTGCCTTTCCCGCAAGATATGGTAGGCTTCGACTCACTTTAGTGGAAAGGATGTGCGGATGCCCCTCAGCCCCGAGCAACAGGCCGAAATCGACGAGCTGCGCCGCAGCCCGGCGCAAACGCTGCGCGTGGTCGCGCCGGGCATGGAGCGCCACCTCTACACTGCCTACCCGGTGCTCGACCACGGCTTCATCCGCGTGGTCGATTACATGGGCGACGATGCCGCCATCTGCCAGGCCGCACGGGTGAGCTACGGGCGTGGCACGAAATCCGTGCAGAACGACGAGGGGCTCATCCGCTATCTCATGCGCCACTGGCACTCCACGCCGTTCGAGATGTGCGAGGTGAAGCTGCATGTAAAGCTGCCCGTTTTCGTGGCCCGGCAGTGGATCCGCCACCGGACCGCCAACGTGAACGAGTATTCCGCCCGCTATTCGATTCTAGACCGGGAGTTTTACATCCCCGCGCCGGAGCATCTCGCCGCGCAATCGGTGGTCAACAATCAGGGCCGGGGCGAGGCGCTTGCCGGCGAGGAGGCGGCAAGAGTGCTGGATTATCTGAAGACCGATGCGATGCGCGCCTATGACCATTACGAGGAGATGATCAGCCAGGAAGGCCAGAAGGGCCTCGCCCGCGAGTTGGCCCGGATGAACCTGCCCGCCAATATCTACACGCAATGGTACTGGAAGGTGGATCTTCACAACCTGCTTCACTTCCTCCGGCTGCGCGCGGACGCCCACGCGCAATACGAGATCCGCGTCTATGCAGAGGAGATGTGCAAGGTGGTAGCCGATTGGGTGCCCTTCGCCTATCGCGCCTTCGAGGATTACCGGATGGGGGGCGCCACGCTCTCGTCAACGGCTCTTGATTGTGTGCGGCGTATGCTGAAAGGCGAGCAGGTGACGCAGGAGAGCTCTGGTATGAGCAAGGGAGAATGGCGGGAATTCATGGGGGTTATCGGAGAGGAGTGACGGGCCCTGGCAGTTTGGTCCGAGCGGTTAGGCGGGCCCGGATGCCGTGCCGGCTTTGCCGAGATGGCCACCAAAATACTCTGTTTCCGCGTGAAATTCTTTGACAGGCAATTCGCAGCCGATACCATCCGGCCCAGAGGGTTCCAAAACGCCTTTCAGAAAACCAAAGAGGTTCACATGCGCATTCTCTCCACCTTCGCTGCCGGGGCGTTGGCCCTGCTGACCGCCGTGCCAGCCACCGCCGAGATGCGGGTCTACCCGGTGCCCACCAATGCCAATTACTGCCCCGCAGGCCTGCAGCCCATCACGCTCAACGGGGTGATCTGCTGCGGCAAGCCCAACACCCATGTCACGTGGTACGAGATGAAGAAGCATCCCGTCTCCCATGCGCGGGTAGCGACGCGCAACTGCCCGGTGGGCGAAAAGGGCTGCTGAAGCGGCTTGCCGAGGGCGCCCAGGCACCCTGCGGCATCTGACATGAAGGGCGTGGCCTTTGGGCCGCGCCTTTTTCAGTTTCGTATATAGGAAGTATATACACTTATGTCATAAATCTGTTACACTCGATACCAGAGCAGTAACGGAAAGGATTTCGGGCCGTGAGACATGTCTTTTCAGCCCTCGCAATGGCCGCGCTCGCATGGCCGGGCGCTTCCGCCGCAACTTCGCCCATTGCCGAGATCATCTGCGCGCCCACGGGCGAGCTCACCCGCAAGCTTTCGCGCCAGTTCGGCACCGAGCCAACCGCATGGGGCACGCGCGGGCCGGAGCAGGTGATGCAGGTCTGGGCGGCGGACACGGGAGAATGGTCCCTTGTCGTCTCCTACGCCACGGGCACCTCCTGCATCGTGGCGATGGGCGAAAACTGGGAAAGAGGCCGGGAGAGCCCGGCCTGAAGTGACTGTTTCTAGGGAGGGTGGGCTGCGTCAGAGCAGCTTGAGATCCCCGGCCATCTTGCGGCCGTCCCGCCCTTCCTGCAACTCGTAGCCAACCTTCTGGTTGTCGGCGAGCCCGGTCAGGCCGGAGCGTTCGACTGCGGATATATGCACGAATACGTCCTTGCCGCCCTCGTCGGGCGCGATGAAGCCGTATCCTTTCGTCGTGTTGAACCATTTTACGGTGCCGGTCGGCATGCCGTATCTCCTTCTAAGTCTTCGTCGTCCCCGGGGGTATGCCGGGCCATGCCACGCGGTTAGCCCAACAAATCCGGCAACGATTACCCGTAGACGGAGGCTGGAAGATCCGGCGTCACGCGAAAAATGATTGCACTGGCTTTGTAAAAAGCAAGCAAAACCCGCGTGATCTCCAGGGGCACGCGCGTTAAAAGGCTAAAAAATCAGCGGAGTCCCGATGATCCTTTTTGGCTTGAAGAACTGCGATACCTGCCGCAAGGCGTTGAAATCCCTGCCGGATGCCAGGTTTTGCGATGTCCGCACCGAGGGCGTGGCGGAAGATGTGCTGAAATCCGCGTATGCGCGCTTCGGAGAGGCGCTGCTCAATACGCGCTCGACCACGTGGCGCTCTCTCGATGCGACCGAGCGCACGCGCGACCCTTTGGCGCTCCTTGTCGATCACCCCACGCTGATGAAGCGCCCTTTGATCCTCGCGGGAGACGAGATGTATCTGGGCTGGGGCAAGGATGTTCAAGCCCGGCTGCTTGGATAAGCGCCGCGAATGCTAATGTGCCGGAAAGACTGAAGGAGAGGCCCAATGCGAAACGCCGCGCTCGTACTAGGAATTATCGGAGGCTGCCTCGCGCTGCTCGTCGGGTTCTTCAGCTTCGGCTACACCGAGTTCATCCGGGAATTCGGCGAGATCGAGGGGCTGGCGGAGAAGGTAGATCGTGAAGGGCTCATACGTTTCGCGAGTTTCGTAGCGCCGCTTCTGGCCATCTCCGGGGGCGCGATGGCGCGGGTTCGGGCGCTCTGGGGCGGCCTCCTGATGCTCGTTTCGGCGGGCCTGATGTTTTATGCCTTCAACTTCGGCGTCTTCACCATGTTCCCCATCGGGATGACGGCGCTCGGCGGGCTGCTGGCCCTGGCCGCAGGCAAACCGGACGAGCCGAAGTCGCATTTCTGACGCTGCATTGTGGCGGGCAGAGGAAGGGGCCTTCGCCCGCAGGTCAGTTTTCGCCCTTCGGCCCAAGAACCCGATCGAGCGAGAGCGGCCCAGCGCCCTTCACCACAATCACCAGCAACAGGAACACCCAGAGCGCGCGCTGGTCGAGAATGATCCCGTCTGGCGCCTTGTCAAACCAAGCGCCGAGGGTGCCGGCATGTTCGATGCCGCCATGCCCGAAGAGATCGGTGAGCGATTGCACCGCAACGAAGCCGATCATCCCGAGTGCCGCGAGCCGCGAGAAAAGCCCAAGCACGATCAGTACCGGCAGGAGAAACTCGGCCCATGTGCCCGCCAGAACCACCAGCGTGTGGAAGGGGTTGAGCTGGCTCACATCGTACCCCGCGGCCTCCATGGCCTTGGGAAAGATCTGCGCATAGGCCCCGGTGGAGGGTTGGAAGAGGCCGAGGAACCCGTCGCCCAGCTTGGTGAACCCGGAGCGCCAGAAATAGACGAGGAGGATCGCGGCGAAGAGAAAGCGGGCAAGCGTGGGCAATATCCAATCGGCGCGCTCGATCCGGGAAAAGAGCGCTGTGTGCAGCGAAATCAGCGATGTCATGGGTCTATCCGTCTTTGGGTATGATGTCGGTAATGGCGTTCTGGCCAAGAAGCAGCGCGAGAAGCGCGCCGAGGTCGAAACTGTTGTCTTGCTCCACTGCGGCCGCGTGAGCTTCGCCCAGCGGCGCGCCGGCGAGCAGGGCGGCGAGGCAATCGGCAGAGGCAGGCGAGAGCGCGGTCAGCACCGGGTCGAACTCCGGGCGCGTGACAAGCACGGATTGCGCTTGGGCCTGCGGTTTGGGCCCGTCCTCCATGTTGAAAGCCCAGATCGCGTGTATGGGAAAGCGCGAGCGGATCAGCCTGAGCGCGGGCGCGAAACCGAAGCGCAGCGCCTCGAGCGCGTCCGGGTCTGCGGCTTGAAGCGGTGCCATGTCGGCCGGGGCGGCATCGGCGGCGTGATACGCTTCGCGCCGCGCCTGTTCGAGCCGGGCGACATCGCCAAGGTAGGGGTAGCGCGCGAGCGGCTCGAAACCTTCGAGAAACTCTGCGAAACCTGTGCCATAGTGCGAGATGAGAGGCGAGGCAGGCGGGTGCGCGCGCAGGAACATGCCCGCGATATGGCGGAAATTCTCCTCGCCGATCAGCTTGCGGATGGCGGGAAAGCCCAGTTCGAGCGCCTCCGTGAGGCTCGCGGCCACGTTGTTGCGATAGACCGAAAAGCGGCGCCCCGCGGGGCGGCCCGCGCCATCGGTCAGGCCCTCCGGCACCGGCGCGGCACCGTCAAGCAGCGCGCCGCGAAACTTGGTTTGCGAAACGCTCATGCGGGCACCGGGAGCTTGGCCAGCGCCGCTTCGGCACGAGCGCATTCGGCGGCGAGCACGGGCCAGCCGGGCACGTCAGTATCCCACTCGATGAGAACGGGTTTGGGCCCAGAGCGCGCAAGCGTGTAATCCAGAAGGGTCCAGACCGGGTCTGCCACTTCGGCGCCATGGCTGTCGATCAGAAGCGGCGCACCGTGGTCATCGGCATCCTCGTCATGGCCGCCGAGATGGATCTCGCCGACGCGGGCAAGCGGGAAGGCGTCGATGTAGGCGCTTGCGTCCATTTCCAGATTCGTGGAAGAAACGAAGACGTTGTTAACGTCGAGCAGAAGGCCGCAGCCCGTGCGGCGCGCGACTTCTTCAAGGAAATCGGTTTCCGACCATGTGCTCTCTGAAAAGGCGAGGTAGCTCGAGGGGTTCTCCAGCAGCATCGGGCGTCCGAGCGCCTCCTGAACCTCGTCGATATGCTCGGCAACGCGGGTGAGGGTGGCGGAAGTGTAGGGGAGCGGCAGCAGGTCGTTCAGAAAGGCGCTCTCATGGGTCGACCACGCGAGATGTTCGGAAAAGCTGGCCGGGTTCAACCAGCCGCAAAGATGTTTCAGGCGGGCGAGATGTTCGGGGCAAAGCCGGCCCTCTCCGCCGATCGAGAGCCCCACGCCATGCACGGAAATGGCAAAGCGCTCGGCGAGGTGGCGAAGCTGCGCCAGCGGGCGCCCGCCGCCGCCCATGTAATTCTCGGCGTGGATCTCGAGCCACTCCACCGGCCGCGCATCCGACATTATCTCCTGAAAATGCTGCGGCTTGTAGCCCACGCCGGGTGCGGCTGGCAGCTTGCGGAACGGGAAGGAGCTATCGAGCATGGCGGCACCTTGTAATCTGTCCGAGCCCGGATGCGGGGCGTCTTGGGGAGCCGGAAGGTGCGAGGCTTACTCCCGCACCTTCCGGCGCTTTCCAGCTTACGACTGGGGCAGGTCGCGATCGAGCGGCTCGAGGCTGCCCATGCGGTCGCCCGGCAGTTCCATCGACTCGCAGGTGCCGGCATCGACCAGCGTCCATGCGTTGCCCTGGTAGTCGACGGTCGAGGTGCCCGCGCAGGTGGTGCCTGCACCGGCGGCACAGTCGTGTTCACCGGCGAGCGACACGCCGAAGCACTTTTCCTGTTCGGCCGCAGATGCGGTGGTGGCTTGCGCTGCGAGGGCCGCGGCAACGGCGCCAACGAGGGCGAAGGTCTTGGTGGTATTGGACATGAGGGTCTCTCCCTTTCAAAGTGAATGTCGGTCTCGCCTGACGGTTCTGAGCGCCCCTCCTCCCGCTTTGGGCCTCGTGGCACGGCGCACCGTTTCGGCGATGGGAAAAGAATAGCCACGGGCTGCGCTCAACGCACACTCACGAAAGCGTCAGACACGCGCCTGTCAACCGGCGTCAGCCCGGTGTGAGGTGTAATATATTGAATTTGCGCTGTTTTACGGAGCGGTTGGCCGAAACCTGCGCGAGTGTTACAGGTTTCGGCCAGAATTTTCTTCGTATGTTACAGAAGATCGGGCGGGGTGGCGTCGCGCTTGAGCGTCTCCGTCAGCGCATCGAGCGGCTCGACGCTCGTCTGCTTCTCGCCAAGGCGGCGCACGGAGACGGTGCGCTCCTCCACCTCGCGGGCGCCCACGGCGAGGATCACCGGCACCTTGCCCACCGAATGCTCGCGGACCTTGTAGTTGATCTTCTCGTTGCGGATGTCGGCCTCGGCCCGCACGCCCGCCTTGCGAAGCTGCGCCACAACCTCGTGCACGTAGTCATCCGCTTCCGAGGTGATCGAGGCCACGACCACCTGCCGGGGCGCAAGCCAGAAGGGCAGCTTGCCCGCGTGCTCCTCGATCAGGATGCCGATGAAACGCTCGAAACTGCCGAGCGTGGCGCGGTGCAGCATGAAGGGGCGCGTCTTCTCGCCATTGGGGGCGATATAGGTGGCGCCCAGCCGCTCGGGCAGGTTCGGGTCGACCTGAAAGGTGCCACATTGCCATACCCGACCGATCGCATCGGTCAGGTAGAAATCGAGCTTGGGCCCGTAGAAGGCGCCATCGCCCGGCTCGAGCACGTAATCGCGGCCCACGGCCTTGATCGCGTTCTCCAGCGCGTTCTCCACGTAATCCCAGCTCTCTTCGCTGCCCACGCGCTTCTCGGGCCGGGTGGCGAAGCGGATCTCGAACTCAGGGAAGCCCAGCTCGCGGTAAATATCGGCGAGGAAATCGATGAACCGAGCGCATTCTTCCTGAATCTGGTCTTCTGTGCAGAAGATATGCGCATCGTCCTGCGTGAAGCCGCGCACCCGCATGATGCCGTGCAGCGCGCCCGAGGGCTCGAACCGCGCGCAGGAGCCGAACTCGGCCAGCCTCAGCGGCAGGTCGCGGTAGCTCTTGAGCCCCTGGTTGAAGACCTGCACGTGGCAGGGGCAGTTCATCGGCTTCAAGGCATTGATGCGCGTCTGTGCCTTGTTCTTCACCGCCGCGTCGTCGTTCTCGCCGTCGCGGCTTTCGTCCACTTCGACGATGAACATATGATGCTGATACTTGTCCCAGTGGCCCGAGGCTTCCCAGAGCTTGCGGTCTACGACCTGCGGCGTGTTGATCTCGCGATAGCCGCCCGCGCGCTGCTTGCGGCGCATGTAATCCTGCAGCTGGGTGTAGATCGTCCAGCCGTTGGGATGCCAGAAAACCTGCCCCGGCGCTTCCTCCTGCATATGGAAGAGATCCATCTCGCGGCCTAGCTTGCGGTGATCGCGCTTCTCGGCTTCCTCAAGGAAATTGAGATAGTCGCGCAGCTTCTCCTTGCCGGTGAAGGCCACGCCATAGATGCGCTGGAGCATCTGCCGCGAGCTGTCGCCCCGCCAGTAGGCGCCCGCGATGGACATGAGCTTGAAGGCATCGGCAGGCACCTGGCCGGTATGCTGCAGGTGGGGGCCACGGCAGAGATCCTGCCAGTCGCCATGCCAATACATGCGCACGGGCTCATCCCCCGGAATCGCCTCGATCAGCTCGATCTTGTAGGGCTCGCCCGTCTCTTCATAATGCCGGATCGCGCGGGCACGGTCCCAGATCTCGGTTTTCACCGGGTCGCGAAGGTTGATGATCTCCTTCATCTTCTTCTCGATGAGGCCCAGATCCTCCGGCGTGAAGGGCTCTGCGCGGTCGAAATCGTAATACCAGCCGTTCTCGATCACCGGGCCGATGGTCACTTTCGTATCGGGCCAGATCTCCTGCACGGCGCGCGCCATGATATGCGCGAGGTCGTGGCGCACCAGCTCGTTGGCGGGGCCCTCGTCCTTCATCGTGTTGATCGAGATGGCGGCATTCTCGGTGATCGGCCACTGAAGATCCCAGTGGCGGCCATTCACATAGGCCGAGATTGCCTTCTTGGCGAGCGAACTGGAAATCGACGCCGCTACATCGGCGGGCGTGACGCCGGCCTCGTAATCGCGCGCATTACCATCGGGAAAGGTCAGGGAAATCTGGGCCATCGGCCTTAACTCCTCGTCGGTTTGGCGCCCACGGAACGCCCGGTTGCGGGTAGGGTTATGTGCGGGCGCTTTTCGCGCGCGCTTCGGGCCAAGTCAAGCATCCGCATGAGACGGCGCGATTTGCAAAAAATTTTTTGCACGAATGCGACGCTCCGGGACTCAAAAGCGAACGCGTTTGCGCCGGGTGGTAAGCCATTGATGTGCAACGAAGTGTTCTTTCGCATACCGCGCACAGCATCCCAATGCATACCGTCGATGTGGTAACATATTGACGCATATGGAAAAAATCCCTTTACGCCGGGCGATTTGCGCTTATCTTCCGGCCTAACGTACGGCGCCGCGCGCCATGACCCGGAGGAGAAATGAATGCCCAAGTACAACAAGACTTTCGAGCTTTCGGTGGAAGATATGGAACTCATCGAAGACGCTCTGCGTCGCACGAAGCGCGAACTGTCGGACAAGCTGATCTCGAAGGGCGCCTCGGAAAACCATGACGAGGTGCCGGCGCGCGTCGACGAGACGATGCGCGGCATCCACGATCTGCTCGGTCGTATCCACAATCAAAAGGTCTTCTACCGTCCGCGCAAGCAGACCTATATAAGCGGCTGAGCCGCGCCACGGAAATGCAAAGAAGGGCCGCGTACCACGCGGCCCTTTTCGTTTGCAATCGGCGTATCTTTGCCAACGGTGTGCGATCGTGTGCGATTGTTCACAGTAACATACTGAAATATATAAGAATTCACGGTTGAATTTCTGTAGAGACCTGTCATTGTATTCTTCACTGGAACGCCAGATATACCCGAAGGAAAAACGGCAAAAGGCAGGACCATGGGATATTTCGACAGTGAAGCGAGCGGGCAGGGCGCTTCGGAACGCGGGAGCGGATCGGACGACGAGCCAGATCAGCGCTTCTGCATTCTCAACCCCGAACTGCGCGAAATGCAGCAGGTGACACTGGCGCCTGAACGCGACGGGCTCTTGCAGCGCATAGAGCACCAGCTCGGGTCGATCAGCTGAGCGGGGCGCCCCGAGGCACGCGCATGGCTTGAAATCCGATGCCGGTTTCGGCAACTCTCCGGCGAGAAGCCTGGGGAGATCGTTCATGAGCCAGACGCAGTTTCTCGACACGCCGCAGGGGCGGCGTATCGCCTATCACCGGAACGCGGGCGAAGGCCCGGGTGTGGTGTTCCTCGGTGGCTTCAAATCCGACATGCAGGGCACGAAGGCCGTGCACCTGGAAGCGTGGGCGCAGAGCAGGGGCCGCGCCTTCCTGCGATTCGACTATTCCGGCCATGGCGAAAGCTCCGGCGCCTTCACTGAGGGGGCCATCGGCGATTGGGCGGCGGATGCGATGGCGGCGATCGGCGCGCTCACCGAGGGGCCACAGGTGCTGGTGGGCTCCTCGATGGGCGGCTGGATCTCGCTTCTCGTGGCGCGCGCCATGCCCGAGCGCGTCGCGGGACTCGTGACCATCGCTGCAGCCCCGGATTTCACCGAGGATTCGATGTGGGCCGGCTTCGATGAACGCCAGCGGCGCGCGCTCGAGGCCGACGGGCAAGTGGCGTTGCCAAGCGAATATGGTGACCCTTACATCATCACCCGGCGGCTCATCGAGGACGGTCGGCAGAACCTCTTGCTGCGCGCGCCCCTCCGGCTGACCTTCCCGGTGCGGTTCCTTCAGGGCACGGCAGATGCCGATGTTGCGATGTCGGTGGCGCTCAACTTGCTGGACCATGCCGAGGGCTCTGACATGCGCCTCACGCTTATCGACGGCGCCGATCATCGTTTCTCCGATCCCGACTGTCTCGCACTCATCGAGTCCACGGTGGAAGAGGTGATTGCTCGGGCGGCAGCCGCATGATGCGCGGTCTCGGCCGTTGGCTGGTGCGGCTTGCGTCTGCTCTCATGCTCGTGGTCGCCGGGCTCATCCTGTTCGGCCCCTACGAAGAGGTGCCGCGCCCGACCCCCTTCGATCATGCGCGGCTTTCCGGCGGGGTAACCGCGCATATCACGGCGCGCGAGGCACAGGCGCGCAACCTTCGGCGCGGCAACGAGATGCGTGTCGAATGGTATGGGCTCGAGGATGTGCCCACCGATCTGGCCATTGTCTATATCCACGGCTTCTCGGCCAGTTCCGAAGAGATCCGCCCCGTGCCCGACCTTGTGGCGGAGGGGCTGAAGGCCAATCTCGTCTTCACCCGGCTCAGCGGGCACGGCCGCGACGGGGCCGCGATGGAAGAGCCCCGCGCGGGCGACTGGCTGGCCGATACCGCCGAGGCGCTCGCGATCGGGCGCGCGGTGGGCCATGAGGTGATCGTCATAGCCACCTCCACCGGGGGCACGCTTGCCGCCGTCGCCGCAACCGAGCCGGAACTCATGCGCGACGTGAAGGGGATCGTGTTCGTCTCTCCCAATTTCGGCATCAACTCGCCCGCCGCCCGGCTGCTCACCTGGCCGGCCGCGCGGCTCTGGCTGCCGCTCGTGGCGGGCGGCACGAGGAGTTTCGAGCCGCTCAACCCGCTGCAGGAGCAGAACTGGACAACGCGCTACCCCATCCGCGCGCTCCTGCCGATGGCAGCGCTGGTGAAATACGCGCGCGGGCTCGACTACGGCGCGGTGCGGCTTCCCGCGCTTTTCTACTATTCCCCCGAGGATGCGGTGGTGGATGCCAGGGCCACCGACAGGCTGCGCGCCCGCTGGGGCGGGCCGGTGACCCATGCCGCGCCGGATCTCGGCGAGGGAGTGGACCCTTCGGCCCATGTCATCGCCGGCGACATCGTCTCGCCCGCCAACACGGGTGCGGCGGCGGAACTCATCCTAGAGTGGGCGCGCGGGCTGTGAGGCCGGGCCGGTGACGGAACGCAGAATGATGGGCGAGCTCGCGCCGCCGCAGATGCGCGGCGCTTGAAACCGCGCGCGCCAGCCTGCAGATTGAAACACGGACGCGGGGACGCCGCGACGAGCAGAGGATCCTCATGAGCGACCCCATCGTTTTCCTGCCTCCGATGATGTGCGATGCGCGCATCTTCTCGGCGCAGTTGACCGCCTTCAGCCCGACGACGCCCGTCACCGTGGCGCCCGTAACCGGCGGCGACAGGGTCGAGGAGATCGCCTCGCGCCTGCTCGACGGCCTGCCGCGCCGCTTCGCCGTGGCCGGAGCCGACATGGGCGGGTGCGTGGCCATGGAGCTTCTGCGCCGCGCCCCCGACCGCGTGAGCCGCGTCGCCTTCATCTGCACCAATGCGCTGGCCGAAACGCCCCAGAGCGCGGCGGAATACGAACCGCTGGTGATCAAGCTCAAGGCGGGTCAACTCGAGCAGGCGGTGCACGGGTTCTTCAAGCCCGTCTTCCTTGCGCCCGGCGTGGCCCGCGCCCGTATCATCGCCGAGGTTGTGGAGATGGCGCGCAATATCGGGGTCGAGGCGATCGTGGCGCAGATACGCGCGATGCAGCGGAGGCGCGATTATCAGGCGGCTCTGAGGCGCTGCAAGGTGCCCGGGCTGGTGATAAGCGGCGAGTATGACCAGCTTACTCCGCCGCGCCGCCACGCGCTGATGGCCGAACTCATCCCGGATGCCGAGCATCGGGTGATCGAGGACGCCGGGCATCTGCCCATGCTCGAGCAGCCCGAGGCGATGAACGCCGCATTGCGGGATTGGCTGGCGCGCGCGCCCGCGAAGGAGCAGGGCTGAGCATATGCGACCGGACGGCCACAACACATCGCGCAAAGGTCTTTTCTCACAACCCCGAGCTATCGGCGGGCAAGGTGCGCCTTGTAGGAATCAGACCGCCGAAAGCTTGGTGACGTTGCTCTTCGATTTCTTTGAGGAGGTGCGGTTACGCGCCGCGGGTGCCTCTGAATTCGCGTCGATGAAGTTCAGCACCAGTGGGCGGATGTTGTTGCGCCAGGACCGGCCGGCGAAGATGCCGTAATGGCCTGCCTCGGGCTCGACGTAGCTGGCTTTCATGCTGTCGGGCAGCCCTGTGAGCAGGTCGAGCGCGGCAATGCACTGGCCCGGCGCCGAGATGTCGTCCTTGCCGCCTTCCACGGTCTTCACCGCCACCTTGGTGATCTTGCCGAAGTCCACCTTGTGGCCTTTCACAACGAACTCGTTTCGTGCGATCTCGAGGCCCTTGAAGATGCGCTCCACCGTCGAGAGGTAGAACTCGGCCGGCATGTCCATCACCGCGAGATACTCGTCGTAGAACTTGTTGTGCGGGTCGCGATCAGAGGCCTCGCCCTGCGCCACGCGGGTGATCTGGTTCATGAAGGCGCTGCTGTGGCGGTCGAAATTCATCGACATGAAGGAGGCGAGTTGCAGGAGCCCGGGATAGACCATGCGACCCACGCCCTTGTATTTGAACCCCACGCGCTGGGTCATCATTTCCTCGAGTTGGCCCATAGTCACGCGGCTTCCGAAATCGGTCACTTCGGTCGGGGCCGCATCCGGGTCGACCGGGCCGCCGATCAGCGTCAGCGAACGCGGCTGCGCATCGGGGTCGAGCTCCGCGAGATAGGCGGTGGCCGCCAGCGTGAGCGGCGCGGGCTGGCAAACGGCGATCACATGCAGATCGGAGCCCAGCTCGCGCATGAAATCCATCAGGTAAAGCGTGTAATCCTCGATATCGAAGTTGCCCGCCGATACCGGAATGTCGCGCGCATTGTGCCAGTCGGTGACATAGACCTCGCAATCGGGCAGCAGCGAGCGGACAGTTGAGCGCAGGAGAGTGGCGTAGTGGCCCGACATCGGCGCCACCAGCAGCACCCGGCGATCCATCTCGTCGCGGCCCTGCACGTTGAAGTGAATGAGGTCGCCAAAAGGCTTTTCCTTGACTGTTTCCACGCGGATGAGGTGGTCGCGGCCATCCTCGCCGGTGATCGACTCGATGCCCCAGTCGGGCTTGACGACCATGCGCTGATAGGTTCGCTCCGTGACCTCGCCCCATGCCGCCATCCACTGGAACGCAGGATTTGGCACCATGCTGAAAACCGGATAGGATGCCATCGTGGAGGCAGTGGCCCCGAGCCACTGATTGGTGTTGCGGAGGGTTTCCATCAGGTCGTACGTCATCATGTAGCGCATGTCGGCTCCTAAATCCGGGGTGTCCCGGTTCCTTTCGTCGCACCACCACGTCTGACGCGCGACGCTATGCTGCATGGCAGAAACTTACGAGGGATTCGTTTAAATGGCAACGCAAGAGCATTTGCCGACGCAAAATCTGGAAAAGCTCAACCGGAACCTCGAGCGTGTCGAGGAGCTGTCGGCGCGGCTCGTTCAGGCGCTCTCCGCGCGTCGCCCGCCCAACCCGCAGCTCAACGGGCCCTCGCAGGAGCTTTTCGCCAAGGCCGCCGGAAATTACTGGCAGGAGATGTTCGAAAACCCCGGCAAGATCTACGAGCAGCAGCTCGAATACTGGGGCAAGTCGGTGCGCAGCTTCCTCGAAGCGCAGCAGGCGCTGGCGACGGGCAAGCCGCCGCAGGGCGACGACGCGCCAGAAGACCCGCTCAAGGGTGACAAGCGCTTTTCCAACCCGCTTTGGGATACGCATCCCTATTTCCACTACATCAAGCAGCAATACGCGTTGAACAAGCAGGCGATCGAGACCGCGCTCGAGGATATCGACGACCTGCCCGAGACGGAAAAACGCCGCCTCTCCTACTTCTCGAACCAGATCATCGATATGATGAGCCCCACCAATTTCCTCGGCACCAACCCCGACGCGCTGGAGAAGGCCATCGAGACAGAAGGCGAGAGTCTCGTGAAGGGCCTCGAAAACCTCGTGGCCGATCTCGAGGCCAATCACGGCGAGATGGTGGTGCGACTGGCAGATGAAAGCGCCTTCGAGCTGGGAGAGAACATCGCCACCACGCCGGGCGAGGTGGTGTACCGCAACCGGATGATGGAGCTCATCCAGTATGCGCCCGCCACGGAAGAGGTCTACGCGACCCCGCTCATCATCTTTCCGCCCTGGATCAACAAGTTCTACATTCTCGACCTCAAGGCGCAGAACAGCCTGATCAAGTGGATCACCGAACAGGGCTACACGCTCTTCGTGGTTTCCTGGGTCAACCCCGACCGCAGCTTTGCCGATGTCGGGATGCAGGATTATGTTGAAGATGGTTTTCTCACCGCGATCCGCGAGGTGAAGGCCATCACCGGGCAGAAGCAGGTAAATGCCGTGGGCTATTGCATCGCGGGCACAACGCTGCACATGGTGGCGGCGCTGATGGCCAAGCGCGGCGACAAGTCGCTGAAGTCTGCCACCTTCTTCACCGCACTCACCGATTTCTCGGAGCAGGGCGAGTTCACGCCCTTCCTGCAGGACGATTTCATCGACGGGATCGAGGACGAGGTGGCCGAGCAGGGGCTGATGCGCTCCTTCATCATGTCGCGCACCATGTCCTTCCTGCGCTCGAAGGATCTCATCTACACGCCCGCCGTGAAGAGCTACATGATGGGCGAAACGCCCCCCGCCTTCGATCTGCTTTACTGGAACGGCGACGGCTCGAACCTGCCCGGCAAGATGGCGATGGATTATCTGCGCGGCCTTTGCCAGCGCAACGAGTTCATCGAGGGCGGCTTTCCGCTCTGCGGCGAGAAGGTGCACATCTCGGATGTGAAACTGCCGATCATGGCGGTCACCTGCCAGTCCGATCACATCGCGGCGTGGAAGGATTGCTATCGCGGCTTCCTGCAGACGGGCTCGAAGGATCGCACCTTCATCGTCTCCGAGTCGGGCCACATCGCGGGGATCGTGAACCCGCCCAGCAAGGGCAAGTACGGCCATTACGTGAACAACGACCTGAGCGGCTCGGCGGATGAGTGGATGGCCGCGGCCGAGCGGCACAACGGCTCCTGGTGGCCACTCTGGGAAGCGTGGCTGCGCAAGCGTTCGGGCAAGAAGGTCGCGGCGCGCGAACCGGGTGATTCCGAGCATCCGCCGCTGGGGCCAGCACCCGGAAGCTATGTGCGCAAGAAGGCAACTGTCTGAATTTTCGAGACATTTGGGTTTTCCAAGGCTTTTGCTGCAGTGCAGAAAAAACTCTTGAAATGCTGCGCTGCAGCATGTATATGTTATGCAGACGCAGCAATGGCACACGCCATTGAGACCCCAAGCACCAGACCGAGGACCAAGACAATGGCAAAAGCACAAGACTTCAACAGCATCATGAAAGACTTCATGGGTGCATTCCCCGTCGACACCAAAGCGATGGAAGACGCCTTCAAGAATCAGGCAGCCCTGAGCGAGAAACTCTCGGGCGTGGCGCTCGAAGCCGCCGAGAAATCGGCCGAGATTTCCAGCAAGTGGACGAAAGAAACCCTTTCGAAGCTGGCAGAAGTCTCCAAGGCGAAAACCGAGCCGGCTGACTACGCCAAGGCGATGACCGATTTCGCTTCCGCCAACGCCGAAGTGGCTGCCGAGAACATGGCCGCCTTCGCCGAAATCGCGAAGAAGGTTCAGATGGACACTGTCGAGCTGATGATGGCTGCCGGCAAAGACATGCAGGAAGACGCCACCAAAGCCGTGAAGAAAGCCACCGACGAGGTGACCGCGGCTGCCAAGAAGGCATCGACCGCC
The DNA here is from genome assembly GCA_040222155.1 of Roseovarius sp. GTDB lineage: Bacteria > Pseudomonadota > Alphaproteobacteria > Rhodobacterales > Rhodobacteraceae > Roseovarius. The sequence continues at coordinate 30,079 of JAVKDQ010000099.1, forward strand.
GCCGCTTCCAAGTAAGCGCGACATCGGGTTTCGGGTCTCCCATCCTCCCTCGCGAGACCCGGAACATCGAAGGGCGAGCCCATGCGGCTCGCCCTTTCCTTTTCGCACCTGCCACATTAAGCTGTGCTGCAGCGCTGCATCAGGGGAGTGACTGCCGTGGCCCAATCCGACAAACCGCTGCTGATCAAGAGGTATGCCAGCCGCCGGCTCTACAATACCGAAACCTCCGATTACGTGACGCTCGAAGATATCGCCGAATTCATTCGCGATGGCCGCGACGTGCAGATCATAGATCTGAAATCGGGCGACGACCTTACCCGCCAGTATCTGCTGCAGATCATCGCCGAGCATGAGAGCCGCGGCGAGAACGTGTTGCCGATCAACGTGCTTAACGATCTGGTGCGCAGCTACACCACGCAGGCCACCTCGATGGTGCCCGAGTTTCTCGCGCAAAGCTTCGAGATGCTGCGCGAGGGCCAGACCCAGATGATGGAAAACATGGCCAAGGCCAACCCGCTCGCCTCGATGCCGGGGATGGAGGCCGTGCGCGCCCAGCAGGAGGCCTTTCTCAAGGCGATGACCGGGCAGATGAAGATGCCCGGCAGCACGGTGCCGAAGAGCGACAGCGCCTCCGACGAAGACGATGGCGAGGGGCTCGACGACATCAAGAAGCAGCTCGCCGAATTGCAGGCGAAGCTCTCCAAGATGAGCAAGTAGGCGCGAGGCGGGGCGCGCGATCATGGTCGACAGCCCCGGCCGGATAACGCTGTGGGGAATCGAGGTCTTCATGGCCACGGCCGACGAGCGCTCGATCTCCGCCGCAGCCAAGCGGCTCGGCACCAGCCCCTCCACCATCAGCCAGCAGCTCACCAATCTGGAAACCGCGGTAGGCGCCACGCTTCTGCAGCGCAACGCCCGGCCGGTGCGCCTGACGCCTGCAGGCGAGATCCTCAAGCGCCGCGCGCAGGTGATCCTCAACGAGGCGGCGCAGGCGCGTGCCGAGCTCGCCATGCGCGATCTCTCCGCGCTCACCCGCTTCCGTCTCGGAATGATCGAGGATTTCGAGGCGGATGTGACGCCGCAGCTTCTCACTCACATGGCGGGAGAGCTCACGGGCAGCCAGTTCCTGCTTGAAACCGGCGCGAGCCATTATCTCTACGATCTGCTCGACGCGCGCGAGCTCGACGTGATCGTGGCCGCCGAGCTTGGCGCCGAGGATGACTGGGTAGAAGTTCATCCGCTCATGCGCGAGGCCTTCGTGGTGGCGGCACCCAAAGGCGTGATCGACCCGGCAGGCGATACGCTGCGCCAACTCAAGCGCCTGCCGCTCGTGCAATACACTCAGCGGCACTATATGGGCCGCCTGATCACGGCGCATCTCGCACGGCAGAACGTGACCCTTCCCCACCGTTTCGAGCTCGACAGCTACCATGCCATTCTCGCGCTCGTTGGGCAGGGCGCGGGCTGGACGATCCTGACACCGCTCGCCCTCATGCGCGCGCAACGTTTCGCCAACCAGATCGACGTGATGGAATTGCCGCTAGAACCGCTCTGGCGCACCATCAGCCTGACCGCGCGCAAGGGCATCCTGCAGGACATGCCCGAGCGGGTGGCGAGTGCCCTGCGCCCAATTCTCGAGAAGTCGGTGTCGCGGCCCGCCGAAGAGCGCTACCCGCTCCTGCGCAACGCGCTCACGGTGCTCTAGGCGCCCCGCTCAGGTGCCGTAGGCGCGGGCCTCGCCCATCACATCTTCCGCCGCGAGAATGAGCGCATCGGAGATCACTTCGAGCTCGGCGCGGGTGAGGCGGGCGGGCAGACGCGCATCACAGGCCTTCATCAGCATGGTGCGGGTCTTCGGCAGGTCGGGCGTCTCGCCGAGGAAACGCCAGTTCCAGAAGGCGCGAGCGTTGTCGGTGGAAAGCCCGAAGACCTGCACCTTCACGCCACGGGCTGCCGCGGCATCTGCGAAGGCGCGGGTTTCATCTTCCGAGAGCCCCACGAGGTTGAACTGGATCGAATCGGGCGCCCGCTCTTCGCGCGCGAGCTTGTCCGGCACGGTGAGCCAGGGCGAGTTGTTGAGGCGCGCGGCAACGAAATCGTGGTTGGCGCGGCCATCGCGCACCCGGCGCGGAATCTCCGCGATCTGCGGGCGGATGATGGCGGCCGAGAGATTGGCCATGCGCAGGTTGTAGAGGGGCAGCTGGTTCTGCCACTTGGCGAAGGCCGCCTCGAGCGCCGCATCCTCGCCGGTCATGTGCTTGGCCCAGTTATGCTCGTAGGCGCCCGACATGATGACGGCGCGCGCGATCAACTCGGCATCGTCGCTCACCATGATCCCGCCTTCGCCCGCGTTCACCAGCTTGTAGGACTGGAAGCTGAAGCAGCCCACGCGCCCGATCGTGCCGATATTGCGCCCGCCCCATGTGGTGCCGAGCGAATGTGCCGCATCCTCGATCACCGGGATGCCCCGCACCTCGGCCAGCGCCATGATCGCATCCATGTCGGATGTGTGGCCGCGCATGTGGCTGATGATGATGGCGTCGATGCCGCTTTCGAGACGTGCCTCGAAATCGGTCATGTCGATGCGGTAATTGTCGCCCACCTCGCAGAGCACTGGCACACACTCGGCATGAACGATCGACGAGGGCACGGCGGCGAATGTGAAGGCGGGAATCAGCACCTTCGCATCGCGCGGCAAACCGAGCGCCTTGAGGGAGAGGAACAGCGCCGCCGAGCAGGAACTCACCGCCAGCGCATACTTGCTGCCCAGATGCGCCGCGAAATCCCGCTCCAGCAGCGTCACCGGGGCGTTCTCCGGCGCAGTGTAGCGGAAAAGATCGCCCGATTTCAGCATCCTGTCGATTTCCGCGCGGGCGGCTTCGGGGATGGGCTCTGCATCGTAGACGTTTGGTGCGAGGGTCATGTCTTCAGGTTTCCTGAAATGTGTCTTCGGATTTCCTGAAAACATACACCACGCGCGCGTCGCCCAAAAGCGAAATTTTGGTAACATCCCGCTACACGCGAGGGTTTGCCGGGTTGCCTTGGAAAAGGTGGATCAGATGCCGATGCGATCGCGCAGGGCAAACCATGTCATGGCAAGCACCAGCAGGGGCGAGCGAAAGGCCGGGCCGCCCGGAAAGGGCAGGGCGGGGATGCGCGCCATGGTGTCGAACCCCTCCGCCTCGCCGGCGATGGCTTCGGCCATCAGCTTTCCCGCATGGGTGGCGGTGCCCACTCCGTGACCCGAATAGCCCGAGGCGCTCAGCATGTTGGGCGCGAGCCGCGTGAGATAGGGCAGGCGGCGCATGGTGATGGCAAGCGTGCCGCCCCAGGCGTAATCCACCCGCACATCGCGCAGATGGGGGAAGATTTGGGTCATCGGCTTGCGCACCAGCGCGGCGATATCCTTCGGGAAGCGGTAGCCATAGCTTTCGCCACCACCGAAAAGCAGGCGCTTGTCATGGCTGAGACGGAAATAGTTTACCACGAATTTCGTGTCGGCCACCGCCACGTCGCGCGCCAAAACCCGCGCGGCCTCGTCGCCCAGCGGTTCTGTCGCCACGATGAAATTGTTGATGGGCATCACCCGTGCGGCAACCTGCCGGTCGAGCCCGCCAAGATAGCCGTTGCAGGCGAGCACGACGTGATCCGCCACGACGCGGCCTTGCCCGGTGGCCACCACAGGCTTGACGCCCGGTTCGATCCGGTGCACCTCGGCGCTTTCGTGAATACGCACGCCTGCCGCCTCTGCCGCCCGCGCCAGCCCCAGCGCATAGGCCAGCGGGTGCAGATGGGCCGCCCCCATGTCGAGCGTGCCGCCTGTATAGGCGGGCGAGGGGCAGACCGCCTGCGCCGCCGTTTCGTCCAGCGTCTCGATCTGATCATAACCGTAGCGCTCGGCGAGAAACTCCGCATAGGCGTGTTCCTCGCGCATCTCGGCCTTGGTGAAACCCAGATGCGCCACGCCCGGCTTCAGGTGGCAGTCGATCCCGTGCCGCGCGATGAGCGATTTCACCAGCGCCTTGGCATCTTCGGCGAGATGCCAGAGCTTGTCGGCATCCGCGCGCCCCACCAGCTTCTCGACCACGTGCTGATCCATCCGCTGGCCCGAGCCCAGCTGGCCGCCATTGCGCCCGGAGGCCCCGAAGCCCACGCGATGCGCCTCGAGCAGCACCACGTCGAAGCCGCGCTCGGCCAGGTGCAACGCCGCCGAAAGCCCGGTGAACCCGGCCCCCACCACGCAGACATCCGCGCGCACCTCTCCCTCGAGTCGGGGAAAAGGTGCAAGCGGCGCCACGGTGGCCGCATACCAGCTCGCCGGGTACTGGCCCGGGCGGTCATTGGCATGGAGCAGGTTCATCTGTTGCCCTTTCTCCGGTGTCTCTTGGCGCTGAACGCGAAGCGGTTGTCAGACGTTGAGCAGCAGGTGCTCGCGCTCCCACGGGCTGATCACCTGCAGGAACTCCTCGTACTCGGCGCGCTTGACGATGGAATAGACCCGGCTGAACTCCTCTCCCAGCACCTCCTGAAGCTCGGTCGCCTCATCGAAGAGATCGAGCGCCGGTCCCATCGTGTTGGGAAAGTCGTAATCGCCCGCATAGGCGTCGCCCCGGAATTGCGGCTCGGGCCGCACCTCCCGCAAGATGCCCAGAAGCCCGCAGGCGAGGCTCGCGGCGATGCCCAGATAGGGGTTGCAATCCATCCCCGCCACGCGGTTCTCGATCCGCCGCGCCTCGGGCGGGGCGAGCGGCACGCGGATGCCCGTGGTGCGGTTGTCACGCGCCCATGCGAGGTTGATCGGCGCGGCATGGTCCTTCACGTAACGGCGGTAGGAGTTCACATAGGGCGCCAGCACCGCGATGGCCGAGGGCAGATAGGTCTGCATCCCGCCGATGAAATGGTAGAAGGCATCCGTCTCGCCACCTTGCGGGCCGACGAATACGTTTCGGCCCGTCTCGATATCGAGAATCGAATGGTGAATATGCATGGCCGAGCCCGGTTCGTCCTCGATGGGCTTTGCCATGAAGGTGGCGAAGCAATCGTGCCGGAGCGCCGCTTCGCGGATGAGCCGCTTGAAATAGAACACCTCGTCCGCGAGCTTTACCGGGTCGCCATGGCGGAGGTTGATCTCGAGCTGGCCCGCGCCGCCCTCCTGCGTGATCCCGTCGATCTCGAAGCCCTGTGCCTCGGCGAAATCGTAGATGTCGTCGATCACCGGGCCAAACTCGTCGACCGCCGTCAGTGAATAGGCCTGCCGGGCGGCCGCGGGGCGGCCCGAGCGCCCCATCATCGGCGCGATGGGCTTCGCCGGGTCGAGGTTGCGCGCCACGAGGAAAAACTCCATCTCGGGCGCGACGACCGGCTTCAGCCCCTGCTGTTCGTAGAGCTTCACCACGCGCTTGAGCACGTTGCGCGGGCTGAAGGGAATGGGCTGCATGTCGCGGTCGAACGCGTCGTGGATCACCTGCAACGTCCAGTCGCCTGTCCATGGTGCGGCGGTGGCCGTGCCGAGATCGGGTGTCAGGATCATGTCGCGCTCGAGAAAACCCTCCTCGCCTGCGGCCTCGCCCCAATCGCCGGTGATCGTCTGGAAGAAGATCGAATCTGGCAGGTGGAAGTGCTTCTGGCGTGCGAATTTCGAGGCCGGAACCGCCTTGCCACGGGCGATGCCCGGCAGGTCGGCAATCACGCATTCCACCTCGTCGAGCCGGCGATTCTCGAGATAAGCCTGCGCGGCTTCGGGCAGTTTTTCCGTCCAGTCGGCCATGTCAGGCTCCCTTCTTGAAATGCCCGGCGATGCGGCGGGCGATGGCGGGCGACGAACTGGGCTGGTCGAGCCGCGCCGTGGCGGAGGCAAGCGTATCCTTGGGCACCACGCCCGGGCCGCGCAGCCGTATCAGAGTCTCCACCACCTCGGCGTCGAATTCGGGATGCGGCTGGTAGGTGAGAATGTGATCGCCGATGGTCATGGCGGCCACGGCGCAGTCGGGGCCGGTGCCGATCACCTTGGCTTCCTTCGGCGGCTCCACCACCTGATCCTGGTGCCAGGCGTTGAGCGAAACCGGCGCGCCCTCGATCTCGTATTCGGTCAGCCCCACCTTCCAGCCGCCGGGATACTTGACGACCTTGCCCCCCAGCGCCTGCGCGATGATCTGGTGTCCGAAGCAGATGCCCACAAGCGGCTTCTTCGCCGCATGCACCGCGCGCAGGAACGCCTCTAGCCGCGGGATCCACTCGTGATCCTCGTAAGCGCCATGCTTGGAGCCGGTCACCAGCCAGCCATCAGCCTCGTCGGGGCTTTCTGGCAATTCGCCCTTCACCACCACATATGTCTCGAATTCGAACCCGTTCCCGTCGAGGAAATCGCGGAAGAACGCATCATACTCGCCCCGGACCGCTGCCAGTTCCGGCAGGGTAAGCCCCGTCAGCAGGATGCCGATTTTCATGTCTCACCTGTAATTTGATCAAATTCAGGGTAACGCAGGGCGGCGCGCCCCGCAAGGCCCCGCGCGTGAGGCGAGTTAAACCGTTTCGAGATAGGTTTTCCAGTGCTCGCTTTCCGGCAGTTCCGCGATCACCCGCGCCTCCTGGCGCTTGGTCATCACGAGGTTGCGGATGAGCCCGGCAGGGAAGATCCGCGCCATGCCCGTATCCGCCTCGAACACGTCGATCGCGGTCAGCCAATCCTCCGCCAACTGCGGCAGGTCGAGCTCATAGGCGTTGCCCTGCGTGGGCGGCGGCGGAACGGCCTCGTCCTCCACCCCCAGCAGCGCTCCGCCGAGAATGGCGGCGAAGGTGAGGTAGGGGTTGATGTCGCCCCCGGCCACGCGGTGCTCGATGCGCCGCGCCGAAGGCGCCCCACCCGGCACGCGCAGCGCCGTGGTGCGGTTCTCGTAGCCCCAACTCGCCCCCGTGGGCGCATGGGCGCCGGGCACCAGCCGCGCATAGCTGTTGGCATGCGGGGCAAAGAGCAGTGTCGCGGGGCGGAGCGTTGCGAGGCATCCGGCGATGGCCTGCCGCAGCACTTCCGAGCCCTCGGGTCCGCCATCGTCGAAGACGTTGCGCCCCTGCGCATCCATCACCGAGAAATGCATGTGCATCCCGTTGCCCGCATCCGCTTCGAAGGGTTTGGCCATGAAGGTGGCGGCCATGCCGTGCTTGCGCGCAAGGCCGCGAATGAGCGCCTTGAATAGCCAGGTGTCATCGGCGGCCCGCAGCGCCTCCTGATGCGTCAGCGTCACCTCGAACTGCGCCAGCCCAGCCTCGCTGGTGGTGGTCTGCGCCGGAATGCCCATCGCCTCGCAGCCCTCGTAAAGCGCCGAAAGGAAGCCGTCGAACGCGTCGAGATGGGTCATCGAGAGGATATTGGGCGAGCGCACCCTGCGGCCCGAACGCGGGTTGAGCGCGGGCGCGAGAGCCTCGTTGCTGTCATCGACCAGCGTGAATTCGAGCTCGGTCGCGGCCATCACCTGCCAGCCGCGCGCGGCATAGCGCCCGAGCACGGCCACAAGCGCATGGCGCGGGTCGCCGTCGAAAAGCGCGCCCTCCTCGGTATACATGCCCATCGGCACCAGCGGCTGCGGCGTGTCGAGCCATGGCAGCGGCACCGGCCCGCGCCCGGTGGGCCGGAGCACGCCATCGGCATCGCCTGTCTCGAAGACAAGCGGCGAGTTCTCGATATCGGCGCCGAAAATGTCGAGATTAAGTGCCGAAACCGGCATACGCACCGCGCCGCCATCGAGTTTCGCGGCATAGCTGCCGGGCACACGCTTGCCGCGCATCTGTCCGTTGAGGTCGCAGGCCGCAACCCGGATCGTCTGGTATCTGCTCAAATCCATGACGCCATCTAACCCGCTTTCTGGCGGGCTGCCAAGAGAATTTGATCAAATCCCGAGTGGCTGGCTTCTTCTTGGCCCAAGTACCTCCGGGGGAGGCCGCAGGCCGGGGGGCGGCGCCCCCCTCGTCCCGTGTCAGCCCGAGACGGATGCCTGGTAGATGCTGTCGATCGAGGCCCCGAGCGTGGCGTCGAATTCGGCATCCGATTGCTGTGCCGAGAGTCCCTCGGTGAGCGCCCGCGAGAAGCTCGCGATGATCCCCGCATTCTCGGACAGGCGCCGATTGGCCTCCTCGCGCGAATAGCCGCCCGAAAGCGCCACCACGCGCAGCACGCGCGGATGATCGACGAGCGGTTTGTAGTGGTTCGCGTTCTCCGGCAGGGTGAGCTTCAGCATCACCTCCTGCCCGGGCTCCAGCGTATCGAGCTGCGCCGCGATCTCGGCCCGCAGGATCTCTTCGGCCTCGGCCTTGTCGGAGATCGAGATGGTCACCTCCGGCTCGATGCTCGGCACCAGCCCGTGCCCGAGGATCGTCCGGCCCACTTCGAATTGCTGGTCTACCACCGCCTTGATGCCCGAGGGCGAGGCCGCGTCGATCACCGAGCGCATCTTGGTGCCGAAGACGCCCTTGGCCACGGCGCGTTCCAGCAGCGCGTCGAGGTCCGGCATGGGTTTCATCAGTTTTACGCCATCCGCCTCGTCGGCGAGACCCTTGTCGACCTTGAGAAAAGGCACCACGCCCCGGTTTTCCCAAAGATCCTGCGCGGTGGGCACACCGTCGATCTCGCGGTCCATGGTCTGCTCGAAGAGAATGGCGCCCACCACCCGTTCGCCGGTGAAGGCGGGAGACTTGATGATGCGGCTGCGCATCTCGTGGATGAGGTCGAACATCTCCTCCTCGCCGGAATACGCATCTTCCTCGATCCCGTAGAGCCTCAGCGCCTTTGGGGTGGAGCCACCGGACTGGTCGAGCGCGGCAATGAAGCCTTTTCCTGCCCGGATTTTCTCGGCCTGTTGCTCTTTCGTCATGGTATGCGCTCCGCTTGAAATGCTTGTCTGTCCCGGTTGCGCCCTCTTAGGCGAGGGGGCTGGGCGTTGCAATTCTGTTGGCGCTAACGGCGGGGCGCTCGTGCGTTTTCGGCCCGTTGTTTCGGCCGGGTTTCGCGCGACGGCGCGTCTCAGCCGCCGAGCGCCGCAACCCCTGGCAGGGTCTTGCCTTCCATCCATTCGAGGAAGGCGCCCCCGGCCGTGGAGATATAGGTGAAATCCGCCGCCGCGCCCGAGGTGTTGAGCGCGGCCACGGTATCGCCCCCGCCCGCGACGGAAACCAGCTTGCCTGCGCGGGTGAGTTCGGCGGCCTTGAGCGCCGCGGCATTGGTGGCGGCATCGAAGGGCGCGATCTCGAAGGCGCCGAGCGGGCCGTTCCAGATGAGCGTGCGCGCGGCCTCGAGCGCCGCGCCGATCCGTTGCACCGAGCGCGGCCCCGCATCGAGGATCATCGCATCGCCCGGGCAGGCATGGGCCGCCACCACCTCGTGCTCCGCGCCCGCCTTGAACTCACGCGCCACGACAACGTCCGCCGGCAGTAGGATCTCGCATTTCGCGGCGCCCGCCTTGGCCATGATCTCGCGCGCGGTCTCGGCCATCTCGTGCTCGCAGAGCGACTTGCCCACGTCGAGCCCCTGCGCGGCGAGAAAGGTATTGGCCATGCCCCCGCCGATCACCAGCTTGTCGACCCGGCCAACGAGATTGCCCAGCAAGTCGAGCTTGGTGGAAACCTTGGCGCCGCCCACCACCGCCACCACCGGGCGCTGCGGGTGCCCGAGGGCGGCTTCCAGAGCCTCGAGTTCGGCCTGCATCAGCCGTCCCGCGCAGGCCGGCAGGTGGCGGGCGAGCGCTTCCGTCGAGGCATGCGCGCGATGTGCCGCCGAGAAGGCGTCGTTGCAGTAGACATCGCCCAACGCGGCTAGGCGGCTGGCGAAGGCCTCGTCATTGGCCTCCTCACCGGGATGGAAACGGATGTTCTCAAGCAGCAGCACTTCGGCGCCCTTTGCCTCCTCGGTGAGATCCTCGGCACCTTCCAGCGTCTCGATCAGCACCACCTTGCGGCCAAGCGCCCTGGAGAGCGCGGGCACGACCTGCCGGAGCGACATCTCGTCGACGACCTTGCCCTTGGGGCGCCCGAAATGGGCGATGAGCATGGGCTTGCCGCCCTTGGCGAGAATGTCCTCCACCGTCGGCACGATCCGGTCGATCCGCGTGGTGTCTGTCACCCGGCCCGCTTCCACCGGCACGTTGATATCCACGCGCGTGAGCACCGTCTTTCCGGCGAGATCCATGTCGTCGAGGGTGTTCCAGCTCATCCGCGTGTTCCTCCTTGGGCGATGACGCGCTCCTCATGGCGCGAAGGGAAAGAGGCGTCAACCATCCGCTCGCGCGCTCGCGCCGAATAAACCCCGCGACGCCACGGCGCGCACCCCCGCGACAAACCCCGCTTCCCCCGCGCCGCATCATGCACTAGGA
>JAVKDQ010000100.1:0-5392 GCA_040222155.1 Roseovarius sp.
CACGGGCCTTCGGGCACCTCCCCCGCGAGCCAGCGACGCAGGTCATCCACCCCGTGCCCGCGCTCGGCGGAGATCATGAAGGTCTCGGCAAAGGCAAACCGCTCGTTGAGCTTTTGCGCAAGCCCCAGCAGCGCCTCCGCCTTCACCCGGTCGATCTTGTTGATCGCGAGCGCCACCTTGCGGCCCTTGGTGGCCTCGGGCAGCGCCTCGAGAATACGCTCCACGCCATCGGTCAGCCCCCGATGCGCCTCCACGAGGAGCACGACGACATCGGCATCCGCCGCCCCGCCCCATGCCGCGGCCACCATCGCCCGGTCGAGCCTGCGGCGCGGCTGGAAGAGGCCTGGCGTATCCACGAACACCAGCTGCGCCTCGCCTTCGAGCACCACGCCCCGGATTCGCGCCCGCGTGGTCTGCACCTTGTGCGTCACGATGGAGACCTTCGCCCCCACCATCCGGTTGAGCAGGGTGGATTTGCCCGCGTTGGGCTCTCCGATCAGGGCTATGAAGCCCGCGCGCGTGGTCATCTGGTCTGGCGTCCTCGGTTGGCGGCAAGGCGCTTCCTTTAGCGGGTTTTGCAGGCTCTGGAAAGGGCATGGCTGGGGCGCCCGGCGCGGGAGGGTGCGCAAAGGGATTGACAGGTTCTATGTCGAACCATATTGGTGAGACATCGAACCAAAGGAGACACACCATGAAACGTCGGCACTTTCTCGCCCTCGCCGGGGGCGGCGTCATTCTCGCCGCCGGCGGCTTCGCCCTCACCCGCACGCCCCATGCCGCGCTCGCCCCCTGGGCCGAGGCCGGCGCGCCGCGCTACGACGATCCGCGCCTCAATGCCCTCTCTCACGCCATCCTCGCCCCAAACCCGCATAACCGGCAGCCGTGGCTGGTGGAGCTTGAAGGCAGCGATGGCGTCACCCTCCGCTTCGACACCTCGCGCCAGCTGCCCCACACCGACCCGTTCGACCGCCAGCTCACCATCGGCCTCGGCTGCTTTCTCGAACTGATGCGCATGGCAGCCGCCGCCAATGGCTATCGCGCCGAGATGGAGACCTTCCCCGAGGGCCATTCCGAAGAGGGGCTCGACACCCGCCCCGTGGCCCGCGCCCGCTTCACCGCCGACAGCGCGCTGGAGCCAGACCTGCTCTGGCCCCATGTCCCCGCCCGCCGCTCCAACAAGGAGCCCTTCGACACCACCCGCCCCGTGCCGCAACCCGCGCTCGATCGCATCCTCGCCGAAGCCACCGAGGCCACCCCCATGGGCGGCACGGTCGCGCCGCAAGAGGTGCAGGCCTGGCGCGCCCTCACCGAAGACGCCCTGCGCATCGAGATCGAAACGCCCCGCACCTACCAGGAAAGCGTCGATCTCTTCCGCATCGGCAAGCGCGAGATCAACGCCAACCCCGATGGCATCGACTTCTCCGGCCCCCTCTTCGAAGCTCTTCACCTCACCGGCCAGTTCACCCGCGAGACCGCGCTCGACACTTCGAGCGCCGCCTATATCCAGGGCATCGACGCCGTGCTCGAAAACTGCCGCACGGCCACAGGCCATGTCTGGATGGTCACCCCCACCAACACCCGCGACGACCAGCTCGCTGCCGGCGCCACGTGGCTGCGCGCCAATCTCGCCGCCACCCGCGAGGGGCTGAGCTTTCAGCCGCTGAGCCAGGCCTTGCAGGAATACCCCGAGATGGCCGCGCATTACCGCACCGTGCACGAGCGCCTTGCTCCCGACGGCGGCACGGTTCAAATGCTCTCGCGTCTGGGCTACGGTCCGGAGGTTCAGGTCAGCCCGCGCTGGCCGCTCGAGGCGAAACTGGTGACCGCGTGACAGACGACAACGAAACGCCCGGCGGGGCCGAGCGAGAGCCCCCGCTCGCTTTCGCCTTCTTCAACGAGGTGGGCATCCTCCACCAGCTTGGGGGTGCGATGCTCTCGCAGGTGCTCCCCGGCGGCGTGCATCCCTCGCATTTCGCCATCGTCAACCATCTCACCCTGCGCGGCGACGGCAAGACCCCCATCGAGATCGCCCGCGCCATGCAGGTCACCAAGAACACCATGACCCATTCGCTGAAGACGCTCGAGCGGCATGGGTTCATCGCCGTGTCGCCCAACCCGAAGGATGCGCGCGGCAAGCTCGTGCATCTCACCGCCGAGGGCCGCGCCTTCCGTGAACGCGCGATCGCCCGCGTTCTGGCCGCCTTCGGCGCGGTGCTGGGCGAGGCCGAGCTCGCCCGCATGGCACGAGTGATCGAAGACCTCCGGGCGCTGCGGGGTCATCTCGATGCGAACCGGCTGCCGCCGCGGGAATGAGCCGAGGAAGCCTGAGGAGGCCCACGGCGAGAGTATTTGCACCAAGAAGAAGTCAGGCCGCCATGAAGAACCGCTTGACTTATCACTCGCACTCCCCCATGTGAGCGCTGACGCTGCGCTGCCGCGTGAGCCAGCCGCGCCCGAAAGTTATCCGGGTCGCATCAGCATCCAAACCCATCCAGCTCCCATCACGCAGGGTTCTGACAGCACGGCCGGATCGCTCGGGGCTCGCCCGCGCCACTCCGAGGCCGCGCTCAACCCTCGCCCGCCGCGCGAACCCTCGCGGCCATGTGACATGACTCCGTGTCCGCCCAACGGGCCGCATGGGTCTTCAAAAGGACAGATCTTGAAAGATTTCACTTCGCTCGGCCTCGCCGAGGCTCTTCAAGGCGCGCTGCGCCGCGCCGGCCTGACAGAACCCACCCCGATCCAGCAGGAGGCGATCCCGCTCGCACTTGCCGGGCACGACATCATGGGCCTCGCCCAGACAGGCACCGGCAAGACGCTGGCCTTCGGCCTGCCGCTGGTCGACCACCTGCTGGCCCAACCCGGCAAGCCCGCGCCGAAAACCGCCAAGTCGCTCATCCTCGCGCCGACCCGCGAACTGGCCAACCAGATCGCCGAAAGCCTGCGCGTCCTCACGCAAGACACGCGGATGCGCGTCGTCACCGTGGTGGGCGGCCAGTCGATCGGGCGGCAGGTCAACGCGCTGTCGCGCGGCACCGATATTCTCGTGGCCACCCCCGGCCGCCTCATCGACCTGATGGAGCGCCGCGCCGTCGAGCTTGGCACCGTGCGCCATCTCGTGCTCGACGAGGCCGACCAGATGCTCGACATGGGCTTCATCCACACGCTCCGCAAGATCGCCCCGCGCCTCGGCACGCCGCGCCAGACGATGCTCTTCTCCGCCACCATGCCCAAGCAGATGGAAGAGCTGAGCCGCACCTATCTCACCGATCCGCGCCGCGTGCAGGTCGCGCCTCCGGGCAAGGCCGCCGACAAGATCACCCAGTCGGTGCACTTCCTCGAGAAGGGCGAGAAACCGGGCAAGCTGCGCGAGATCCTCTCGCGCGATCTCGACGCGCTCACGCTGGTCTTCTCGCGCACCAAGCACGGCGCCGAGAAGATGATGAAGCAGCTCGTGGCCGACGGCTATAACGCCGCCTCGATCCACGGCAACAAGAGCCAGGGCCAGCGCGACCGCGCCATCCGCGAGTTCCGCGATGGCACCGTCACCGTGCTCGTCGCCACCGACGTGGCGGCGCGCGGCATCGACATTCCCGGCGTGGCCTACGTGGTGAATTACGACCTGCCGGAAGTGCCCGACAACTACGTGCACCGCATCGGCCGCACCGCCCGCGCAGGGCGCGAGGGCGAGGCCATCGCCTTCTGTGCACCAGAAGAGGCCGATCTGCTGAAACAGATCCAGAAGCTGATGAAGATCGACATCCCCGTCGGCAGCGGCACGCCGCCCAAAGGCGCCCAGCCGCAGTCCCGGGCAAATGGTCGTGGCAACGGACAGAACCGGGGCGCACCCGGCAACGCCAACAGCAAGCCCGGTCAGGGCCGCCGCCGCCAACGCCGCCGCCGCGCCGCCTGAAAGCGTGGCGCCTCGAAATGAGTATTTGACCCAAGAAGAAGCAGGGGCGCGTGCTTCGGGCTTCTTCTTGGGGAAAATACTCACTTGCGCCATCTGCCCGAAGGCGCGGCGCCGGAGCGGGGCTAACCCTTTTCCACCTGTGCCAGAAGCGCCTTGGCGGCGGCCTGCTCGGCCTGCCGTTTCGAGCCCGCCGTGGCCTTCTCGGCCTCACCCGTCTCGAGCCGTGCGGCGATGGTGAATTGCGGCGCGTGGTCGGGGCCCGAGCGCGCCACCTCCTCGTAAACGGGCGGCAAGAGCCCGCGCGCCTGAGCCCATTCCTGCAGCGCGGTCTTGGCGTCGCGCGCGTCTTCCTTCACCGTCCGCACCCGCGCGCCCCAGAGCCTGCGCACCACCGCCTGTGCCGCCTCGAAGCCCGCGTCGCGGTAGACGGCGGCGATCACCGCCTCCATCGCATCGCCCAGCAGCGCCTGCTTGCGTCGCCCGCCCGAGAGCATCTCCGAGCGCCCGAGCTTGAGCACCGCGCCCAGCTCGATCTCGCGGGCCACCTCGGCGCAGGTCTCCTTGCGCACCAGCGCATTGAAACGGGGCGCGAGCTGGCCCTCCTCGGCGGATCTGTCCTCGTCGAGAAGCGCCTCGGCCATCACCAGCCCCAGCACCCTGTCGCCGAGGAATTCGAGCCGCTGGTTGTCGTCGCGGTTGGGCGAGGACATCGAGGAATGGGTCACCGCCCGCACCAGCAGCTCGGGCCGCGAGAAGCGGTGCCCGAGCCGCGCCTCGAAGGCCTTCAGCTCACCCGATAGCTTCATTCCAGCTTCTCGAAGAACCTGTCGCCGCGCCATGTCCAGAAGAAGAGCATCGAGCGGCCAGCGGAGGAGAACATCACCCGGTCGGCCCGGCCGATGAGGTTTTCGAAGGGCACATAGCCCACGCCGCCCGCCGCCAGCGGCACACGGCTGTCGGTGGAGTTGTCGCGGTTGTCGCCCATGAAGAAATAATGCCCCTCGGGCACGGTGTAGATGCCGGTATTGTCGGTGGGCTGGCGCGCGATGTTGAGGATGTGATGGCGCGTGCCCCCGGGCAGCGTCTCGATCTGGCGCGACTTGATGCAGTCGCCGCCCACGCCCACTGGCCCGTTCTCGCAGCGCGGCATCACCTGAAGCGGGCCCTGCCGCTCCTTCACTTCCACGAACTCGCCCGCGGGTTCGAGCTGCACCGGCTCGCCGTTGATATGCAGCACGCCCTCGCGCATCTGCACCGTGTCACCCGGCAGGCCCACCACGCGCTTGATGAAATCGGTGCCATGCACCGGGTGGCGGAAGACGATGATGTCACCGCGCTCCGGCTCGCCGCCCATCAGGCGGGTATTGTCGCCGTCGAGAAAGCCGCAGATGTCCTTCGCGTCGATATTGATGCCGAGCGCGCCGATGCGGATCGTCGGGCAGGAGGCATAAGAATAGCCATAGGCGACCTTGTTGACGA
>JAVKDQ010000101.1:0-13628 GCA_040222155.1 Roseovarius sp.
CTGCAACATGTCGGGGCCCATCGGCATTGCCGAGGTCTCGGGGGCGATGGCGAGCCAGGGGGTGAGCAACTTCATCTGGTTCATCGCCGTGCTCTCCACGGCGGTGGGGCTGCTGAACCTCTTCCCGATCCCGGTGCTCGATGGCGGGCATCTGCTGTTTTACGCCTACGAGGCCGTGGCCGGGCGCCCGCCGAAGGAAGGCGTGCTGCGGGTGATGATGACGCTGGGGCTGGTGCTGGTGCTCTCGGTGATGGTCTTCGCGCTCGGAAATGACCTGTTCTGCCCGTGAGTTAGCGGGCGGATGCCCAGAATTCGCCACAGTCCCGCTCCGATTTGTGCCATACTGCGCCTGCAGAGAGAGCCTTGGTGAAACACATGAGCAGTGCCATGCAACACATCATGCGCGGATATCGCGGGCTGACCGTTCTGGTGAACGTGAACTGGGACCGGATCATCTATCTGGCGACCATCGTGCTCGCGCTGCTGGCGGGGGCCTTCGTGGGCTCGCTCTGAGGCCGCGGCGCGGGATTTTCCGTTTCTATCCAAGAGTCTGCCGCATGGGCGCGTCCCGTGCGGTTTTTCCGTGCAAACGCGCCACTGCGTCCTATGGACGACACCTACCAAATCCTATGCAGACGCGCTTTGACAAGCCCAGATTTAGGGGTTAGTCACTTCGTAACTGGGATGTCTGACTGGGTATAGCAATGAGAGACGAGCACGTCTGGCGAGCGGTCCGCCATGGGCGGAAAACCCCATTAGAAACGGTGGCGCGCGTTACGTCCGTTCTTCTCCTGGCGATCGGGCTGCTGCTGTCGGCGGGCAGCGCCGAGGCGCAATCCTACCGCTTCACCTCGGTTTCCATCGAGGGCAACCAGCGGATTCAGCCCGAGACCATCATCACCTATGCCGGCATCGCGCGTGGCCAGACGGTGAGTGCGGGCGAACTCAACGACGCCTATCAGCGCATCGTCGATAGCGGGCTTTTCGAGACGGTCGAGATCATCCCGCGCGGCAGCACGCTGGTGATCAAGGTGATCGAATATCCGACGATCAGCCGCATCGCCTTCGAGGGCAACCGCAAGATCAAGGATGAAGACCTCACCGGCATCGTCGAGAGCAAGTCGCGGCAGGTGTTCAGCCCGTCTAAGGCGGAGCGCGACGCCAATGCCATCTCGAACGCCTATGTGCAGAACGGCCGGGTCGCGGCGCGGGTGACGCCCAAGATCATCCGCCGGAGCGACAACCGGGTGGATCTCGTGTTCGAGATCTTCGAGGGCCGGGGCATCGAGATTCAGCGCGTGAGCTTCGTGGGCAACCAGGCCTACTCGGACCGGCGCCTGCGCCGCGTGGTCGAGAGCAAGCAGGCCGGGCTGCTGCGCGCGATCATCTCGCAGGACACCTTCGTGGAAGACCGCCTTGCCTTCGACCGGCAGGTGCTGACCGATTTCTACCAGTCGCGCGGCTATGTCGATATTCGCATCACCGGCACCAATGCCGAGCTGGCGCGCGAGCGGGACGCCTATTTCGTGACCTTCAACATCCAGGAAGGCCAGCAGTTCCGCTTTGGCGAGATCACCACGGTGAGCGAGGTTCCCGAGGCGGCGGCCGAGGATTACCAGGACATCCTGCGGATCAAGCCCGGCGTCGTCTATTCGCCGACCCATGTGGAAAACGCGATCGCCAAGATGGAGCGCCTCGCGATTCGGCAGGGGGTGGATTTCCTCCGGGTCGAGCCGCGCATCACGCGCAACGACCGTGACCTGACGCTGGACGTGGAGTTCCGCCTCGTGCGCGGGCCGCGCATCTTCGTCGAGCGGATCGACATCGAGGGCAACACCACCACGCTCGACCGTGTGATCCGCCGCCAGTTCGACACGGTGGAGGGCGACCCGTTCAACCCGCGCGAGATTCGCGAAACGGCCGAACGCATCCGGGCGCTGCGCTACTTCGCCACCGCCGACGTGAACGCCCGCGAGGGCTCGCGCCCCGACCAGGTGGTCGTGGACGTGGATGTTGAGGAAACCACCACCGGCTCGCTCACGGTGGGCGGCAGCTTCTCTTCGGATGCGGGCCTCGGCATCGCCTTCGGCTTCCAGGAGCGCAACTTCCTCGGGCGCGGCCAGCGGCTTTCGGCCAGTGTCTCGCTGTCGGCGGAAACCGCCAACTACAGCCTGAATTTCGTGGAACCGGCCTTCCTCGGGCGCGACGTGGCCTTCGGGCTGCAGACCTCCTACGTGGAGACCGACGGCTACAACAGCCAGTATGACACGACCTATGGCAACTTCCGCCCGAGCCTCGCCCTTCCGGTCTCGGAATTCGCGCGGATGACCTTCTATTACAACGCCGTCTATTCCGACCTCGGCAACTATTTCGGCGCCTCGCCGACGCTGGCGGCCGAAGCGGCGCGCGGCGGGCTCTTCACCAGCGCGGTGGGCTACCGCTACGAGTTCGATACGCGCGACCGGGGCCTCAACCCCGCGGCGGGCGTGCTGATCGACACCGGCATCGAATATGCCGGGCTCGGCGGCGACCAGGACTACGTGAAGGCCGACATGCGGATCGTGGGCGAGCGCAAGGTGATGAACGAGGATGTGACGCTGCGCGCGATCCTCGAGGCCGGCGCCATCAACTATGATGGCAACTTCCAGAGCCGCGCGGTGGATCGCTACACCCAGAAGGTCATTCGCGGCTTCGAGCCCAACGGCATGGGCCCGATCCAGAATGGCGAGCATCTGGGCGGGCATTTCTACAGCGCGCTCAAGTTCGAGGCGGAGTTCCCGATCGGCCTGCCGGCGGAGTTCGGCGTGTCGGGTGGGGCGTTCTACGATGTGGGCTCGCTCTGGCACGTGGACACGATCGGGCCGGCGCAATCGGTCGATTTCAAGCCGCGCCACGTGATCGGCGTGTCGCTCTTCTGGGAATCGCCCTTCGGCCCGCTGCGGATGGACTTCTCGAAAGCGCTGCAGAAAGAGCCGGGCGACATCGAGCGCCAGTTCGATTTCTCGGTTCGCACCGACTTCTGATCCGATGCGCGCGTTCGGGCGCCTTGCTCTCCTCGGGCTTCTCTCGCTCGGCCCGTTCGGCCTGACTGCGCCCGTGGCGGCGCAGGATGTGGGGGTGCCGCAATCCGAGCTGCTTGTGATCGACCCGGAGCGGCTTTTCGAGGAAACCGAGCTTGGCCAGCGCATGGCCGCCGATCATCAGGCGGCGCGCGAGGAGCTGGCGGCGCGTAACCGCAAGCTGGAGGCGGAGCTGGAGGCCGAGGAGCAGCGGCTCACCGATATACGGGCGGAGACGTCGCCTGAAGCGTTTCGCGAGATGGCCGATGCCTTCGACGCCCGTGTGCAGGATATTCGCCGCGACAGCGAACGCCGGGTGCGCGACCTCGAGCGCGACCGCGAGCGGATGCCGCTCATCTTCCTGCGGACGGTGGAGCCGGTGATCCTCGAGGTGATGCGCGAGGCGGGGGGCGTGACGATCCTCGATGCGCGGGCGGTGCTGTTCCGTGCCGAAGAGATCGACATCACGAATGCCGCCGCCGCCCGGATCGACGAGGTGATCGGCGCCGGCGAGGATGTCTTGCCGAGCGATCTGCCGCCGGAGAGGGCGCCCGAGGCGGTCCCGGAACCGCTTACGGAGACGCCCGTGCCCGCGCCCGGGAGCGCCAGCCCCGACACCGGCACCAGCACCGGCACCGGCGATTGAGACCCCGCGCGGCTTGCCGAGCCGCGCCCCTCTTGCTAGGGCTTTTCCCCGACAGGACGACGCGAAAGGACGCCCCATGACCGAGCCGCTGAAAGTTGCGGATATCCACATGATCCAGCGGCTGATTCCCCACCGGTACCCGTTTCTGCTGGTCGACAAGGTGGTGGATATAGACGGGTTCCAATCGGCCCGGGGGATCAAGAACGTCACCATGAACGAGCCGCATTTCCAGGGGCATTTCCCGGGCAAGCCGATCATGCCCGGCGTGACGATCGTGGAGGCGATGGCCCAGACCGCGGCGGTGATGGTGGGCACGGCAATGGGCATGGAAGACAAGAACCTGCTGGTTTACTTCATGGCCATCGAGGCGTGCAAATTCCGCCGGATGGTGGTGCCGGGCGACGTGCTGGAGATGAAGGTGGAGACCACGCGCGGCAAGCCCGGCGGCAAGGTGTGGAAGTTCAAGGGCGTGGCCGAGGTGGCGGGCGAACTGGCGGCCGAGGCCGAGTTTACCGCGATGATGGACCTGACCGGGGAGAAGGCCGGATGAGCGAGACGCAGGTGCATCCTTCCGCCGTGGTGGAAGAGGGTGCCCAGCTGGGGCAGGGGGTTCAGGTGGGCCCGTTCTGCCATGTGGGCGCGGAGGCGCGCATCGGTGACGGGACGGTGCTCAAATCGCATGTCGTGGTGGCGGGCGATACCGAGATCGGGCCGGATTGCACGCTCTTTCCGTTCGCCTGCATCGGGGAGATCCCGCAGGATCTGAAGTTCCGGGGCGAGCGCACCAAGCTGGTGGTGGGCGCGCGCAACCGCATCCGCGAGCATGTGACCATGAACACCGGCACCGAGGGCGGTGGCGGTGTGACCCGCGTGGGCGATGACGGGCTCTTCATGGCGGGCTGCCACGTGGCGCATGACGTGCAGGTGGGCAACCGGGTGATCATCGTGAACAACGCCGCCCTTGCGGGCCATTGCATCGTGGAGGATGACGTTATCATCGGCGGGCTCTCGGGCGTGCATCAATGGGTGCGGATCGGGCAGGGCGCGATCATCGGGGCGGTCACGATGGTGACGAATGACGTGATCCCGCACGGGCTGGTGCAGGCGCCGCGCGGCGAACTCGACGGGCTGAACCTCGTGGGGCTCAAGCGCCGGGGCGTGGCGCGGAGCGACATCACCGCGCTCAGGGCCGCCTTCCAGATGCTGGCGCAGGGCGAGGGCAGCTTTCAGGAGCGCGCAAGGCGGCTCGGCGAGGAGACGGAGAGCGCCTATGTGCGCCAGATCGTCGATTTCGTGACGGCGGGGAGCGACCGCTCCTTCCTCACGCCGGGCGCGGACTGAGGCGGATGGGCGGCAAGCTGGCGATTCTCGCCTGTGACGGCACGCTTCCGGGCGAGATTGCCCGGGCGAACCCCGACGCCATGCTGATTACCCTCAAGGGCATCCCGAGCCCGCTCGAGGAGATGTCGCACCGGCACCGGCTCGAGCAGATCGGCGCGCTTTTCGCGGCGATGAAGGCCGAAGGGGTGAGCCGGATGGTGTTTGCCGGCAGCCTCGTGCGCCCGCATATGGAGCCCTCGGCCTTCGATTCGGAGATGATGGCGATTGCGCCGCGGCTCATGCAGGCCATGTCGCTGGGCGATGACGGGCTCTTGCGCACGGTGATCGCGATCTTCGAGGAGCAGGGCTTTGCCGTGGTGGGGCCGGGCGATGTGTGCCCCGCGCTCGTGGCGGAAGCGGGGCTCGCCGTGGGGCCTGCGCCCTCGGAAGCCGAGGAGTGCGACATTGCCCGCGCGGCGGAGATCTTGCAGGGCATCTCGCCGCTCGATATCGGGCAGGGCTGCGTGGTGGCGGGCGGGCAATGCCTTGGCCTTGAAACCGTGCAGGGAACGGATGCGTTGCTGGAGTTCGCGGGCCGCACCGACCCGAAATACCTGAGGGGTTTCAAGGGCATATACTTCAAAGCTGCGAAGCGCGGGCAGGATCTGCGGATCGACATGCCCACGATCGGGCCGCGCACGGTGGAGGCCGTGGCGAAGGCCGGGCTCGCGGGGCTCGTGGTGGAGGCGGGCGCGGTGCTGGTGCTCGACCGGGAGGAGACGCTTGAGGCCGCGCGGGAGGCGGGCATCTTCCTTCTGGCGCGGGCACTCTGAGATGAAGATCTTCGTGATCGCGGGCGAGGCCTCGGGCGACAGGCTGGGCGCCGCGCTCATGGCGGGGCTGAAGCAGCTCGCGGAGGTCGAGTTCGTCGGCGTGGGCGGGCCGCTCATGGAGGCGGAGGGGCTCGATTCGAACTTCCCGATGGACGATCTGAGCGTGCATGGCATCGTGGAGGTGCTGAAGCGCTATCCGCATCTGCGGCGGCGTCTGGTGGAGGCCTCCGACGCGGTGCTGGCGGCGCGGCCGGATGTGCTGATCACCATCGACAGCCCCGATTTCTGCCTACGCGTGACGAAGCGCGTGAAGGCGAAAAGCAACATCAGAACAGTGCATTACGTGGCGCCTTCGGTCTGGGCGTGGCGGCCGGGGCGGGCACGGAAGATGGCGCGCCATGTCGATCACGTGCTGGCGCTGCTGCCCTTCGAGCCGCCCTACATGGAGGCCGAGGGGATGGCGTGCGATTTCGTGGGCCACCCGGTGGTGAGCGAGCCGCAGGCCAGCCCCGAGGAGATCGCCGATTTCCGCGCCCGGCACGGCTTTGGTGACGCGCCGCTGCTGATGGTGTTGCCCGGCTCGCGCCGCTCGGAGGTGGAACTGCTCGCGCCGATCTTCGGCGAGGCGTTGCGCGAGGTGTGTGCCGCGCGCCCTGATCTGCGGCTCGTGGTGCCCGCCACCTCGGCGCGCGCGGCGCAGGTGCGGGCGGCTGTCGAAAGCTGGCCCGGCGCGCCCTTGGTGATTGCACCGGATGACATGAGCTATGACGCGTATCTTCATGAAAAGATGTGCGCTTTCGGTGCGGCAGACAGGGCTCTGGCGGCCTCCGGCACCGTCTCGCTCGAGCTTTCCGCCGCCGGAACGCCGATGCTCATCGCCTATGACGCGAGCTGGCTCACCCGCGAGATCATCCGCCGGATGCTGCTCATCGACACGCTGACGCTGGTCAATCTCGTCTCGGAGACGCGCGCGGTGCCGGAGCTGAACGGAGAGCTCTGCCGGGCCGAGCTGATCGCGCCGAAGTTGCTGGAATTGCTCGACGATCCGGGCGATCAGCCCGAGGCGATGCGGCTGACGATGGAGCGGCTCGGCAAGGGTGGCGAGGCGCCGGGGCTCAGGGCGGCGAAGGCGGTGCTGAAACGGCTGGGATGAGGCGCTGCGGCGCGGAGCAAAGGGCGAAGCCCGCCGCGCCATCGCTGGGCCGCACCGTCGCACCGGAGGTGCGCCGACTATACTCGGCACGCCTTTGGCGTGACGGCCCGGCGATTGGGTAGAGCCAGCACATCGCTCTATTCTATTGCGGATTTGGCAACCATAAAGCGCTGCTGAACACCCGTTGGATCGCCGCGCCGCGGCCCAGCGATGGCGCGGCTCAGCGCCTCAACCTTTCCAGATCCAGCCGCCGCCGAGGATGCGGGAGCCGCCGGTTTCGTAGAAGACGCAGGCCTGACCGGGCGAGACGCCTTCCTCCGGCGTGAGCAGTTCCACTTCGGCTTCCGTCGCCGAAAGGGGGCGGATGATGGCCTCGCGCGGGGGGCGGGTGGAACGGACCTTCACGGAAACATGCCATTCGGGCGCCGAAGAGAAGGGCGCGTCGCCCAGCCAGTTGATCTCGCGGACGGGGATGGTGCGGGTGGCCAGCATCTCCTTCGGGCCGACGACGACCTGCTTGGCATCGACATCGAGCCGGACCACGTAGAGCGGATCGGAGAGCCCGCCGATGCCGAGGCCGCGGCGCTGTCCGATGGTGAAGTGGATCACGCCCTCATGGGTGCCCAGAACGCGGCCATCGGCATGCACGATCTCGCCCGGTTCGGCGGCGCCGGGGCGCAGCTTCTCGATGACCGAGGCATAATTTCCGTTGGGCACGAAGCAGATATCCTGGCTGTCGGGCTTGTCGGCCACGGCGAGGCCGTAGCGCGCGGCCAACTCGCGGGTGGCATCCTTCGAGGGCAGGTGGCCCAGGGGGAAGCGCAGGAAGGAAAGCTGCTCCGGCGTGGTGGAGAAGAGGAAATAGGACTGGTCGCGCGCCGCATCGGCCGCGCAATGCAGCTCCGGCCCGCCCGCGCCCTCCATGCGCTGGATGTAGTGGCCCGTGGCCATGCAATCGGCGTCGAGATCCTTCGCCGTTTCCAGCAGGTCCTTGAACTTCACCCGCTCGTTGCAGCGGATGCAGGGAACCGGCGTGGCGCCGGCGAGGTAACTGTCGGCGAATTCGTCGATCACCGCGTCGCGGAAGATGTTCTCGTAATCGAGCACGTAATGGGGAAAGCCCATCTCCTCGGCCACGCGGCGCGCATCGTGGATGTCGACGCCCGCGCAGCAGGCCCCCTTCTTGGCCAGCGCCGCACCGTGATCGTAGAGCTGGAGCGTCACGCCGACCACGTCATAGCCCTCCTCGGCGAGCATCGCGGCCACGACCGAGCTGTCGACGCCGCCCGACATGGCGACGACGACGCGCGTGTCGGCGGGCGCTTTCGGCAGGCCGAGGGAATTGAGTTTGCTGTCGAGCGGCATGGGGCGTCTCCGGGCCAGATGCTGCGGAATATAGGAAAATCCTAAGCACTCTCAAGGCTTGGGTTTCACCCGGCATTAAGCCTGAGCGGCAAGAGTCTTCTGCGCGAACGCAGGAAGGTATGAGCCATGTATCTCAAGAAGGTCGATGGGCCAAGAGCCGTCAAACTGCCGGATGGCACCATGATGACCCGGGCCGATCTGCCGCCGGAGACCACCACGCGCTGGGTTGCCTCGCGCAAGCTCGCTGTGGTGCGCGGCGTGGTTTACGGGCTGATTTCGCAAGCCGAGGCCGAGGCGCGCTACGGGTTGAGTTCGGAGGAATTCGGCGAATGGGTCAATGCCGTGGCGCGTTTCGGAGAGGCCGGCCTGAAGGTCACCACGAAAAAGCAGTAGACAACCGCAAGATGAGTTCCCTATTTATTCTTTTACGGTAACGCGTGATTAACGATTTTTATTCATTCTGCTTGCGAGACATTTGAAAAAGCGGAGAAGCCGATGCGTGTTCTTTTGGTCGAGGACGACCCCACAACGTCGAAAAGCATCGAGCTGATGCTGACGCACGCGAACCTCAACGTCTACACCACCGATCTCGGAGAAGAGGGCATCGACCTCGCCAAGCTCTACGATTACGATCTGATCCTTCTCGATCTGGGCCTGCCCGACATGAACGGGCATGACGTGCTGCGGCAATTGCGCCTCGCGCGGATCGAAACGCCCATCCTGATCCTCTCGGGCGCCGACGATACGGAAAGCAAGATCAAGGGGTTCGGCTTCGGCGCGGATGATTACCTCACCAAGCCCTTCCATCGCGAGGAGCTGGTAGCGCGCATCCACGCGATCATCCGGCGCTCCAAGGGGCATTCGCAATCGGTGATCCGAACCGGCAAGATCAACGTGAACCTCGACGCCAAGACGGTGGAGGTGAGCGGAAAATCGGTGCATCTGACGGGCAAGGAATACCAGATGCTCGAGCTTCTGAGCCTGCGCAAGGGCACCACGCTCACCAAGGAGATGTTTCTCAACCATCTCTATGGCGGGATGGACGAGCCCGAGCTCAAGATCATCGACGTGTTCATCTGCAAGCTCCGCAAGAAGCTCGCGGAAGCGACCGAGGGCGACAATTACATCGAAACCGTCTGGGGCCGTGGCTATGTGCTGCGCGACCCCGACCCGGCGGCCAGCGGTGACCAGCAGATCGCCATCGGCGCCTGAACCGGCCCGCAGCAGCCGCGCGCCCATCGCCGCGCCCAACCGGCTGGACCTGAGCGGCGCCGCGCCCTATCACTTTGCCTGACCGAGACAGGGGCGTGACGCGGGCGCTTGCGCAGCCCGCCCACGCGCCCTGCCGGCCGGACGGCCCAGGAGGGCGCCGGGAGGGAAGGCGAAGAGGGCGAGATGGGCAAGGAACCTGCTGTCGAGGATCTGAACGAGGCCGATGCGGCGGCCGAGCTGGAGCGACTGGCCGATGCGCTGGCGCGGGCGAACACGGCCTATCACACCGAGGATGCCCCCGAGATAAGCGATGCCGAATATGACCGGCTGAAGGCGCGCAACGCGGCGATCGAGGCGCGCTTTCCCCATCTCAAGCGCGATGACAGCCCCAGCGAGCAGGTGGGCGCGGCCCCGGCGGCCGCCTTCGCGAAGGTGACCCACGCGGTGCGGATGCTGAGCCTCGAGAATGCCTTCGAGGCGGAAGAAATCGAGGAGTTCGATGCGCGCATCCGCCGCTATCTCGGGCTGGAACCGGAGGCGCCGCTCGCCTATACCGCCGAGCCCAAGATCGACGGGCTGAGCCTGAGCCTGCGTTACGAGGCCGGAAAGCTGGTGCAGGCGGCCACGCGCGGCGATGGCGGGGTGGGCGAGAATGTCACCGCCAATGCCCGCACCATCGACGACATCCCGGTGGCGCTTTCGGGCGCACCCGATGTGCTGGAAGTGCGCGGTGAGGTCTACATGAGCCATGCGGATTTCGAGGCGCTCAACGCGCGGCAGGCGGCGGCGGGGGCCAAGACCTTCGCCAACCCGCGCAACGCCGCCGCGGGCTCGCTGCGCCAGCTCGACGCCAGCATCACGCGCGACCGCCCGTTGCGCTTTTTTGCCTATGCCTGGGGCGAGGTGAGCGCGCCCTTGGGCGAGACGCAGATGGGGGCGATCGAGCGGCTTGAAGCTCTTGGGTTCCAGACGAATCCGCTCACCACCCTGTGCGACGGGCCGGATGAGCTCATGGCGCATTACGAGCGGATCGAGAAGCGCCGCGCCGATCTGGGCTATGACATCGACGGGGTTGTCTACAAGGTGGACAGCCTCGCGCTGCAGGGGCGGCTCGGCTTCCGCTCCACGACTCCGCGATGGGCCATCGCGCATAAATTCCCCGCCGAGCTCGCATGGACCCGGCTCGAGGCGATCGACATTCAGGTGGGGCGCACCGGCGCGCTGAGCCCGGTCGCGCGGCTGGCGCCGGTGACTGTGGGTGGCGTGGTGGTATCGAACGCGACGCTGCATAACGAGGATTACATCGCCGGGCTCGACTCGAAGGGCAACGAGATCCGGGGCGGCAAGGATATCCGGGTGGGCGATTGGGTGCAGGTCTACCGCGCGGGCGACGTGATTCCGAAGGTGGCGGATGTGGATCTCGCGCGCCGGCCGGACGATGCGCAGCCGTATGTTTTTCCGCAAACCTGCCCCGAATGCGGCTCGGATGCGATCCGAGAGGAGGGTGATGCCGTACGCCGCTGTATGGGTGGGTTGATTTGCCCCGCGCAAGCCGTTGAAAAGCTGAAGCATTTCGTCTCCCGCGCCGCCTTCGACATCGAGGGGCTGGGCGCGAAGCAGGTGGAGCAGTTTTATCGCGACGGCTGGATTCGCGAGCCGGCGGACATCTTCACGCTCGAGGCGCGCTACGGGCAGGGGCTGCAGCAGCTCAAGAACCGCGAGGGCTGGGGCGAGAAAAGCGCGAAAAATCTCTTTGAAGCAATTGAAGAAAAGAGAAAAATTCCGTTTGGCCGTGTGCTGTTCGCGCTTGGAATCCGGCATGTGGGCGAGCAGGCCTCGAACCTCATCGCGCGCAGCTATGGCGACTGGGGCACGTTTATCGCCGCGATGGAGGGGGCCGCGCCGCTCGAAGGGGCGGATTGGGAGCAGCTTCTGGGCATCGACGGGGTGGGCCAGGTGATGGCGCGCAGCCTCGTCACCGCGTTCGCGCAGGAACATGAGCGCGCCAGCATCGACCGGCTCACCGCGCATCTGGAGATCGAGGATGCCGCGCAGCCGGTGGCGGCCGACAGCCCGGTGGCGGGCAAGACGGTGGTCTTCACCGGCACGCTCGAGAAGATGACGCGTGCCGAGGCCAAGGCGCGGGCCGAGGCGCTCGGCGCCAAGGTGTCGGGCAGCGTCAGCGCAAAGACCGACCTGCTGGTGGCCGGCCCGGGCGCGGGTAGCAAGGCGAAGAAGGCGGCGGAACTCGGGGTGGAGACCATCGACGAGGATGGCTGGCTCGCGCTGATCGGCGCGGCATGAGCACCCGGCCTGAAAGCCTCTTCCCGATCTTCGCGGAGCTGGAGACGCTTGAGGGCGTCGGGCCTAAAACGGCCAAGCATCTCAAGGCTTTGGAGGTGGAGAAGCCGCGCGACCTGCTGTTCACCTTGCCCTATTCCGGCATCGATCGGCGCAGGCGCGACACGGTTCAGGGCGCGGCCTTTCCCGAGGTTGTGACGGTGGAGGTGCAGGTGGGTCGCCATCGCGCGCCTGCCCGGCGTGGCGGGGCCTACCGGGTGGAGGTGGAAGATGCGGCGACGGCGTTTCAGCTTGTCTTCTTTCATGCGCGCGACGAATACCTGCGCCGGATCCTTCCGCCCGAGAGCCGCCGCGTGATCTCTGGCAAGGTCGAGCTTTTCGACGGCATGGCGCAGATGGTGCATCCCGAGTATATCCTGCCGGTGAACGAGGCAGGCGAGATCCCCGATTTCGAGCCGGTCTATCCGCTCACCGCCGGGCTTACGCAGCGGGTGATGGGCAAGGCCGCGGCCTCGGCGGTGGTGCGGGCGCCGGTGCTCGCGGAATGGATCGACCCCGCGCAGAAGGCGCAGGCGGGCTGGCCCGACTGGCGGGAGGCCGTGGCGCGGGCG
Source organism: Roseovarius sp. (assembly GCA_040222155.1). Lineage (GTDB taxonomy): Bacteria > Pseudomonadota > Alphaproteobacteria > Rhodobacterales > Rhodobacteraceae > Roseovarius. The sequence continues at coordinate 12,501 of JAVKDQ010000101.1, forward strand.
CATGCGCCCGAGAGCATGGCCGATCTGAGCCCGGCGCATCCGGCGCGTGAGCGCCTCGCCTATGACGAGTTCATGGCGCATCAGCTGACCCTCGCCCTGGCCCGGCTGAGGCTGCGTCGCGGCAAGGGTCGTAAGACGGTCGGCACTGGAGAGCTGCAGGCCAAGGTTCTGAAATCGCTACCTTATACACCCACGGGCGCGCAAACCCGGGCGCTGGCCGAAATCGCCGCCGACATGGCCGAAGAGCGCCGGATGAACCGGCTTCTGCAGGGAGATGTGGGGGCGGGCAAGACGCTGGTGGCGCTCAAGGCGCTGCTCATCGCGGTGGAGGCGGGTGGGCAGGGAGTGATGATGGCGCCCACGGAAATTCTGGCGCGCCAGCATCTGGAGGGGCTCGCGCCGCTGGCCGAGGCGGCCGGCGTGCGGCTCGACATTCTTACCGGGCGCGACAAGGGAGCGGCGCGGCGGAAGAAGCTCGAGGCGCTGGCGGCGGGCGAGATCCGGATCCTGGTGGGAACGCATGCGGTCTTCCAGAAGGATGTGATCTTCCACGATCTGCGTCTCGCCATCATCGACGAACAGCACAGGTTCGGCGTGCGCCAGCGGCTGGAGCTGGGCCAGAAGGGGCAGGGCGTGGATGTGCTGGTGATGACCGCCACTCCGATCCCGCGTTCGCTGTCGCTGGCGCAATATGGCGACATGGATGTGAGCGTGCTCGACGAGAAGCCGCCGGGGCGCAAGCCCATCACCACCGCGCTGGTGAGCATGGGCCGGATGGACGAGGTGGTGGACCATCTGCGCCGCGCGATCTCCGAGGGGCGGCAGGCTTACTGGGTCTGCCCACTGGTGGAAGAGAGCGAGGTGGTGGACCTGTCGAGCGCCGAGGAGCGCTTCAAACGGTTGCGCGCGGCGCTCGGCGAGGGGCGCGTGGGGCTGGTGCATGGCCAGATGCCGCCCGAAGAGAAGGATGCCGCCATGGCCGCCTTCCAGCGCGGGGAAACGGCGATTCTGGTGGCCACGACGGTGATCGAGGTGGGGGTGGATGTGCCCAATGCCTCGATCATCGTGATCGAACGGGCCGAGAGCTTTGGCCTCGCGCAGTTGCACCAGCTGCGGGGCCGGGTTGGG
>JAVKDQ010000102.1:0-26445 GCA_040222155.1 Roseovarius sp.
TGCAGGTGGCCCGGTCGAAACGCTTGGGCGCCCGCCCCGCCCGGTGCGCCATCGCGTGATAATGCTCATGGTCGAAGAGCCGCGGCATGTCCTGCCCGCTCAGCCCTTCGAGCTCCCACATCTGCGCCTCGTCGAGCACGATGTCGAGCGGGCTGTGCTTCTTCAGCAAGGCGAGCAGAACCGTCGTCACGCCCGTCCCCTCGTCGAACTCCAGCCCGTAGCGCGCCTTCACGTAATCCCGGTCCCAGCCCGCGGGCCGCCCGGCAAACCCGTCCTCCAGCCCGAATTCGAGAAAGTGAAACGCCGCCTGTCGCGGCTCGTCCACCTCCGAGGCGATCCGGGGGCGCTCCATCAGGTAGCCCGCCAGCGTGAACCCCGTCTTCAGCCACGCCGCACGCGGGTGCTGCGCGATCGCGGCCTCGAGGCCGCGCTGCTTCACCGCGTCCAGCCAGTCGGCCCGCTCGGCACCGTTCAGCATGCGGCTCTTCGGATGGTCGATGCCGTAGCCGGGCATCATCAGCGTGCGCAATTCCCGGTGCCCGTGCGACCTGTAATGCGCGTGCGGGTCCACGCCCGGCTGGGCCGCCACGTCGTCGTTGATGGCGAGATAGACGCGCCCGTTGAACCCCGGCAGCGGCGGCGACGTGTCGAGACGGCGGGCCAGGGAACGGGTCAACGAATTCGCCATGGGGCATGCTCCTCGGGTCGGGGCCCTTCCAGATCGCGTCTTTGCTTAGCCCCTGAACGGTTTCTGTTCAATGTCTTCAATCTCTTCGCGGCGCGCCCATTTGCGCTGGCCTCCACCGGCAGGTCTGGTAAAAGCGGCGGCGGTCACGGATGGGCCGGGGCTGGATGACCCGCCAAAGGCCGATCCGCCGCCTCGACCACACCGGCACCGCCCGCGCAGCCCGAGACATCCGGCGGCGGCACGCCTTGCCGGAAAAAGGCGCGGGGCAGCGGAGCGGTCATCGCGCGGGGGCCGGCCCGATGCTTGCGACGTGGATGAAAAAGAGGACACCCGCTTCAATGACGATCCCCCATCTCCTGCTCTGCGTCGGCGCCCAGAAAAGCGGCACCACATGGCTCTACAACCGCCTTGCCAGCCACGCCGAAACCCGGCGCGGGATCCTGAAGGAGCTGCATTACTTCAACGCCATCTACAATGACGGGATGCTCGGCCCGCAGGCCAAGGCCAACCAGATGCGCCGCATGATCGAGAAGCAGCCCGAGCAGGTGATCAAGTATTTCCAGGCCCAGGCGAATGGCAAGCGCCCGCCGCAGGACGTGCACCGCATCTTCCGCCCGATGAACGACAAGTGGTATATCGGCAACTTCCGCGGCAAGGGCCGCTACGCGCTCGATTTCACCCCCGAATACTGCCGCCTGCCGGATGAAGGCCACGATCACATCAAGCGCCTCTCCGACCACCAGAAGGTGATCTACCTGATGCGCGAACCGCTCGATCGGTCGCTCTCGGCGGTGCGCTACGTTTTCAAGCAGCGCAAGAAGAACATCGCCGACACCCCCGAGAACGAGATTATGGAGGTCGCCCGCAAGCCGGTCATCACCCATTTCTCCGATTACATGACCACGGTCGAGACGCTCGAGCGAAACTACGCCCCCGAAAACCTGCGCTTCTTCATCTACGAGACCATGATGAACGACAAGACCGCCACGCTCGACACGATCTGCGACTGGCTCGAGATCCCCCGTCTCGACCTGCCCGCCGATACGCTCGAGTCGCGCGACAATTCCACGGAAGCCGCCGATCTTCCGGCCACGGTCGTCGATTTCCTGCGCGAAAGAACCGCCCCGTTCCGCGAGGCGGTCGAAGCCCGCCTCCCCGAGGCGCGCACCGCCTGGGCCGGAATCGCTAGGGGCTGACCCGGCCACGACACCGCCCGTGACACAACAAAGGCGCCCGCAGGCGCCTTGTTTATCTGGTCGGAGTGAGAGGATTCGAACCTCCGGCCCCTGCCTCCCGAAGACAGTGCTCTACCAGGCTGAGCTACACTCCGTCCGTGATCCGGCGGGATAGACGAGGCCGGCGGGTTTGGCAAGGGCCGAATGGCCCCATGCAGAGGGTTTCGTCAGGGTGTCGCGCGGCCCGCAGGCGAGTATTTGACCCAAGAAGAAGCCGGGTACGCGCCCTTGCTTCTTCTTGGCGTGAAATACTCCCGCCGGAGGCGTGAAAACCGGGGCCCGAAGCGCCCCGTCAGAGGCTCGCGTCAAGCGCCGCCACGATCGCGTCGCCCATCTGCGCGGTGGAGACGGGCTCCACGCCCTCCTCGCCCAGGAGGTCGGCGGTGCGCAGCCCGTCGGCCAGCACCTTCTCCACGGCAGCCTCCACGCGGGCCGCATCCTCGCCCATGTCGAAGGAGTAGCGCAGCGCCATGGCGAAGCTGAGGATGCAGGCGATGGGGTTGGCCTTGCCCTGGCCCGCGATGTCGGGGGCGCTTCCGTGCACGGGTTCGTAGAGCGCCTTGGGTCGTCCATTGGCCATCGGCGCGCCGAGCGAGGCCGAGGGCAGCATCCCGAGCGAGCCGGTGAGCATCGCGGCGAGGTCGGAGAGCAGGTCGCCGAAGAGGTTGTCGGTGACGATCACGTCGAACTGCTTGGGCCAGCGGGTAAGCTGCATCGCGCCCGCATCCGCATACATGTGCGAGAGCTCCACGTCGGCGTAATCCTCGTCATGCACCTTCTGCACCACCTCGCGCCAGAGGATGCCCGATTCCATCACGTTGGCCTTCTCCATCGAGCAGACCTTGTTGTTCCGCTTTCGCGCCAGCTCGAAGGCAGAGCGCGCCACCCGGTCGATCTCCGATTCGGTGTAGCGCTGGGTGTTGATGCCCACCCGCTCGTTGCCTTCCTCGAAGATCCCCCGCGGCTCGCCGAAATAGACGCCCGAGGTGAGTTCGCGCACGATCATGATGTCGAGCCCCGCAACCACGTCCTTCTTGAGCGAGGAGAAATCCGCCAGCGCGTCGAAACATTGCGCGGGGCGGAGGTTGGCGAAGAGGTCCATCTCCTTGCGCAACCGCAGGAGGCCGCGCTCGGGCTTCACAGAGAAATCGAGCGTGTCGTATTTCGGCCCGCCCACCGCGCCAAGCAGCACCGCGTCCACTTCCTGCGCCTTCGCCATCGTGTCGTCATGCAGCGGCGTGCCATGCGCATCATAGGCCGCGCCGCCCACGAGATCTTCGCTCACGTCGAAGGCCACGCCGCGTTTGGCGCCGAACCAGTCTATCACCTTGCGCACTTCCGCCATCACCTCGGGGCCGATCCCGTCTCCGGGCAGGATGAGAAGGGAGGGGGTCGTCATGGCGGCACTCCTTGTGCTGAAAATCCGTTCGCCATCGCGTAGCCCGAACCCCCGGGAGGGTCAAGAAAGCCGCTCACTCGAGGGCGAGATCGACCCAGATCAGGCGGTGGCGGCTCGCGGCGTCCACTACCTCGGCAAGTGGCGCCCCCTCGGACGGCCAGAGCACGCCGCTCGCGGTCACGCTGAGGTCGGCCGAGGGCAGCAGGTAGCTCACCCGCAAGGCGCCCGGCACCGGGCCCGCCCAATCGGCCGTGTCGAGCACCGCCGCGCCCGCGTGGCCGTGGCGCTCGGCCACCGGGCCGGCACGGCGCGGCGCGGGGTCCCTCAGCCGCGGGTCGGCCAGAAGCGCGGCGATCGCCTCCTTGCGCCCCTCGCCATCGACCGGATCGAGATTGGCCACCCCCAGCAGCACGAAGCGCCCCTCCGGCGGCGGGCCGAAGGCGCCGTCGAGATAGTGCCGCCAGAAGGCGATCTCGTCATGGTTCCGGCGCCCGTTCAGGTCGTTCTCGTCGTCGAAAACCGGCGGTGTCGCGTGAAAGGCCAGAAGCGTGAGGCGCGTGCCTCCCACTTCCACCGGCACCACCCAATGCCCCGTGGTCGAGAGCCGCAGGCCCTGCGCATCCGCCACCGCCTCGGGCAGCAGCGCGCCAGGCATGTCGCGCCATGGCATCGCGGTGAAATCCCGCACGCCCGCGGCCTCCACCGGATAGCGCGAGAGAAGCGCCATGCCGCCCTCACCCTGATACCAGCCATAGCCCTGCGCATCCTCCGGCTCGCCCCGCCGCCCGTCGCCATCAAGGTCGAGCCCGGTCTGCAGGCCCCGGTTGGGCCGCAGCGCGAAGAGATGGGGATAGGCCACGCCGGCCTCGGCCAGCACCTCCGCCAGCGCCGAAAGCGTGCGCAGCTCGGCGTCGTAATCCACGCCCTGCAGCAGCAGGATATCGGCATCGGCGGCGGCGATGACCCTGGCCACCGCCTCCACCTGCGCATCCCCGCCGCGCAGGATATCGCGCAACAGAAGCCCCGGCCCCTTGCGCGACAATTCGGTGTGATAGGTTGCGATCCGAAGCATCTCTGCCCCGGCCGGCGGCGCGTGGCTCAGGAGCAGAAGAAGAAGCCCGGCGAAAAGCCCCCCTACGCCTCCTGGAAGCCGTCTTCCTTTTCCTTGGCATAGACGCGCTTGCGCTTGGCCTCGATCAGTTCGGCCACGCGCGAGAGCGCGATGCCCCGGATAAGCATGCTGGCGGGAAGGAAGGCCCATGCCGTCATCGTCCAGATCAGCGTTTGCGGGTTGGCCATCGAGATCGGGTCGACAACGTCGGAGGCCAGTTTCACCGCGGTCGGGATGATGAATGGCAGCAAAGCCCCTAACACAATGTTAACGCCGGCATCGCGCTTGAGCCGCTCCACCACGTCGCCACCGCGCGTCGGGTCGAAGAGCGGCAGGTTCACCCACACGTTGAACGAGCCCTGGCGCATCGGCCAGTTGAGCATCCGCACGAAGGTGATGAAGACGAGCATCATGATGAGCGACACCATGTAGGAGATGCCCGCCGCCGTGCGCACGTCACCCACCAGCGCGACATCGGCGTTTTCCGGCAGCATCAGCACCACCAGCCGCACCGGCGAATAGGGAAAGTCGATCGCCCGGCCCAGCGCCTCGCCCACCTGCGTGAGCGCAACGGTGAGGCTGTTGGGGTCGGTCTTGCCGCGCATGATCAGCGAGATCGTCACCACCGAAACGGCGAGCGCGATGAACTTGATGCGGTTGAAGGGCGGCGCGAAGCGAAACTCCACGATGCTCGGGTAGCGGCCGTAATATTCCATGAAGGTGAGCAGCGCCGCGAGCAGGGCGATCACCACCACGATCTGCGCGGTATCGGCAGCCACCACGGGCATCAGCAACGCCGGCAGGGCGACGAGCACCGCCACCAGGTATGCGCGAAAAAGCGCGGTCACGACTTGTGAAACCACTGCCCGTTTCCCTTCAAACTGGCCAGAGGCGGTGCGACGCCGCCTCTTTATCCCAACTTGACGCCGCCGATTGTGGCGGTCTGCCTCATTCTTGTCCAATTTTTGCCCCTTTTCGCCGGTGGGCTCAACCTCTCCCGACCATAGACCGAAGTTTTCTGGCCAATTGATGATTTAACTGGTGCGGGAATGCATCAATTTCTGACCAGAATTTTGACAGTCTAGTGGGGGATCACAAAATATTGTGGTTTTTTAATGGCCCTGCACAAATGAAGTTTTTTCAATGCTCTCGGGCCTGTTGACTGGCGTGAAACAGCAAAAAAACCCGCCGGGCTGCGCCGGCGGGCCTACAGGATGTTGAATCCGGCTTCGTGTTTGCGCGCGCCTTAAACCCAGGGGCGCTCGGCCGCCGCGCGGGCCTCGAAACCGGCGATGGCATCGGCCTTCTCCAGCGTCAGCCCGATATCGTCGAGCCCTTCCAGCAGGCAGTGCTTCTTGAAGCTGTCCACCTCGAAGGAGAAGCTCTCGCCATCCGAGGTGGTCACCGTCTGCGCCTCGAGATCCACGATCATCCGCGCGTTCGAGCCCTTCTCGGCATCCTTCATCAGCACGTCCACCTGCTCCTGCGGCAGCGCGATGGGCAGGATACCGTTCTTGAAGCAGTTGTTGTAGAAGATGTCGGCGAAGGAGGGCGCGATCACGCAGCGAATGCCGAAATCCTTGATCGCCCAGGGCGCATGTTCGCGCGACGACCCGCAGCCGAAATTGTCTCCGGCCACCAGAATCTCCGCCTCGCGATATTGCGGCTTGTTGAGCACGAAATCCGGGTTCTCGCTGCCATCGTCGCGGTAACGCATCTCATCGAAGAGGTTCACCCCCAGCCCCGAGCGCTTGATCGTCTTGAGGAACTGCTTGGGGATGATCATGTCGGTATCGACGTTGATCAGCGGCATGGGCGCCGCGATCCCGGTGAGTTTTTCGAATTTTTCCATATGTTTGTCTCCAAGTCGGCCCGGGCCCGCCCGCCGCCGGTTTATCCTATTTCCCGGCCATGCCCCGCAGCGTCCGCACGAAGAACGCCAGCACGATCAGCCCGGCCCCGTTGAAGAGAAGCTCCACGCCGAGCAGCAGCCCCAGAAGCTGCGGCGCAACGGTTGCGAAATTCACCAGGATGAAGGCCGCGAGCAGCACCGATGCGGCCCCCGAGATCAGCATGAGCCAGAAGAACCGCGTTCGGCGCATCCGCCACGCCAGAACGATCCGCACGAGGCCGCTCGCGGCGAGCAGGATCATCACCAACATCGCGAGCGAGATCATCCCCTCCAGCGGGTTGAACGAGAGCGACACCCCGATCACCAGCATCAGCGCCCCAAGCAGAAGGCCAAACCCCTTGTGCACGGCACCGTCGGACCCGATGAGGCTGCCATAGACCTGAAAACCGCCCGCCACCATGAACAGGATCCCCGTCAACGTGGTCACCGCCAGCGAGGCCAATACCGAATTGCCCAGCACGAAGATCCCGAAGGCAACCGAAACGATCCCCAACAGAAGCCACTTCAACCATTCTTTCATCTGTCCAACTCCCGGTCAGATCATTTCAGACAAAGCCTACATCATCTCCCGCACATCCGTGAGCCGGCCCGTCACCGCCGCCGCCGCGGCCATGGCGGGGCTCATCAGGTGCGTGCGCCCGCCCCGGCCCTGACGGCCCTCGAAATTGCGGTTCGAGGTGGCCGCGCAGCGCTCGCCGGGCGAAAGCTGGTCGGGGTTCATGGCAAGGCACATCGAGCAGCCCGCGAGCCGCCATTCGAAGCCGGCTTCCTTGAAGATATCCGCCAGCCCCTCTTCCTCGGCCTGCGCCCGCACGAGGCCCGAGCCCGGCACCACCATGGCGCGCTTCACCTTGATCTTCTTGCCCTTCAGGATCTCGGCGGCAGCACGCAGGTCTTCGATCCGGCCATTGGTGCAGGAGCCGATGAAGACCGTGTCGATCTCGATATCCTTGAGCTTCATGCCGGGCGTGAGGCCCATGTAATCGAGCGCGCGCCGCGCGGCGTCGGATTTGCCGCCCTTGAAGCTCTCGGGCGCAGGCACTTCCCCGTCGATCGGCAGCACATCCTCGGGGCTCGTGCCCCATGTGACCACCGGCGCGATATCCTCGCCACGGATCGTCACCACCTTGTCCCAATGCGCGTCCGGGTCGGAATAGAGCGTCTTCCACCACGCGAGCGCCGCTTCCCATTGCGCGCCCTTTGGCGTATGGGGCCGGCCCTTGATGTAGTCGAAAGTGGTCTCGTCCGGCGCGATCAGGCCCGCGCGCGCACCGCCCTCGATCGCCATGTTGCAGACGGTCATCCGGCCTTCCATCGAAAGCGCGCGGATCGCCTCGCCGCAATATTCGATCACGTAGCCCGTGCCGCCCGCCGTGCCGGTATGGCCGATCACCGAGAGGGTGATGTCCTTCGCCGTCACGCCGGGGCGGAGCTGCCCGGTGATCTCCACCTTCATGTTCTTCGACTTGGTCTGGATCAGCGTCTGCGTGGCCAGCACATGCTCCACCTCCGAGGTGCCGATGCCATGCGCCAGCGCCCCGAAGGCGCCATGCGTGGCGGTGTGGCTGTCGCCGCACACCACGGTCATCCCCGGCAGCGTCCAGCCCTGCTCTGGGCCCACGATATGCACGATGCCCTGCCGGATGTCGTTGACCGGGTAGTAATGCACGCCGAATTCCTTGGCGTTGCGGTCGAGCGCCTCCACCTGGATGCGGCTCTCCTCGTTCTCGATGCCCTTCTCCCGGCCCTCGGTGGTGGGCACGTTGTGGTCGGGCACGGCGATGGTCTTCTCCGGCGCGCGCACCGTGCGCCCGGCCATGCGCAGCCCCTCGAAGGCCTGCGGGCTGGTCACCTCGTGCACGAGATGGCGGTCGATATAGAGCAGGCAGGTGCCGTCCTCGGCCTCGTGGGCCAGATGGGCATCCCAGATCTTGTCGTAGAGTGTCTTGGGTGACATGGTCCTCTCCCGTTCGTCAGATGGAATTTGGGCGTGACAGGAATGGCGCGCGGCTTATAGGCGCGCGAGAACGGTCGTGGACGCGCCAAAGAACCGCCAGGGCAGGCGCGCGCGGTCATCCATGTCGAAAATCCGTGTCATGTCATGCCAGATACAGCCTTGCAGGCCCTCTATCAAGGGAAGAGCGCGTGGCGGCGTCAGGCATGAGTATTTTTGGAAAGATGAAAGACACACCCGCGCCCCGGCTTTCATCTTTCTTCAAATACTCACGGCGCGCGCGTGCCGCCAAAGCGCTCGGCCCAGCAAGGGAACCGGTCGCCCGGCGCGGGCGTGGCGGCGAAGACCGCGCGGGCGATGGCGCGGGAGAGGCAGATCGCGGCCGCATGGCCCAGCTCCAGCAGGTCGCGGGCCGGGTCGGAGAGCGCCGTCTCGCCGGTGGCGGTGGCGAAGACCAGGTCGCCGTCGAAGAGCGTGTGCGCGGGGAAGAGCGCGCGCGCCAGCCCGTCCTGCGCCGCCGTGGCAAGCCGCGTGCATTGCGCCTGGTCGAGCGCGGCATCGGTGGCGACGATCCCGATGGTGGTGGCCTCGCCCCTGTGCCCCGCCTTGGTGCGCGCGGGCCCCGGCGCGGGGTAGTTCGGCGCCGGCCCGAGCCCGCCGAACTCGGCCCCCATCTCGAAGGGCGCCGCCCAGAAATGCGGGCCGTCGCCCACCGTGGCCGAGCCCAGCGCATTGACCGCCACCAGCGCGCCCACCGTCTGGCCGGAGGGCAGCCGCAGCGAGGCCGAGCCGAGCCCGCCCTTCAGCCCGCAGGTATTGGCGCCCATGCCCGCCCCGGCGCTGCCCAGCGCGAAATCCGCCCCCGCCGCGGCCAGTGCCGCCCGCCCGAGCCGCTTGTAGGGGTTCTCCGCCCAGTCCTTCGCGCCGCCATTGGCGAGATCGAAGAGGATGGCCCCCGGCACGATCGGCACCCGCGCGCCGCCCCCCGCCACGAAGCCGCGCCCTGCGGCCCGCAAGCCATCGGCCACGCCCGAAGCCGCGTCGAGCCCGAAGGCCGAGCCGCCCGAGAGCACCAGCGCATCCACCTCCTGCACCAGCCTGTCGGGCGCCAGCAGGTCGGTCTCCCGCGTGCCGGGCGCCCCGCCCATCACGTTCACCCCCGCCGTGAAGGGCCGCGCGCCCACCAGCACCGAGCAGCCGGTCTTGATTGCCGCGTCCTCGGCCTGCCCCACGCTCAGCCCCGGCACGTCGGTGATGAGGTTGCGCGGCCCCGTCTGGTATGCTTGCGTCAAGTTGCGGCCTCCAATCTGTCGCGAACACTCTTGCCAGATCGCGCAGGATGGGCAAGATGCGGGCTGGCTCCGGGCGATGGCGTCGCCCCGCGTAACGAGCCTTTCCCAACAGTCCTGAACGCCGGGACCTTTCCTTTCAAGGAGGGGTTTATGACTGCACGTCCAGAATTCTACCGTTTCCACAATGGCGAGAAGGCCCCGCTGCCCTTCGCGCCGTCCGAATACGAGGCCCGTCTCGCCGCCCTGCGCGCCACCATGGCCGAGGCGGGCGTCGCCGCCTGCGTCTTCACCTCGATGCACAACATCGCCTATTACTCGGGCTTTCTCTACTGTTCCTTCGGTCGGCCCTATGGCTGCGTCGTCACCGACAGCCAATGCGTCACCATCTCGGCGGGAATCGACGCGGGCCAGCCGTGGCGCCGCTCGGTGGGCGACAACATCACCTATACCGACTGGCAGCGCGACAATTTCTGGCGCGCGGTCCGCGAGGTCGCCGGCGAGGGCGCGGTGCTGGGCTACGAGGCCGATCACCTCACGCTCGCCCAGCGCGACAAGCTCGAGGATTTCCTCAGGCCCGCCGCCACGCTCGACATGGCCCCCGCCACCATGCGCCAGCGGATGCGCAAATCTCCCGCCGAGATCGCGCTCATCCGCCAATGCGCCGAGGTGGCCGATGCTGGCGGCTACGCGATCCGCGACGCGGTGCGCGAGGGCGCCCGCGAGATCGACATCGCCATGGCCGGCCGCGACGCGATGGAGGCCGAGATCGCCCGGCGCTTCCCCGATGCCGAGTATCGCGACACGTGGGTGTGGTTCCAATCCGGCCTCAACACCGATGGCGCCCATAACCCGGTCACCGCGCGCAGGCTCGAACGCGGCGACATCCTCAGCCTCAACACCTTCCCGATGGTCTCGGGCTATTACGTGGCGCTCGAGCGCACCATGTTCATGGGCGAGGTGGATGCGGCCTCGCTGAAGATCTGGGAGGCCAACGTGGCCGCGCATGAATACGGCATGTCGCTGCTCAAGCCCGGCGTGAGCTGCGCCGATGTCACCCATGCCATCAACGCCTTTCTCGAAGAGCGCGACCTGCTGCAATACCGCACCTTCGGCTATGGCCATTCCTTCGGGATCCTCAGCCATTACTACGGCCGCGAGGCTGGGCTGGAGCTGCGCGAGGATATCGACACGGTGCTCGAGCCCGGCATGGTCATCTCGATGGAGCCGATGCTCACGCTGCCCGAGGGCCAGCCCGGCGCCGGTGGCTACCGCGAGCACGACATCCTCGTGATCACCGAAGACGGCAACGAGAACATCACCGGCTATCCCTACGGCCCGGAATTCAACGTGGTGGGCTGAGGCGGCGCAGAAAGGCCGCCCGGCTCGCCCGGGCGGCCCCAATTACCCGCCTAGTGACCCACCGTCACGCTTTGCTTTCCCGCAGGCTCTGTCAATCTGGCCCCAAACCCAAACCGGAGCCTCTCCCCATGTCCCAGCTCGAAGACTTCGCCGCCGAGGTGAGCACCCGCGCCAAGGGCCGCATCCGCGGCTCCGTCGCCCTGAACATGCCCGATCTCGGCCGCCTCTATGTCGACGAAACCGGTGCCACGCCGAGCGAGCGCGAGGCCGATCTCACCCTCACCGCCACCTCGCAGGTCTTCCGCAACATCGTCGCGGGCAGCCAGAACCCCACCACCGCCGTGATGACCGGCAAGCTCAAGGTCGAGGGCAGCCCGATGCGCGCCCTGAAGGTGGGCGAGATTCTCAGCTCCGCGCCGTAACGGGCAGCACGCGGCCGTTCGCCTAGATCATCGCGAAGATGCGCGCAGGCCCGCCCGAGCCGCCGCGATGCTTGGGCGCGCCCACCACGATCGTGGCGCCGCTGGCCGGCAGCTTGTCGAGATTGGCGACACATTCCAGCCCGAAGCGCCCCGAAGGCAGCCAGGCGTAATGCGTGGCGAAATCCGCCGAGGGCCCGTGATCGAGCGAAAGCGTGTCGACCGCGATGGAAGCAGCGCCGGTTTCTTCCATGAGCATGGTGGCGGCCTCCACGTGGAAGCCGGGGAAATGCATCACCCCGTCGCCATCGGCATTGCGGAAACCCTCGCCCCCGGTCTTGCCGCCCCAGCCCGAATGCATCGCCACGCAGGCATTTTCCGGAATCTCGCCATTGGCAGAGATCCACGCCTTGAGATCGTCGGGCGTGACCTGCGCATCGGAGTTCTCGGCGGCCTTCGCGGCAATATCGACCACGCAGAGCGGCGCCACCAGCGCCCCGAGCGAAATCTCGTCCACCGAGGCGCCATCCGCCGAGAAATGCAGCGGCGCGTCGATATGCGTGCCGGTATGTTCGTTGATCGAGAGGTTGAACAGGTTGAACCCGTTCTCGGCGAAATTGAACTCCTGCACCATCTCGATGCCGGGCGCCCCGAAATAGGTGGGGAAATCGGCATAATATGTGTGGGTCAGGTCTTCCACCGCGCCATGCACGGCGGCCATCGCCGGGGGCGCGGAAGCGGCCGTGCCCAGAACGGCCGCCGCGCCCGTTGCGGCGCTCGCGCTGAAGAACTGCCGCCGCGACAGCATCTTGTCCTTCACCGCATTCATCACGCAGATATCGCACATCTCGACTCTCCCTGTCTGGTTGTCGTGACAGGGAGAGTAGCACGATTCCCGCCCGCGCCTATCGGGCGAAGATCACGAGCCGAAGTCGCCCAGCCCGCGGAAATCCATGCTTTCGAGCATGCCGAGCATCGTCGCCTCGTCGCCGCCCGCGGCCTTGACGAGAATGCGCTTGTCGATCAGCCCGTTGATCTCGCCATCCTTGACCATGAACTTCTCGCGCCCCACGCGCTCGATCTTGCCGCCGAGCATGGCCGCGTTCGAGATCATCCCCGCCATGCCGGTGACCATCGGGTTGTCGGCCATGATCGTCACGGTGATCCGCTGGCCATCGCCTTCATAGGTCGCCTCCGCCCCGGTGCCGCCGCCCATCATCGAGAGCCCCGCGTTCATCTCGGTGTTCACCTCGCGGGTCCAGCCCTCGGGCGCGGCGGGCAGGAACTCCACCAGCGCATCTGTCTTCATCGCGAGCAGAAGCTGCTTGGCATAATCCAGCTCCTCGATGGCATATTGCGTGTCGCCTTCCTCATAGGCCTGAAGCGCACTTTCCAGCGCGTCCTTGATGTCGTCGGCCATGAGCGGCTGCGCCCATCCCAGAACCAGCACCGCGGCAATCAGCTTCTTCATCAAAAGTCTCCCTGTCACATGAACACCGGGCCACAACCGCCCGCAGCGTGCCGCGAAGCCTAGCCGAGTCGCGTCTCATTGCAAGATTTCAGAGAGTTTCGGCTCTTGGCTATGGGGTCCGGCGCAAGAGTGGTTATATGCGCCTGAAGACCTGAAGAGATGCGCGGCGGATTCGCAAGCCGCGCCGGAAAGGAGCGGCATGGCTTACGTGAAATGGGGGTTCATCATTTCCTTCTGGGTGCTGGTGGGCGCCTTCCTGCATTACACGCTGCCCCAGAAAGACATCGCGCGCGTCACCGACACCTACCAGAAGCGCGTCGATTTCGGCGAGAACTCCCTCTTCTGGGCCAATCAGGGCACCGGCGAGGCCGAGGGCACCGCCAACCGCGACGTGTTCTTCATCCAGACGGTGCGCACCAATGACCGCGTGATGGTCTACCGCAACGAGGATACCGGCTGGGGCTGGCCGCCCTATTTCAAGTTCGACACCTCCAACCTGCAGGCCGAGGCCGCCGATCTCAAATCCACCTCCGAGGCGCCCAAATGGGTGGCCATCACCCATTACGGCTGGCGCAACGAGTTTCTCTCGATCTTCCCAAATGCCGTGGCCGTCGAGCAGGTGAGCGGCCCCGATGTGCGCCTCATCCCGTGGTTCAACATCATCCTGCTCACCACGCTCTTCGCGCTCTTCTGGGCGATCCGCGTCCGCTGGAAGCGCTTCCGCGAGAACCGCATCAACCCCAAGATCGACGAATGGACAGACGGGCTCGCCTAAGCCGAGCTCAGGGCCAAACCGCTAAATCTGGGTGCTCAGAGCCCTTGTTTACCGATTCTTAGTGTGAAAAACTCACGCTCAGAGCAGAAATCGGTAAACGGCAGGCCCTCCATGCACAACGCGGCAACGCTTTTGCACGATGTCTTCGGATTCGAAACCTTCCGCCCCGGGCAGGAGGAAATCGTGCTTCGCGTGGCCGAAGGGCATAACGTGCTGGCCATCATGCCCACGGGCGGCGGCAAGTCGCTCTGCTACCAGCTGCCCGCGCTTCTGCGCGAGGGCGTCACCGTGGTGATCTCGCCGCTCATCGCGCTCATGCGCGACCAGGTGCGCGCGCTGCGTGCGGCGGGCGTCGAGGCCGGCGCGCTCACCTCCGCCAATACCGAGGACGAAACCCGCGCCGTCTGGGACGCGCTCGAAGAGGGCCGCCTCAAGCTCCTCTACATCGCGCCCGAGCGGCTGGCCTCCGGCGCCGCGCTCGGCATGTTGCGGCGCGTGGGTGTCTCGCTCATCGCGGTCGACGAGGCGCATTGCGTCTCCCAATGGGGGCATGATTTCCGCCCCGATTACCTGCGCATCGGCGAGCTGCGCCGCGCGCTGGGCGTCCCCATCGCCGCCTTCACCGCCACGGCGGATGCCGAGACACAGGCCGAGATCGTCGAGAAGCTCTTCGACGGCATCTCGCCCGAAACCTTCCTGCGCGGCTTTGACCGCCCCAATATCCACCTCGCCTTCACCGAGAAGGACAAGCCCCGCGCGCAGGTCTCGCAATTCATCGCCGCCCGCAAGGGCCAGTCCGGCATCGTCTATGGCGGCACCCGCGCCAAGACCGAAACGCTCGCCCGCGCGCTCTGCGATGAGGGCCACAAGGCCTGCGCCTATCACGGCGGGATGGAGCCGCAGGATCGCCGCGAGGTGGAAGAGCGCTTCAACACCGAGGACGGGCTCATCGTGGTGGCCACCGTCGCCTTCGGCATGGGGGTCGACAAGCCCGATATCCGCTGGGTCGTCCATGCCGACCTGCCCAAAACCATCGAGGCCTATTCCCAGGAGATCGGCCGCGCCGGCCGCGATGGCGCCCCCGCCGAAACCCTCACCCTCTTCGGCGCCGACGATATCCGCCTCCGCCGCTCCCAGATCGACGAGGGCCTCGCCCCGCCCGAGCGCCGCGCCGCCGATCACGCCCGCCTCAACGCGCTCCTGGGCCTCGCCGAGGCGCTCACCTGCCGCCGGCAGAACCTCCTGGCCTATTTCGGCGAAACCCACGCGCCTTGCGGCAATTGCGATCTTTGCGCCACGCCGCCCGAAACCTTCGACGCGACCAAGCCCGCGCAGATGGCGCTTTCCGCCGCGCTCCGCACTGGCGAGTATTTCGGCGCGGGCCACCTGATCGACATTCTCACAGGCACCGAAACCGAGAAGGTGCGCGCCCGCGGCCACGAGAGCCTTCCCACCTTCGGCGTGGGCCGCGACCATGCGAAACGGGCGTGGCAGGCGATCTTCCGGCAGATGATGGGCCACGACCTCTTCCGCCCCGATCCCGAACGCCACGGCGCGCTCCGCGTCACCGAAAAGGCCCATCCCATCCTGCGCGGCGAGGAGAGCCTGACGCTGCGCCGCGACACCGGCCAGAAGGCCGCGCAGCGCCCCGCCCCCAAGGCGCTCGTCTCCGAGGAGGATGCACCGCTGCTCTCCGCGCTCAAGGCCAAGCGCCGTGCACTCGCCGAGGCCGCGAAGATGCCCGCCTATATCGTCTTCAACGACCGCACGCTCATCGAGATGGCCGAGCAACGCCCCCGCACGCTCGACGAGATGGCGCATATCTCCGGCGTCGGCGCCAAGAAGCTCGAGCAATATGGCCGCGCCTTCCTCGAAGTGATCAACGGCGAGGCCGAGGCCCTGCACCCCACCCGCCGCAAGCTCGCCGGGCGCGACGAGGGCGCGCTCTTCGACCGGCTCCAGCAAACCCAGGCCGATCTGGCGCGCGGCGACAGCGGGCTGGAGAAGCCGCTGAGCTGCTCCACCTCGCTCCTTGCCCGCATCGCGCAATCCCGCCCCCGCTCGCTCGACGAGATGGCGCGGCTTCTGGGCGAGAAGCGCGCCGATCGTTTCGGCCCCGCCTTTCTGGACGTTCTGCGCATGTCGGACTAAGTCAGCCCGAGGTTCGCAAAGGAAAAGAGGTTGCCCATGCTGGTGGTTCTGTCGCCCGCCAAGAAGCTCGACATGTCGGAAGCCGCGCATCCCGCGCCGAGCCAGCCGATCTTTCCCGACGAGGCGGCGGAGCTCGCGCAGGTGGCGCAGGGGCTCTCGGTGGCCCAGCTGCGCAAGCTCATGGGCATCAGCGAAGACCTCGCCCGCCTCAACGCGGGCCGCTTCGCCGAGTTCGGCGAGATGGAGCGCAAGCCCGCCGCGCTGGCCTTCGCGGGCGACACCTATCAGGGCCTCGAGGCCCCGAGCCTCGAGCCCGAAGAAATGGCTTGGGCGCAAGACCACCTGCGCATCCTCTCCGGCCTCTACGGCCTCCTGCGCCCGCTCGACGCAATCGAGCCCTACCGCCTCGAAATGGGCAGCCGCCTGAAAACGAAGCGCGGCAAGACGCTTTACGATTTCTGGGGCAGCAAGATCGCAGAGGCGCTCAACGCCCAGGCATCGGAGATCGGCACGCAGGTGCTGGTGAACTGCGCCAGCCAGGAATATTTCGGCGCGGTCGACACCAAGGCGCTCGGCCTCCGTGTCATCACCCCCGTCTTCCTCGAAGACAAGCCCGGCGGCCCCAAGATCGTGAGCTTCTACGCCAAGAAGGCGCGCGGCGCGATGGCCCGCTTCATCGTCACCCGCAGGCTCACAGACCCGGCGAGCCTCGAGGAATTCGATCTCGGCGGCTATGCCCACGCGCCCGAACTGTCCGAGCCGGGCCGCCCCGCCTTCCTGCGCGCCGCCGCCTGAGCCGTCAGGCGGGCACCGCCGCCAGCGGGTCGCGCACGCCCGCGGGCACGGCGGCGGCGATATGCTCGGCCAGCGCGCGCTTGCTGAGCGGCTTCGTCAGGTAATGGTCTAGCCCCGCGGCGAGGATATCCGCCTCGTCCCCCGCCATCGCGTGAGCGGTCATGGCGATCACCGGCACATGCCGCCCGCTGCCCGCCTCGATCTGGCGGATCCGCGCGGTGGCCTCCTTGCCATCCATCTCCGGCATCGAGAAATCCATGAACACCACATCCGGCGCGATCTCCTCGTAAAGCGCCACCGCCTCCACGCCGTTGCGCGCGAAGGTCAGCTCGATGTCGAGCCCCTTGAGCATCTTCGAGAACACCAGCCGGTTGGTGCTGTTATCCTCCGCCGCGAGCACCCTCAGCGCCCGCGCCGGCGACGGCGCCTCCGTCAGGCCCGGCACCGCGCCCGCCGCGCCGCGCTCGATCCCGCCCAAGGCCGCCATCAGCGCCATCCGCTCCATCGGGCGCGGCAGCACCGCCGCAACATGCGCGCGGCACGGGTCGTGCTCGGCCTCCGCGGGCCTGTGGCTCAGCACGATCACCGGCACGTCCATGCCGCCCGCGCGCATCGCCTCGGCCAGTTCCATCCCGTCCATCTGCGGCATGGCGTGCTCGGTCACCACCAGATCCACCTCGCCGGGCAGCCGCGCGAGCGCTGCCGCCGCGCTCTCCACGCTCTCCACCGCCAGCCCCAGCCCGGCGAGCTGACGCTCGAGCGTGGCGCGGCTGGCGGGCTGGCTATCCACCACCAGCACCCGGCCAAGCCACTCGGGCAGCCTGAGCGCCCCGGCGTCGAGCCCGGCCACATTGGGCAGCGTCACCTCGATGCCAAACACCGAGCCCTCGCCCTCGGTGCTCTCCACCCAGATCCTGCCGCCCATCATACCCACCAGCCGCTCGCAGATCGCGAGCCCCAGCCCGGTGCCCTCGTAGCGGCGGCTCCTCGCGTCATCGACCTGGTTGAACTCGCCGAAGATATGCCGCGCCTTGTCGGGCGCGATGCCGATGCCGGTATCCTCGATGGTGAGGCTCAGCCGCGTCTCGCTCAGATCGTCCGATTGCACCCCGGTGACCCGCACCAGCACATGCCCCGCCTCGGTGAACTTGATCGCGTTGCCGATCAGGTTGGTCAGCACCTGCCGGATCCGCCCCGGGTCGCCCACGAAGCCCCCCGGCAGGAAGAGGTCGTAATCCACCAGCAGGCCGATGCCCTTGTTGCGGGCATTGACCTGCATCAGCGTCACCAGCTCGTGCAGGCAGCGCTCGAGGTCGAAGGGCTCCGCCACCAGCGTGAGCTTGCCCGCCTCGATCTTCGAGTAATCCAGCACGTCGTTGATGATGACGAGCAGCGCCTCGCCCGAGCTCTTGATCGTCTCGGCATAGAGCTTCTGCTCCTCCGAAAGCGCGGTATCCATCAACAGCTCCGCCATCCCCACGATGCCGTTCATCGGCGTGCGGATCTCGTGGCTCATGTTGGCCAGAAAAGAGGATTTGGCCGCGTTCGCCGCCTCCGCCGCCCGCCGCGCGGCCTTGAGCTGCTTCTCGTAGCGCACCGTGGCGGTGATGTTGAGCGCGAGGCTCACCACGTCGCCGCCCGGCCCGCGCTGGTCGATCAGGCGGATATACTGCCCGTTCCAGAGCCGGATCACCTCGGGTTGCGGGCTGCCGCTCTGCCAGCGGTCGAGCATCCGCTCGCGCCACTCCGCCGGCCGGAGCGCGCCGATATCCACGATCCCTTCCTCGGTGGCAAGCTGCAGAAGCTCCACGTAGCTCACCCCCGGGCGCACATCCTCCAGATCGTCGAACACCGCGAGCCACGCGCGGTTGGCGGCAATCATCCGCCCGTCAGGGTCGAAGAAGGCAAACCCGTCCTGGATCGTCTCGATCGAGTGCCAGAGCCGCCGCTCGGCCTGCTGGATCTTGGCATTGGCGGCGGTCAGGTCTGATTTCACCCGCGCGTTCTCGTCGCGCACCGTCTGCACCTGCGCGCGGGTCTCCACGATCTCCTCCGAAAGCGCCATCGCGTGGCGCCCCAGCTTGCGGTTCGCGGCCGAAAGCTCCGCCTGCTTCTGCTCCAGCAGCCGCTCGGCGGCCAGCCGCGCGCGGCGCTCTTCGGCCAGCTTGTTGGCAAGGCTCATGCCACGATCCCCGCGAGAAACCCGGTCTCAATCCACCGTCAATTAACCGGGCCACGGTGAAAAAGTGATTAACCATACCGCGCGGTCGGGGGTGGAATCGTTGTCAGGCCCCCTCCCGCGTGGCACCATGTCGCGGCATGTCGAGGGGAGGAACCCGATGCTCCGTCTTTGTTTCAGCGCTTTTTTCGCCGCCATTCTGGCCACCCAGGCTCTCGCGCAATCCGCCGTGCCCGAGCGCCGCGAGGTGGTTACCCTCGATACCGATTTCTACGGCGCAGACCTGCAGCCGCTCTTCGACACCACGCAGGAGGCCTGCCGCAACGCCTGTTTCGCCAATGCCGAATGCGTGGCCTATACCTTCAATTCCCGCTCCAATGCCTGCTTCCCCAAGCGCGAGGTGCTCGAGCTTCAGGCCTATGAGGGCGCCGTCTCGGCAGAGCTCTTCCCCACCTCGCCCGCCGTTCTGGCCAGCGCCGGGGCCCGCGCCGCCGATCTGGGCTTCCTTGGCGCGGCCGATCTCACCCGCGCCCGCGCGCTTGCCGAACAGATCGGCGCGCGCCATCCCGGCGGGCAATGGGATGTGCAGGCGATGCTCGATGCCGCCCGCGCCCGGCTCCGCGATGGCGACACGCTCAACGCCATGCGCTGGACAGGCGCCGCCGTGGCCCGCTCCGACGCCGCCGATCAATGGGTCGAATATGCCCGCCTTTCGCTGGCGATCGAGACGGATAACAGCAGCCAGCGCAACCGCTACGAGGCGCAGGCGCTCGAGGCCTCCATCAACGGCTACCTGCGCGCGCAGGACGAGGCGATGCGCGTGAGCGCACTCCTGCAACTGGCCGAGGCGCTCGAGGCCCGCGACCGGGGCCGCGACATGGTTCCCGCGCTCCGCCTTGCCGAAAGCCTCCAGCCCCGCGCCGATGTCATGGCCGCGCTCGAAAGCGCCGTGGCCAAGTATGGCTTCCGCATCACCGAGCACCGCTCCGACAACGAAAGCGCCGCGCCCCGCATCTGCGCCGAGTTCTCCGAGCCGCTGGTCAAGGCCGGGGTCGATTACACGCCCTTCGTCCGCCTGCCAGATGCCGGCCTCGTGGTGCAGGCCGACGACAGGCAGATCTGCATCGACGGCGTGAGCCATGGCGAGCGCTACACCGTCACCTTCCGGCAAGGCCTGCCCGCCGAGAGCGGCGAGACGCTGCTGAAAGACGTGGAGATCACCCAATACGTGCGCGACCGCGCGCCCAAGGTCGCCTTCCCGGGCCGCGCCTTCGTGCTGCCCAAATCCGCCGATGCCGCGCTGCCGCTCGAAACCGTCAATCTCGACGAGGTCGAGCTCGTCCTCCGCCGCGTGAGCGACCGCAACCTCCTGCGCACCATGCAGGAGCAGTATTTCGGCCGCCCGCTCGGTTACTACGACACGCTCGATTTCGCCTCCGATATCGCCGAGGAGGTCTGGCGCGGCACCGGCGAGGTGGCCAACGAGCTCAACGCCACCATGACAACCCGCCTGCCGATGGGCGAGGCGCTCGCAGGGCAAAGCCCCGGCATCTACGCTCTCACCGCCCGCGTGCCGGGGGTCGAGGCCTATGACGATCCCGGCGCCACCCAATGGTTCGTCCTCACCGATCTCGGGATGACCACGCTCAAGGGCACCGATGGCCTGCATGTCTTCCTGCGCGGCCTGAGCGATGCCGAGGCGCTTGAAGGCGTCAAGCTCACGCTCCTCTCCCGCTCCAACCGCGAGCTCGGCACCGCCACCACCGATGCCTCGGGCCACGCGCTCTTCGCCCCCGGCCTCACGCGCGGCGAGGGCGCCGCCGCCCCCGCGCTGGTTCTGGCCGAGCAGGGCGAGGCCGATATGGCGTTCCTGTCGCTCACCGATCCCGCCTTCGACCTCTCCGATCGCGGCGTCGAGGGCCGCGAGCCCGCCCCGCCCGTCGATCTCTTCGTGGCGACAGATCGCGGCGCCTACCGCCCGGGCGAAACCATCCACGTCACCGCACTGGCGCGCGATAGCGTGGCCGAGGCGCTCCCCGGCCTGCCGCTCACCGCCATCCTCACCCGCCCCGACGGGGTGGAATATTCCCGCCACCTCTCCACCGAGGATGCCGCGGGCGGCCATGTCTTCACCCTCCCCGTCGGCACCACCGTGCCGCGCGGCTCGTGGCGCATCGACCTCAAGACAGACCCGGATGCCGCCACGCTCGCCTCCCGCACCGTGCTGGTGGAGGATTTCCTCCCCGAGCGGATCGACTTCGAGATGACATGGCCCGAGGGCCAGCACCGCCCCGGCGATACCCTGCCCCTCGCCGTCTCCGCCCGCTACCTCTTCGGCGCGCCCGGCGCGGGGCTCGAGGCCGATGGCACCGTCTTCCTCCGCCCCAAGCGCGCGCTCGAGGCCTTCCCCGGCTACCGTTTCGGGCGGCATGACGAGCAGGTCTCCACCCGCACCAACTACATCGAGACGGGCACCACCGGCCCCGATGGCACCATGTCCCTCCCCGTCACCCTGCCGGAGATCGACACCGCCGACCGCCCCTTCGAAGCCACCGTGCGGCTTTCGATGCGCGAGGGCTCCGGCCGCCCCGTCGAGCGCGAGATCACCGAAATGCTCGCCCCCGCCGGCCCGATGATCGGCCTCAAGCCCGAATTCGATGGCGTCGTCTCCGAGGGCACCGAGGCCGGCTTCCAGCTCCTCGCCCTCAGCCGCGATCTCGCCCCCATGCCGATGCAGGTGAAATGGACGATGAACCGCGTCGAAACCCGCTACCAGTGGTATCAGGAATACGGCAGCTGGAACTGGGAGCCCGTCACCACCCGCACCCGCGTGGCCACCGGCGAGGCGATGCTCGGCACCGAGGCCACCCGCGTGGCCGCCCCGGTGGAATGGGGCCAGTATGAGCTCGTCGTCGAGCGGCTCGATGGCCCCTACGTCTCCGCCTCGTCCGATTTCTACGCCGGCTGGTACGCCCCCGCCGATGCCTCCTCCACCCCCGACACGCTGGAGCTCTCGCTCGACAGCGACGCCTACCGCCCGGGCGACACCGCCACCCTCCGCCTCGTGCCGCGCTACGCGGGCACGGCGCTTGTCACCGTCATGTCGAACCGCGTGATCGACATGCAGGCCATCGAGGTGAGCGAAGGCGAAAACACCATCCCGCTGACGGTCACCGACGAATGGGGCGCAGGCGCCTATGTCACCGCGCAGGTGATCCGCCCGATGGATGTGCAGGCCGGGCAAAACCCCGCCCGGTCGCTCGGCCTTTCCTACGCGAAGATCGACCCCGGCACGCGCCAGCTTGCCGTGAGCATCGACGCGCCCGAGGCCAGCAGCCCGCGCGGCCCGCTCGACGTGTCCGTGCAGGTGGAGGGCATCGCCGAGGGCGACACCGCCCATGTCACCCTTGCGGCGGTTGATCTCGGCATCCTCAACCTCACCGGCTTCCAAAGCCCCGATCCTTCCGCGCATTACTTCGGCCAGCGCCGCCTCGGCGTCGAGATCCGCGATCTCTACGGCCGCCTGATCGACGGGATGAACGGCGCCGAAGGCCAGATCCGCTCCGGCGGCGATGCCGGCGGCAGCAGTTTCGAATCGCCCCCGCCGCAGGAAGAGCTCGTGGCCTTCTTCTCCGGCCCGCTCACCGTCGGCCCCGATGGCACCGCGCAGGCGAGCTTCGACATCCCCGATTTCAACGGCACCGTGCGCCTCATGGCCATCGCGTGGTCGGGCCGCGCCGTGGGGCAGGCCGCGCGCGACGTGCTGGTGCGCGACCCGGTCGTGCTCACCGCCTCGCTGCCGCGCTTCCTCGCCCCGGGCGATGAAAGCCGGATGCTCTTGGAAGTCGTCCATGCCGAGGGCCCCACCGGCCGCGTGGGCCTCGATGTCACCGCCTCCGGCGTCACGCTGGCGGGCGGCATCCCCTCGGGCTTCGATCTTGGCGAAGGCGAGAAAGCCACCTTCTCCCTCCCCATCACCGCGGGTGACGTGGGCGATCACTCCTTCCGCATCGCGCTCACCACCCCCGATGGCCAGCAACTCACGAAGGATCTCACGCTCGGCGTGCGCGCGAATGACCCCGAGATCTCCTTCACCCGCCGCCTTTCCGTGGCGGCAGGCGACACCCTCACCCTCGATGACAACCTCTTCGCGGGCCTCCGCCCCGGAACCGGCAGCGTCATCCTCTCCGCCGGGCCGCTGGCCAAGCTCAACGCGCCCGGCCTCCTCACCGCGCTCGACCGCTACCCCTACGGCTGCACCGAGCAGGTCACCTCGCAGGCCATGCCGCTGCTCTACTTCTCCGCCGTGGCCGAGGCGCTGGGCCTCACCGAAACCGCCCGCATCGACACCCGCATCGAGCAGGCCATCGGCCGCATCCTCGCGCGGCAATCCTCGGCGGGCAGCTTCGGCCTCTGGTATGCCAGCTCCGGCGATTTCTGGCTCGACGCCTACGTGGCCGATTTCCTCTCCCGCGCCCGCGCCGAGGGCCACGAGGTGCCGCAACAGGCCTTCGCCATGGCGATGGACAACCTCCGCAACCGCATCAACTACGCCCCCGATTTCGACGAGGGCGGCGAGGATATCGCCTACGCGCTGATGGTGCTCGCCCGCGAGGGCGCCGCCCGCATGGGCGATCTGCGCTACTATGCGGATGTGAAGGCCGAGTCCTTCGCCACGCCCCTCGCGCTGGCCCAGCTCGGCGCAGCCCTCGCCTCCTATGGCGACCAGACCCGCGCCGACCGCATGTTCGGCATGGCCGTGCGCCGCGTGGTGGCCGAAACCGGCACCGAATCGCAATACTGGCGGGCCGATTACGGCACCCGCCTGCGCGACCGGGCGGGCCTTCTGGCCCTCGCGGTGGAAGCCGGCAGCAATGTGGTCAACGCCTCCGCCCTCACCGACACGCTCACGCAGGCCGGCCCCCACATGTCGACGCAGGAACAGGCCTGGACCCTCCTCGCCGCCCGCGCCCTCATCGACGACCCCGCAAGCGCCGGCCTCACCTTCAACGGCGAGCCGGTCTCCGGCCCGCTCGTCCGCAAGCTCGTGGCAGGCGCCATGATGGCCCCGCAAACCCTCGGCAACACCGGCTCCGGCCCCGTCGAGATCACGCTGACCACCCTCGGCGTGCCGGAAGTCCCCCCCGAGGCGGGCGGCTACGGCTACGCGATTTCCCGCGCCTATTACGACATGGAGGGCAACGAGGTCTCGCTCGACGGGCTCGAAACCGGCACCCGGCTGGTGGCCGTGCTCACCGTCACGCCCTTCGAGCCGGGCGAGGCGCGGCTCATGGTCAACGATCCCCTCCCCGCGGGCCTCGAGATCGACAACCCCAACCTCCTGCGCTCCGGCGACGTGCGCGCGCTCGACTGGCTGCAACCGGCGGGCGCAGAGTTCACTGAGGCCCGGTCCGACCGTTTCCTCGCCGCGGTCGACTGGCGCTCCGACAGCCCCTTCCGCCTCGCCTATATCGTCCGCGCCGTCTCGCCCGGCAGCTACCACCACCCGGCGGCCTCGGTAGAGGATATGTACCGCCCCGAATACCGCGCCCGCTCCGAGACGGGCCGGATGCGCGTGGCCGAGTGACGGGCTTGTGAGCGGAGACCCCGTCGCCACGGCGCAGTGGCGCGCGCTCGACCGGGAGGGCGAAGACACCTGCCGCCTCGCCCATGCCGAGCATGGCTGGCTGCTCATGGGCAATGCCCGCTTCCGCGATGCCGAGGGCTTCGCCGCGCTCGATTACATCCTGCGCTGCGACGAGCACTTCGCCACGCTCGGCGCCGATATCGCCGGCACCCATGCCGAGCGCGACATCCGCCTGCGCCTCCACCGCGAGGGAGATCGCTGGTTTCTCAACGATGAAGAGCAGCCGCAGGTCGCAGGCGCCACCGATCTCGATCTCGCCTTCACCCCCGCCACCAACCTGATGCCGCTCCGCCGCCTGCTCGCCGGAACCGATGAGGCGCTCCCCTGCCGCGCCGCGTGGCTTCGCTACCCCGAGTGCACCCTCGCCCCGCTCGACCAGAGCTATTCCCGCACCGGCATGCCCGATGTCGTGTCCTATGTCGGCTGGCAGACAAGCTTCACCACGCAGCTCACCGTCGATGCGAGCGGCTTCGTCACCCTCTATCCCGAGCTCTGGGAAGGCGAAGTGCGCCATGAGGGCTGAGCGCTGGCTCGCGGCCCTCGCCGCCCTGCTCTTCGCGGCGGGGCTGGCGCGCGATGCCACCCAGCGCTGGGTCGCCGCCACCGATCTGCCGGTGCTGATCACCGAAACCTCCCCCGAGATCCTCGACCGCGAAGGCAGGCTCCTGCGGCTCTACACCGTGGAAGACGGCCGCTGGCGCCTCGCCACCACCCCCGAGGCGGTCGATCCGCGCTATCTCGAGATGCTCGTCGCCTATGAAGACAAGCGCTTCTTCACCCATCCCGGCATCGACCCCGCCGCCATGCTGCGCGCCGCCGGTCAGGCGCTCTGGCATGGCGAGGTGGTCTCCGGCGCCTCCACCCTCACCATGCAGGTGGCCCGCCTGCTCGAGGAAAGCGGCACCGGCCAGCTTTCCGGCAAGCTCCGGCAGATGCGCGTGGCGCTGGCGCTCGAGCAGCGGCTCACCAAGCGCGAGATCCTCGGTCTCTACCTCGCCCGCGCGCCCTTCGGCGGCAATCTCGAAGGCGTCCGCGCCGCCACGCTCGCATGGTTCGGCAAGGAGCCCGCGCGCCTCACCCCCGCCGAGGCCGCGCTCCTCGTGGCGCTCCCGCAATCGCCCGAATCGCGCCGGCCAGACCGCGCCCGCGAGGCCGCCATCCGCGCCCGCAACCGCGTCCTCTCCCGCATGGGCGGCGCGGGCGTGCTCTCGCCCGAAGACATCGCCGCCGCCCTCACCGAGCCCGTGCCCGCCACGCGCCGCCCCTTCCCCGCCCTCGCGCCGCACCTGACAGACCTCGCCCGCACCGAGGCCCCCCTCGCCCTCCGCCAGCGCCTCACGCTCGACGCCACGCTGCAAGCAAGCCTCGAAACCCTCGCGCAGGATGCGCTCCGCACCCTGCCCCCCGATGTCTCCGTGGCGATGGTGGTGGCCGATCACGCCACCGGCGAAATCCTCGCCTCCGTGGGCTCCGCAAGCTATGGCGACGGCGGCGCGCGGCAGGGTTTCGTCGACATGACCCGCGCCAGCCGCTCCCCCGGCTCCACCCTCAAGCCGCTGGTCTACGCGCTGGCCTTCGACCGTGGCCTCGCCCATCCGCAAACCCTCATCCACGACCGCCCCGTGGCGTTCGGCTCCTATGCGCCGCAGAACTTCGACGGCGCCTTTCGCGGCGAGCTGCCCGTGGCCGAGGCCCTGCGCCTCTCGCTCAACATCCCCGTGGTGCTCCTGATGCACGAGATCGGCCCTGCCCACCTGATGGAGACGATGCGCCGCGCGGGCATCGCCCCGGCGCTTCCGGGCGATCAGGCGGGCTTGGCCGTGGCACTGGGCGGCGTGGGCGTGTCGCTCACCGATCTCGTG
This sequence comes from Roseovarius sp., assembly GCA_040222155.1. Taxonomy (GTDB): domain Bacteria; phylum Pseudomonadota; class Alphaproteobacteria; order Rhodobacterales; family Rhodobacteraceae; genus Roseovarius. The sequence continues at coordinate 26,250 of JAVKDQ010000102.1, forward strand.
CAGCTCTACGCCATGCTCGCGCAAGGCGGCGCGGCCCGCCCGCTCTCATGGCGCGAGGGCGATCCGCCCGGCGACCCCCGGCAGGTTCTGAACCGCGCCGCCGCGTGGCAGGTCACCAACATCCTCGCGGGCCTCGCCCCGCCGCCGGGTGCCGCGCGCGGGCAACTGGCCTACAAGACAGGCACCTCCTACGGCC
>JAVKDQ010000103.1:0-28064 GCA_040222155.1 Roseovarius sp.
GCAGAAGAGCCTTGCCGCGCGTTGGCACCGCAGCCTGACCGCGCGCCGCGGTGGGCATGTCTTCAAACTCCGAAGAGAAATGCTCTTTCTCCTTCAGAAGTTCGAAAATACCTGCATGGCGATTATTCGTCATCCCGACACCAGCCCCCACCGTGTCAAAAGAAGTGCATTAATCAATCACATGCAGCGTAACGGATTTCTCGGATTCGAAAATAATTCTTTTTATATCAGGGGGTTATTGTTCCATTTCCGGGGAGAATGCCTGGCAATCGTCCAGACTGGCGCCCGAACGTGAACAATTGAAGATTTCAAGCCGCACGGTCCTGTTGGGGCCAGAACGTCATTCCAAAAGATTTACCGGCGCAATTGGCTCGGGTCGCGAGGGGCTGCGGCAATGGCGCGACAAGGCGGGGCAGAGTAGCGAGCTCAGGTTGCAAGACTGCCGGGGAACGGCCGCAACGCGCCTTCTCAATGCCGGTCCGAGCCTGGCGGAAATCGCCAATCATATGGGCTGGTCCCTGCGCCATGCGGCGAATGTCATCGAACATGCGCGCAGGTCTCGCCCAACGAAACCGATGCTGTTCTGGTCAAGCTGAAGGTGGCGAAAAAGGGTGGATCGTGAACAAAACTGTAAACGCCCCTGTAAACGCAGCAGGCCGCGCAGTCGGGCGTTTCTGCTAGTCATTGAAAAATAATGGAGGCGAGTACCGGAATCGAACCGGTGTACACGGATTTGCAATCCGCTGCGTAACCACTCCGCCAACTCGCCAGAGCCTTGATGCCGCGCGCCGGTCGAGCTTGGCCGGGCATCCGCTGTGCTCTTCTATTTGCCTTGCGGGCCCTTCGCAAGCCGGAATCGCGCGCCGGGCGCTGCCTTCCGGCGGCGCGGCCGTGTGCGCCTGTCTCGCGCCCCTGTCCCGCGCAAATGCCGGCTGGATGCGCAAAGCGCTTGCCCGAAGCGCGGGCCCGAGCCATCCTGCGGTCAGGCCGCGCGCCGGTTTCGGGTCAGCGGGTATCAGGTTCTTTTTTAACGAGGTTCGAAGGCGCGCGCATGGGCCAGGTCTCCCCAATCCTGTCGTGCGCCCGCACGGGGCCGCACGCCCCGCTGCCGCCTCGGCCCGGCTGAGCGCCGCCGCGCCCGTTGTCTCCCTCCAGCCCCTTTCCCTCGAGGATGTCCCCCATGACAAAACCGTCCAGACTGTCCAGATTTTCCCGCCCCGGCGCCCTTCTGCTCGCCGCCTTCCTGCCCGCCGCCGCCCTTGCCCAGTCCGAGCCCGCCCCCCGCGCCATCCTCGTCATGGATGGCTCGGGCTCGATGTGGGGCCAGATCGACGGGGTCAACAAGATCGTCATCGCCCGCGATGTCGTCTCCGACCTGCTCACCGATCTGCCCGCCGAGCTCGAGCTTGGCCTCGTCGCCTACGGCCATCGCGAGAAGGGCAACTGCGCCGATATCGAAACCATCATCGCGCCCGGCATGGGCAACCGCAGCGCCATCCGCGACGCCGTCATGGCGATCAACCCGCGCGGGCGCACGCCAATGACGCAGGCCGTGGTCGAGGCCGCGCGCGCCCTGCGCCACACCGAGGCGCCCGCCACGGTGATCCTCGTCTCCGACGGGATCGAGACCTGCGATGCCGATCCCTGCGCCATCGCCGCCGAGCTCGAGGCCTCGGGCATCGCCTTCACCGCCCATGTGGTGGGCTTCGACGTGGCCGCCGAACCCGAGGCGCGCACCCAGATGCAATGCATCGCCGACAATACCGGCGGCCGGTTCCTCACCGCCGACACCGCGCAGGAGCTGGGCGCGGCCCTGCAGGAGGTGGCGGCGGCCGTCACCGCCCCCACGCCCGAGCCCACGCCTGCGCCCGCCGCCATCGAGCAGAGGGTCGTCTTCTCCGCCCTCCTGAAGCGCGGCGAGATCACCCGCGCGCTGGAAGAGGGCGTCGTCTACGAGGTCTTCCGCGACGGCGCGCAGGTGATGGATGCCACCCAGCTCGCAACCGTCGAAAGCGTTCTGCCCGAGGGCGCCTACGTGCTGCAGGCCTACCGGCTCGAAACCGAGGAGGCCGTGCGCGTGGCCTTCGAGGTTACCGCATCAGGGCAGCAGGCGGTCGAGGCCGTCTTTGTCGAGGCGCTGCCGCCCGCGCGGCTCGAGGCCCCCGCGAGCGGCCCCGCCGGCGCCACCCTGCCAGTCACGTGGGAAGGCCCCGCCGGCGAGGGAGACTATATCTCCACCACCGCGCCGGGCTCCGGCATGCAGGCCTACGAGACCTTCGCCAGCACGGCCGATGGCAACCCCGCCCAGCTGCGCCTGCCTGCCCAGCCCGGCGATTACGTCATCCGCTACGTGATGGCCGATGGCCCGCAGGTGCTGGCGGAGATCCCCGTCACGGTGCTGCCGGTGCAGGAGGCGCTCTCGGCCCCCGATAGCGCGGCCATCGGCGCCACCGTGGCCGTCGCATGGGAGGGCGGCGGCCATGACGAGGATTACCTCGCCATCGCCCCCGTCGGCGCCCCCGCGGCGGATTACGCCACCTATGCCTATGTGCGCGACGGCAACCCGCTCGAGCTGGTGATGCCGCTCGAGCCCGGCACCTACGAGCTGCGCTATATCACCGGGCAGGACACGTCTGTTTTCGCCAGCCGCCAGATCACGCTCACGGATATCCCGGCAAGCCTCGACGCGCCCGCAAGCGCCGCCGCCGGCAGCACGCTCGAGGTGGCATGGCAGGGCCCGGGCTACGAGGGCGATTACCTCACCATCACCACCCCCGGCGATGGCGCCACCGGCTACGTGAGCTACGCCTATGTCACGGCAGGAGCGCCCGCCACCATCACCGTGCCCGAGACACCCGGCACCTACGAGCTGCGCTACATCGCCTCGGGCCGCGACAGCCGCATCATGGCGGCGCAACCGCTCGTGGTGAACTGACATGGGGCAGGGCGGGGGCGGCGGTGCGCGCCGCCCTCGCGCTCAGGCCGCCTTGTCGGGTTCGATGCCCGAGATCGCCTGGATGAGGTTGTCTTCCGTCACCTCCTGCGAAGTGAAGGTGCGCATCACCCTTCCGCTGAACATGGCCACGATCCGGTCGCTCACATGCAGCACCTCGGGCATTTCCGAGCTGATCACGATCACCGCGTAGCCCTGCGCGGCCAGCTCGCGGATGAGGTTGTGGATCTCCGATTTGCTGCCCACGTCGATGCCGCGGGTGGGCTCGTCCACGATCAGCACGTTGGGATGCATCGAGAGCCACTTGCCGATCACGATCTTCTGCTGGTTCCCGCCCGAGAGGTTGCCCGCCAGCTGCCGCCAGCCGGGTGTGCGGATGTCGAGCTTGTCGCGATACTGGTCGAAGATCGCCACTTCCGAGCCTTCCGCAACGAAGGGCCCGGCCTTGAGGTCGTCGACCTGCGGCAGGGTCATGTTGTCCCGGCAGTTCATCCCCAGCACGAGGCCTTGCGCCTTGCGGTCCTCGGGCACGAGCGAGATGCCCTTGGCGATGGCATCGGCCGGCGAGGAGATGCGCGTCTCCTGCCCGTCGAGCAAAATCTTGCCCTTCGAGGGGTCGCGCAGGCCAAAGAGCGTCTCGGCGATCTCGGTGCGCCCCGCGCCCACCAGCCCGTAGAAGCCCAGCACCTCGCCGCGCCGCACCTCGAAGCTCACATCGTGGTAAAGGTCGCCGCAGCTCAGCCCGCGCACCTCCAGCGCCACGTCGCCCAGCTCATGGGTCGACACGTTTGGCGTAAGGTCGAGGCTCCGCCCGATCATCAGCTGCGTCACCGCGTCCTCGTCGGTGTCCTTCGTCTCGAGCGTGCCGCGATACTGCCCGTCGCGCAGCACGCTAATCCGGTCGGTGATGCGGAAGATCTCCTCCATCCGGTGCGAGATGTAGATGATCCCCACGCCGCGCGACTGCAGGTCGGCGATCACCTCGAAGAGCACCGATTTCTCCGCATCCGTCAGCGAGGCGGTGGGCTCGTCGAAGATCACCGCCTTCGCGTCCACCGTCAGCGCGCGGGCGATCTCCACCATCTGCTGGTTGGCGATCGAGAGCGTGCCCACCAGCGTCTTCGCGTCGAACCCCACCTTCAGCGTCTCGAGAATGCGGTTGGTGCGGTCGTAAAGCGTCTTCCAGTCCACCCGGCCGAAGCTCTTGCGGGGCAATTCGCCCAGGTAGATGTTCTCGGCCACCGAGAGCTCCTCGGCGAGGCTCAGCTCCTGGTGGATGAAGACGATGCCCTTGTCCTTGGCGTCGAGCGGCGAGGTCATCACCACCGGCACCTCGCTCACGACGATCTTGCCCTCGTCGGGCTGGTGCACGCCGCCCAGCACCTTCATCAGCGTCGATTTGCCGGCGCCGTTCTCGCCCATGAGCGCATGCACCTCGCCCGGCATCACCTCGAGCGAGACGCCATCGAGCGCGCGCACGCCGGGGAAGGTCTTCACGATGTTCTCCAGCCGCAGGGCGGGGGTTCTGGCCTGATCGGTCATATCTTCAGCGCCTCCTTGCCTTTCACGTTGAGCTGCCGGTCGAGGAACAGCACGGCGATCAGGATGAGCCCGATCACGAGGTTCACGGTGGAGGTATCCGCGCCGATATGCGCGAGCCCCTTGCGCAGAAGCTGAATGGCCAGCACGCCGCCGAAGGTCGAGATGATCGAGCCCGAGCCGCCGGTGAGCTTGGTGCCGCCCAGCACCACCGCCGTGATCACCCACAGCTCGTAAAGCTCGCCGTCATTGGGGTTCACCGAGCCGCTTTCGGAGTAGAACACCACCGCCGAGAGCGCCGCCAGGAAGCCGATGATCATGAAGTTGATCATCATGTGCGGCCCCACCCGGATGCCCGCGTTCACCGCCGCCTCGCGGTTGTCGCCGATGGCATAGGCGTTGCGGCCATGCACCGTCTTGTTCATCAGGAACCACACCGCCACCGTCACCGCCAGCAGGAACCACGTGGCCGTGTGCAGCCCGAGAAACTGCGCCTCGGCGAAATCCACCAGCGTCCAGTTCAGGTGGCTGGTGGGCTGCTCGCCGTTATACATGAAGACGAGCCCGCGAAAGCCCAGCATCGCCCCCAGCGTGACGATGAAGGCATCCACCCCCGTCTTCCACACGATGAGCCCGTTGATCGCCCCCAGCACCACCCCGGTGAGAAGCGCCAGCGCCCATGCGAAGGGGATCACCCAGTCGCCCAAGCCGGCGAAGATCGGCCATGTCATGCTGTCGAGCAGCACCACCGCCGAAAGCGCGAAGATCGCGCCCACCGAGAGGTCGATATTGCCGTTCACCATCACGATGGTCATGCCCATGGCGATGATGCCCAAGGGGGCCGATTGCTTGAAGAGCAGCAGCATGTTGCCCGCATCAATGAAGGCCTTGTCGCTCAGCGAAAGGTATTCGCCCGCGACGGAGAAGAAGATCAGCTCCAGAACGATGAAGCCCCAGATCGCGCCGCGCTTCAGGAAGGTGCTGAGTGTGCCGGGTGCCATGTCTCTCTCCTCACGCGATGGGCGACCAGAGCTTGCCGCGCTTGGCCGCGATATCGAGCCAGACGGCAAGGATGATGATGATCCACGTCACCACGTATTGCGCGTAGAACTGCAGCCCCACGAGCAGCAGCCCGTTCTGGATGAAGCCCAGGATGAGCACGCCGATGACGGTCTTGAAGATGGTGCCCGCGCCGCCCATGAGCGACGCGCCCCCGAGGATCACGGCAGCGAGCACCTCGAGCTCCAGCCCTTGCCCCACGGTGTTCTGGCTGCCGAGGCTGCGGCTCGCCTGGATGAGTCCCGCCGTCGCCACGCAGAAGGACGAGATGAGGTAGCAGAAGAAGACGACCCGCGCCCGCCGGATCCCCGAGAAGGTGGCCGCCGTGCCATTGCCGCCCACGGCATAAACCTTCCGGCCAAAGGGCGTCTTGGCCAGCATCATGCCGAGGAACGCGGCCAGCGCCACGAAGATCAGGATGGGCACCGGCAGCCCGGCAATCTCGCCCTGTCCGAAGATGCTGAACCACGTGCCCGCCTTGTCGTCGATATCCATGTTCTGCCCGCCCGAATAGGTGAGCGTGAGCCCGTGAATGGCCGAGAGCATCCCCAGCGACACGATGAGCGAGTTGAGCTTCAGGTATCCCACGAGGAAGCCGATGAGCGCCCCCAGGGCCATCGTCATGGCAAACATCGCCGGAATGGCCATGGCGGCGCCTATCTTGTCGTGCAGGTCGAGCACCACGATGGTCGAGAAAGACATCATCGAGCCCACCGAGAGGTCGAGGTTGCCGCTGATGACCACGAAGGTCACCCCCAGCGCCATCACGCCCAGAATGGCCGAAGAGCGGATCACGCCCATCACGTTGTCGGGGTCGAGAAACCGCTCGTTGGCCAGCGTGAAGCCGATGATGAAGAGCGCGAAGGCCACGAGTATGCCCTGCCGCGCCAGCAGCTTGCCGAGGCCCGCTTTCGTCAGTTCCGCCATGTCTCTCCTCCCCGCAAGCCCCTCCGGGCCCGCGCTCACACCAGCGTCATGCCGCCGTCGATCATCACGATCTGGCCCGTCATGTAGTCGCTGTCCTTCGATGCGAGGAACGTCGTCGTCCCCGTGATGTCCTCCGGTCTGGCCACGCGCCCGCGCAGGATGCTGGCCGAGAACTCCTCCATCGCCTGTCCCGGCCGCTCGGCGGCGCCGATCTCCATGAGGTCGGCATCCACCTGTTCCCACATCTCCGTGGCCACCACGCCGGGCGCGAAGCCCGTCACAGTGATATCATGCTTGGCGAGGTCGCGCGCGCCCGACTGGGTGAGCGAGACCACCGCGAACTTGCTGGCGCAATAGGGCGCCACGTTGTCGAAGCCCTGCCGGCTGGCGATCGAGGCGGTGTTGACGATCTTGCCGCCGCCGCCCTGCGCGATCATCTGCCGCGCGGCCTCCTGCATCCCGATGAGGCAGCCCAGCCCGTTGACGCCCATGATGAAATTCCAGTTCTCCTCGGTCACGTCCAGAAAGTTCATGGGCCGGTTCACGCCGGCATTGTTGAATTTCACGTCGAGCCGCCCGAAGCGCTCGACCGTATGCGCGATCATCTCCCGCACCTCGGCGCGGCGCGTCACATCCACCTTGGCCTGGGTCACCTGCGCGCCGCTCCCGTTCACCCCGGCGGCGGCCGCCTCGGCCACCTCCGCCACCTTCTCGCCGTTCAGGTCGGCAAAACACACATTGGCGCCCTCCGCCACCAGCGCTTCTCCAATCGCGCGGCCAATGCCCTGCGCGGCGCCGGTCACGATGCAGGAACGCCCAGACACACGGCCCATGGCGGCTCTCCCTTTCGCCGGTAAATCGTTGAAATCATGAATAAAAGGGCAGGGCGCTCGTGCGCCCTGCCGCAGGGAGCGCCGATCAGAAGACCGGCTTGGAGTACTCGTCCATGTTCTCCTGCGTGATCTTCGGCGTGTCGAAGTAGTTGAGGAAGGGCACATCCTTGCCGCTCAACACGTCGATCGCCGTCTGCAGCGCGGCTTCCGCGTCATCCACCGGCGACTGGTAGATCGAGCCCCAGTATTCGCCGCGGCCCATCGCCTCGTAGCCCACCGAGAAGTTGGTGGCCCCCACGAAGGTGATGTCATCCGCGCGGCCCGCGGCCTTGGCGGCGTTCAATGCGCCCACGCCCATGTTGTCGTCGCCCGCGTAGACCCCGTCGATATCGTCGTATTTCACGAGGAAGGCTTCCATCACCTTCTGCGATTTCTCGCGGTTCCAGTCGCCCGGCTGGCTCTCCACCAGCGTCACGTTGGGGCACACCTCCGGCAGCCGCTCCTGGAAGCCGTCGGAGCGCTCGATGGCGGTGGTGTAGCCCGGCTGCCCGGTGATCTCCACGATCCGCGCCTCGTTCTCGATGCCCTGCGCCTTGAACCGGTCGCACATGATCTCGGCGGCGCGGTTGCCTTGCGTGATGTTGTCGGGCCCCGAGAAGGAGGCCACGAAATCGAAGCCCTGCTCGGCGATGTTCGAATTGGTCACGATCACCGGAATATCCGCCTTGTGCGCCTTGCGCACCGCCGGGATCACCGCCTCGCCATTGGTCGGCCAGATGATGATCGCGTCCACTTCCTGCTGGATCAGGTCTTCCATCTGCGCGATCTGCCGGGCCACGTCGCCGCCGGCATCAAGCACCACGGTCTCCACGTTGTCATTGGCCTCGGCCGCCTCGATGAAGGCCTGCTCATATGTCGTCTGGTAGCTGTCGACGCCCACGTTGTTCTGCGTGATGCCGATCTTCATGGTCTCCGCGGATGCCGCGGCCGCGAGCGTGAGCGCCGCTGTCGCGGTGGTCGCGGCGAGTGCTGTTCCAAGCTTCATTGGATTTCCTCCCAGAAAGTCCCGTTTTTCTTCTGATTCCCGCCGTCCTCCCGAACGGAGAATCATCGCCCGCCTCGCGGCGAACGATCCCCTTGAGGATGCCGGGTTCCACGGCGCGTCCAGCCACGAAAAATATCCAGCATGGATTCAAGGATGTCCATTATGGATAATTCAGCCATACGCGACGGAAGTCAAATTGACCAATCTGGGGAGGCTCGGACGATGGCCGAATCGAAAAAATCCATTCTGAACAAAACGCAAGGTGCGGATGGAACGGCGCGGCGAGCGGCGGTGGAGGAGCCCCCAAGGGGGTCAACGCCGCAGGGAGGAGAGAGGCGGCATCAGCCGATGAACAAGATGAGCGGACATATTTCCGACCAGCTCGGGCCTGCGCGCCCGGCCTCGGAGCTGTTGCAGATCGTGACCTTCCTCGAGGGCCTGCGCGACGAGATGGAGGATTCGAGCGAGCTCTTCACCCCCAACCCCTTCTTCCGCATGGCGCTGCACCTCATCCGCGGCCATCTCGACGCCAAGATCGTCACCCCCACATCGCTGATCGACGCCAGCGGCGTGCCCTACGCCACCGCCAACCGCCGTATCCGCGAGATGATCGAGGGCGGCTATATCGAGCAGCGCCCCCGCACCAAGAGCGGCAAGAGCTTCTCGCTGCATCCCAGCGACAAGCTCATCGAGATCTGGATGCAGCTTTCCGGCCGCGTCCGCCGGCTGGCCGAAGAGCAGTTCGCCGGCATCGAGAAGAACGCCGACACCGAGGATTACTATTTCGGCGGCTCCTACCTCGCGGCCCAGTCCATCCCGCCGCTGCAGGTGCTGCCCGAGCCGCTCAAGCTCGCGGGGGGCCTGCGCGTGCTGGTGCATGGCGACCCCACCTTCATGGTGATGGACAACCTCAAGCGCCAGTTCGAGCAGGCGGTGGGCACCCAGATCCACCAGCGCGCCTTCTCCATCGACCGGCTGCGCGAGGAGGCGCTCCGCAATGCCGAGCGCAAGGCCAGCCGCTACGACATCATCGCCGTCGATCTGCCCTGGGTGGGCGAATTCGCCGAGCGCGGTATCCTGATGCCCCTCACCGAGGCGATGGATCTCGAGCGGCTCGACCCGGCCGATTTCCACACCGCCGGCTGGCGCGCCACCCATTGGGGCGGCAAGGCCTATGGCGTGCCCGCGCAAACCACGCCCGAGCTGCTGCTCTACCGCCGCGATCTCTTCGCCGAGGCCGGGGTCGAGCCCCCCGCCACCACCGAGGCGCTGCTCGATGCGGCCCGCATCTTCAACCAGCCCCAGCGCGGCCAGCACGGCATCGCCTGGAACGCCGCGCGCGGCACGGCGCTCGGCCATACCGTGCTGATGACCATGGGCGATTTCGGCCAGCCCGTGCTCGACCTGCCGGAGATCGCGGGCGGCTTCGACACCGAGAGCCTCGCCCGCCGCGACTACCGCGCCACGATCGACACCGAGGCCGGGCTCATGGCCGCCGAGTTTCTCATGGAGCTTCTGAGCTACTCGCCGCCCGACATCCTCTCGATGTCGTGGTACGAGCGCGTGCGCCCCTATGCCGCCGGCACCGTCGCCATGGCCTATGGCTACACGCTGCTCGCCCCCTATTACGAGCTCGATCCCTCCTCGCCCGCGGCCACGCAAACCGGCTACCTGCCGCATCCCGCGGGCCCCGGCGCGCAGCAGGTGGCGCCGGTGGGCGGCTACATGCTGGGCATCCCCGCCAACATCGCGCCCGAGCGGCGCGCGGCGGCGGTCGAGGCGCTCTGCGTCTTTACCTCCCCGGCGGCGCAAAAGCTCTACGTGCAGAACGGCAGCCGCACCAATCCGCGCTATTCCGTCGCCGCAGATCCCGAGATCCGGCGCACCTCGCCCATCTTCGAGGCGGTCGACGGGATGTCATGGCGCGACGAGCTGCAATTCTGGCCGCGCCCGCCCATCCCCGAGATCTGCGGCATCATCCAGGCCTGCGGCGAAGAATTTCACGACATGCTGCGCGGCATCGTCTCGCCCCGCTCCGCCTTGCGGCGGGCGCAGGCGCGGGCCGACGCGCTCATCCGACCAGACGATTAGAACTTGAACAGGGAGGCAAGCCAATGGACCCCAACCGCCTTAAGGGCAAGAACATTCTCATCACCGGCGCGGCTCAGGGCATGGGCGCGGCCAATGCCGAGTATTTCGCGGCGCAGGGCGCCAATGTCTGCCTCGGCGATGTGAATGTCGATGGTGTGAACGAGGTCGCCTCCCGCATCAACGCCGCCGATGGCGGCCGCGCCATCGCCCTCAAGCTCGACGTGACCAAGCGCGAAGACAACACCGCCGCCGTCAACGCCACCGCCGAGGAATTCGGCTCGATCAACGTGGCGCTGCTGAATGCCGGCGTGAACAAGCCCCGGATGTTCCTCGATATCGACGAGGAAAACTGGGACATGATCATGAACATCAACGCCAAGGGCCAGCTCTTCGGGATGCAGGAAGCGGCCAAGAAGATGATCGAGCAGGGCCCGATGGAGGATCACCCCTACAAGATCGTCAACGTGGGCTCCATCGTCTCGCGCACCGCCTTTCTCGACGTGGTGCCCTATTCCTGCTCCAAGTATTGCACCCTCGCCATGATCATCGGCGGCGCCAAGGCGCTGTGGGAGCACAAGATCACCGTCAATGGCTACGGCCCCGGCGTGGTCAAGACCGAGCTCTGGGAACAGCTCGACAAGGATCTCGTGGAGATCGGCATGTTCGAGGAGGAGGGTCAGTCGATGGACCACCTCGCCCAGACCATGATCCTGATGAGGCAGCTCTCCACCCCCGACGACGTGAAGGGCACCGCCGCCTTCCTCTGCTCGAACGAGAGCGACTACATGACCGGCCAGCTCCTGATGATCGACGGCGGCATGATCATGCAATGACCCGCGCGGCGAGTGGCCGGGGGCATGCCTCCCGCCGTCCCCGCACCGCACCGACGCGATACCGACGGAATACCGACGTAATACCGACACGGGCAAATACCCGTTTCACAGCCCCTGGAAGGAGGCGCACATGAACCTCGCACTCAAGCCCAACCTGCTCACCCCGCAGGATCTCGAGCCCAACTGGCGCTGGGAAGGCCGCATCCCCGCATGGGGCCACACCTCCGTGGATTTCGAGCGCCGGATCGACCACGACCGCCTGCGTCGCTACCGCCTGGCCCGCACCCGCGAAGCGCTCGCAGCAAGCGGCGCCGGCACGCTTTTGCTCTTTGATGTCAACAACATACGCTACGTTTCCGCCACCAAGATCGGCGAGTGGGAGCGCGACAAGATGTGCCGCTTCTGCCTGCTCACCGGCGACGATTCCCCTTACGTCTGGGACTTCGGCTCGGCCGCCGTGCACCACCAGAAATACGCCGACTGGCTCGAGCCCGATCACTGCCTTGCAGGTGTGGTGGGAATGCGCGGGACAATCCCGCCCGAATTCGGGCTGATGCGGAAATATGCCAAGCAAATCGCACACTTGATCAAGGAAGCCGGCATGGCCGACATGCCCGTCGGCGTCGATTACGCCGAGACGGCCATGTTCCACGCGCTGCAGGAAGAGGGCATCAAGGTGGTCGACGGCCAGCAGATCATGCTCGCCGCCCGCGAGATCAAGAATTGGGATGAAATTCAGCTACTTACCCAGGCCGCCAGCATGGTCGACGGGGTCTATCACATGATCTACGAGGAGCTGAAGCCGGGCGTCCGCGAGAACGATATCGTCGCCCTCTCCAACAAGATGCTCTACGAGATGGGCTCCGACGACGTGGAGGCGATCAACGCCATTTCCGGCGAGCGCTGCAACCCCCATCCGCATAATTTCACCGATCGCTACTTCCGCCCCGGCGACCAGGCGTTCTTCGATATTCTTCAATCATATCAGGGCTATCGCACCTGTTATTACCGCACCTTCAACATCGGCCGCGCCACGCCCGCGCAGAACGACGCCTATGTGAAGGCCCGCGAATGGATCGACGCCTCGATCGAGATGATCAAGCCCGGCGTGACCACCGACAAGGTCGCCGCCGTCTGGCCCAAGGCCGAGGAATTCGGCTTCCCCTCCGAGGACGCCGCCTTCGGCCTGCAATTCGGCCACGGGCTGGGGCTCGCGCTGCACGAGCGTCCCATCATCTCCCGCGCCGTCTCGCTCGATCACCCGATGGAGATCAAGACGGGCATGGTCTTCGCGCTTGAAACCTACTGCCCCGCCGCCGATGGCTATTCCGCCGCGCGGATCGAGGAAGAGGTCGTCGTCACCGATACCGGCGTCGAGGTGATCTCGCTCTTCCCCGCCGAAGACCTGCCCATCGCCAACCGGTACTGACAGGTGGGTCGAAGCCCCACCCTACGCCCGGCGCGTAGGGTGGGTTTCCAACCCACCTCTCGCACGAGGACATCATGGCCAAGCCCAAGACCAACACAGAAGACTACCTGCGCATGTATCGCCAGATGGTGCGCATCCGCACCTTCGAGGACAACGCCAACCAGCTTTATCTCTCCGCCAAGATGCCGGGGCTCACGCATATGTATTCCGGCGAGGAGGCGGTGGCCGTGGGCATCTGCGAGGCGCTCACGCCCGACGACAAGATCACCTCCACCCATCGCGGCCACGGCCATTGCGTGGCCAAGGGCGCGGCGTTCAAGGAGATGTTCTGCGAGCTTCTTGGCAAGGAGGAGGGCTATTGCCGGGGCAAGGGCGGCTCGATGCACATCGCCGACCAGTCGAACGGCAACCTTGGCGCCAATGCCATCGTGGGCGGCTCGATGGGCATCGCTACCGGCTCGGCTTTCACCGCGAAACTGCTCGGAAAACAGGATGTTACCGTGTGCTTCTTCGGCGATGGTGCCACCGCGCAGGGGCTCTGGTACGAGGTGATGAACATGGCCGCGCTCTGGAAGCTGCCGGTGATCTATGCCTGCGAGAACAACGGCTATTCGGAATACACTCGCACCGACGAGATCGCCGCTGGCTCCATCACCGCCCGCGCCGAGGCCTTCGGGATCGAGGCGCACCAGGTGGATGGGCAGGACGTGCTCGCGGTCAACGAACTCACGCAAAAGCTCGTCGAGCGCTGCCGCAAGGGCGAGGGGCCGTTCTTCATGGAACTGATGACCTACCGCTATCACGGCCACCACGTGGGCGACATCAACCGAGAATATTATCGCTCCAAGGACGAGGAGCAGGACTGGAAGCAGAACCGCGACCCGATCATCCGCTTCCGGGCATGGCTGGTGGAGCAGGGCATCGCCAGCGAGGACGAGATCGAGGCGATGAACGCGGAGATCAAGACCGACGCCGCCGACGCTGTCGCCTATGCCGAGGCCGCGCCTTACCCAGACGTCTCCGAAGTGGACATGCACGTGTTCACCGACATCAAGCACGCCACCGCCTGAGGAAGGATCATCATGCGAGAAATCACCCTGTCCCAAGCGGTCAACGAGGCATTGGCCGAGGAGATGCGCCGCGACGAGACCGTGTTCATCATGGGCGAGGACGTGGCCGAGGCCGGCACGCCCTTCAAGGTTCTGAGCGGGCTGGTGGAGGAATTCGGCACCTCCCGCGTGGTCGACACGCCCATCGCCGAGCCGGGCTTCGTGGGCATCGCCGTGGGCGCCGCCATGACCGGCACCCGCCCCGTGGTTGACCTGATGTTCGGCGATTTTCTCTACCTGGTGATGGATCAGCTCTGCAATCAGGCCGCCAAGCAGCATTACATGTCGGGCGGCAAGCTGAAGGTGCCGATGGTGCTGCGCACCAATCTCGGCGCCACGCGGCGCTCGGCGGCGCAGCACAGCCAGTCTTTGCACGCGCTCGTCGCGCATATTCCGGGCGTGAAGGTGGCGATGCCCTCCTCGGCCTATGAGGCCAAGGGGCTGATGAAAACCGCCATTCGCGACGACAACCCGGTTGTCATCTTCGAAGACAAGCTGATGTACAATGACAAGGCCCCGGTGCCGGAGGAGGAGTATCTCATCCCCTTCGGCAAGGCGGAGGTGCTGCGGGAGGGCTCCGACATCACGCTCATCGGCACTTCCTCGATGGTGCAGGTGTGCCAGAAGGCGGCGGAGACGCTGGCGGGCGAGGGCATCTCGGCCGAGGTGATCGACCCGCGCACGCTGGTGCCGCTCGACGAGGCGACGCTGCTGGCCTCCGCCCGCAAGACCTCGCGCGTGATCGTGGTGGACGAGGGCCACCAGAGCTACGGCATCACCGGCGAGATCGCCGGGCGGATCAACGAGAAGGCCTTTTATCATCTCGACGCGCCGGTGCTGCGGATGGGCGCGATGGATGTGCCGGTGCCCTTCAGCCCCGCGCTCGAGGACATCACCGTGCCAAGCCCCGAAGCCGTGGTGGAGAAGGCCCGCAAGCTGGTGGCCGGGGAGCTCATTCATGCCGCTTGACGTCATCATGCCCGCGCTCGGCATGGCGCAGGATACCGGCCACATCGTCGCCTGGCACAAGAGCCCGGGCGAGGCGGTGGCCGAGGGCGACGTGCTGTTCGAGGTGGAAACCGACAAGGCCACGATGGAGGTGGAGGCGCAGGGCGCGGGCTATCTCACCGACGTGGCCGCAGAGGCCGGATCCGACGTGCCCGTGGGGCAGGTCATCGCCCGGATCAGCGACACGGCAGAAGGCTCGGGAGATGCAGGCGAGGCTGCGCCCGCCCCGCCTTCCGCGCCGGAGAGCGAGAGCGACGATCTGCCAGAAGGCCACGGCGTGATCATGCCCACGCTCGGCATGGCGCAGGATACCGGGCTTCTGGTGGGCTGGCTCAAGGAGCTTGGCGACGCGGTGGGCGAGGATGACATCCTCTTCGAGGTCGAGACGGACAAGAGCACTGCGGAGGTGCCCGCCGGTGCCAGCGGTTATCTCGCCGCGCAACTTGCACAGCCGGGCGAGGAGGTGCCGGTGGGGCAGGTGATCGCCATTCTCACTGCCGAGGCTCCGGACAAGACGGTGTCGCGCAGTGCTGGGGAGGCGCCTAAGGCTGCTGCTCCTGCACCTGCGGAGAAGGCGGAAGCCGCGCCAAAACCGGCACAAACGCGTTCCGAAGAGCCCGCCACCCGCGCGCCGCAACCCGCGCCTGCGCAAGCGGGCCGCATCCTCGCTTCGCCCAAAGCGCGACGGCTGGCGCTGGAACAAGGGCTTGATCTTTCAAGGCTTGCAGAGGCTGGTTATCCACAGCCTTATCATGCGAAGGACATAGAAACCCTCAAATCCCTGCCTGATCCACAGGCGCAAGCTGCGGCGAGTGGCGCGGCGCTTCAGCTTACCGCGACAGCCCAAGGCGCCGAGCAGGCGGCCTTTCTGCACTGGGCCGAGGCGGAAGGCAGTGCGCCGCTCGCACAAGACGCGCTCTGGGCCGCTTTTGCCTGCGCCGCGTTGCGAGAGGCTACCGGGGCCGAGGGGCCGCTCGCTGTTGAGGTCTCTGCCGCGCGCGGCGCGTCGCACGCTGTCATCGATGCCGACCTCGCGCCGATTTCGGCACTGGAGTCGGTTGAGCCGGAAGGCGCTCCGAGCCTGCGCCTGCGCGACCTGACCGCGAGCCGCATCACCGGGTTGCGCCTCGGCGCGCCCGACTGCCCGGCGCTCACCGTGATGGCCGAGGGCGAAACGCTGACCATCACGCTCGATTTCACCGCGGCGCAACTCTCGGAAGCTGCCGCGATCTCGCTCCTCACCGGATTTGCCGCGCGGCTCGAAGACCCGCTGCGCCAACTCCTCTGACCGATCTGGAGAGCCTTTCATGGACTATACTGATCTCTACATAAACGGCCAATGGCGCCCGGGTGCCGAAGGCACACGTTTCGATGTCATCAATCCTGCGACCGAAGAGGCGTTGGCCTCCGTCGCTTCTGCCGAGATTGCCGATGCGGATGCCGCGCTCGATGCCGCGGAGCGCGCAATGGCCGAATGGGCCGCCCGCACGCCCCGCGCGCGCTCGGAGGTGCTGCGCAAGGCCTGGGAACTGATGACCGCGAGGCTCGATCATTTCGCCAACCTGATCACGCTGGAGAACGGCAAGGCGGGCGTGGATGCCAAGGGCGAGGCCACCTATGCCGCCGAGTTCTTCCGCTGGTTCGCCGAGGAAGCGGTGCGCGCCGACGGGCTCATTACCCATGCGCCGGCCTCCGGTGCCCGGATAATGGTGCAGCACAAGCCTGCCGGGCTCGCCGTGCTGGTCACACCGTGGAATTACCCTGCCGCGATGGGGACCCGCAAAATTGCGCCTGCGCTGGCGGCGGGCTGCGGGGTGATCATCAAGCCCGCCTCCGAGACGCCGCTCACCATGCTGGCGCTGATGCCCCTGCTGGAAGAGGCGGGCGTGCCGCCGGGCCTGGTGAACGTGCTACCCTCGAAGCGCACCGGCGCGCTCGTCGATCACATGCTGCACGATCCGCGTGTGCGGGTCGTCAGCTTCACCGGCTCCACCGGCGTGGGCCGCAAGCTCTTGCGCTCCGCTGCCGATCAGGTGCTTAAACCGGCGATGGAACTGGGCGGCAACGCGCCCTGCATCGTCTTCGGGGACGCCGACATGGATGTGGCGATCGAGGGCACGATGCTGGCCAAGATGCGCAACCTCGGCGAGGCCTGCACCGCCGCGAACCGGATTTACGTCGAGGAGAACGCGGCGCCGGAGTTTACCCGCCGCCTGACCGAGGCGATGAGCGCTTTGAAACTAGGCGATGGCACCGACGCTTCGGTGGATGTGGGCCCGCTTGTGAATGCCGAGACGCGCGACAAGGTGGCGGAATTCGTCGCCGATGCAGTGGCCAAGGGCGCGAAGGTGGAATGCGGTGGCGAGGCACCGGGCGGCAAGGGATATTTCTACCCGCCCACTGTGCTTTCCGGCGTCACCGAGGATGCGGCCTGCGTGCATGACGAGATCTTCGGTCCGGTCGCCGCGATCCAGACCTTCAAGGATGAGGACGAGGTGATCCGCCGCGCAAACGACACCGAGTATGGCCTTGTTGCCTATGTGTTTTCGGGCGATTTCAAGCGCGCGCTGCAGGTCTGCGAGCGGCTCGATTACGGGATGGTAGGCCTGAACCGTGGCCTCGTGAGCGACCCGGCCGCCCCCTTCGGTGGCACCAAGCAATCGGGCCTTGGCAGAGAGGGCGGGCATGAGGGGATGCTCGAGTTCATGGAAACCCAATATATCTCGGCCAGTTGGTGAAGGAGGCGCGCATGGCAGACGTGATCGCAAGCCCTTCGGTGCGCAAGCGCGCGCTGGAAAAGGGGATCGACATCGAGAAACGCGCCGCCGAGCTTGGCCGCGACAGCCTCACGCTGGACGATCTGGCCGACGACAGGGCGCAGGCGGGTGGCGCCCCCGCGGGCGACACTGGCTACTGGAACGTGGACCATGGCCAATACGGCCCGGTGCGCGAGGAGCCGATGAGCCGCTTCGCGCAGGTGGCCGCGCGCAACCTTGCAGCGGCACAGGCGCTCATCCCCGCCGTTACCCACCACGCCCGCGCCGATCTGAGGGCGGTGGAGGCCTTCCGCGCCCGGTTGAAGCCGGAAGCGCAGGCGCGCGGGCTGCGGCTCACGGCGCTGGCCTTTCACGTCAAGGCGTTGGCGCGGGCGCTGCGGGAGTTTCCGCGCTTCAACGCCTCGCTGAGCCCCTATGGCGAAACGCTGATCCTTAAGGATTACGTGCATGTCGGCATCGCCGTGGATACCGAGCACGGGCTCATGGTGCCGGTGATCCGCGATGCCGACCGCAAGGGGCTCTGGCAGATTTCGAGCGAGATCGCCGATCTGGCCGCGCGGGCGCAATCGCGCAAGATCCGGCCCGACGAGATGGGCGGCGCCTCGATGACCATCTCCAATCTGGGCGGTATCGGGGGCATCGGCTTCTCTCCCATCGTCAACCCGCCCGAACTGGCGATTCTCGGGATCACCCGCACCGAAACCGTGACCGTCTGGGAGGGCGACACCCCGCGCCCCGTGCCCATGGCCCCGCTCGATCTGAGCTACGATCACCGGGTGATCAACGGCGCCGACGCGGCGCGGTTCATGGCCTTTCTCTGCAGGCTCATCGCCGACCCCCGGCGCCTCCTGATCTGAAAGCAGGCAGCCCGGCTTCGCGCGGGCGCATGCGCTTTCCCGTCACGCCCTTTGGCGTTGTCGGGCCGGGGCAGATGTGGCAGAACGGTGGGCAACGATCATTGAACAGACGAGTTTAGTGCATGACCGACTACGCCGCGCGCCGGACGATGATGGTGGACACCCAGGTGAGGCCGTCCGACGTGACGAAATTCCCGATCATCAACGCGATGCTTTCGGTGCCCCGCGAAGCCTTCGTGCCCGCGCAGCTGCGCGAGGCCGCCTATATGGGCGAAAACCTCGATCTGGGTGGAAGCCGCGTGATCCTCGAGCCGAGGACGCTGGCCAAGATGCTGGATGCGCTCGATATTCAGGGTGACGAGCTGGTGCTCGATGTGGGCTCCGCGATGGGCTATTCCTCGGCGGTGATCGCGCATATGGCCGAGGCCGTGGTGGCGCTCGAGGATGATCCGGCAATGGCGCGCGAGGCCGCGTCGCTGCTCATCGAGCATGGCGCCGACAACGTGATCCTGCATGAAGGTCCGCTGAACGAGGGCGCGCCCGAGCATGGGCCTTTCGACGTGATCGTGATCGAGGGTGCGGTGGCGCATCTGCCCGAGGCGCTGGCCGCGCAGGTGAAGGAGGGCGGGCGCATTGCCTGCCTTTTCATGGATGGTTCGCTGGGCACGGTCCGGATCGGATACAGGATCGACGGCGAGATCACCTGGCGCTTTGCGTTCAACGCGGGCGCGCCGGTGCTGCCGGGGTTTGAACGTCACACTGCGTTTACATTGTAAATTCAGAGTCACCAGGTCACGACGCGGGGCGGATGGGCCAGACGGAGCAGGGAGAAAGAACATGCCGAATGGCCTGAGAAGGGGAGTGCTGACCGGGATCGTCGCGGCCGTGCTGGGCCTCGCGCCGGCCGGCGAACTACGCGCCCAATCGCTCGCCCAGACGCTGGTGAACGCCTACGAGCACAGTGGCCTGCTCGAACAGAACCGGGCGCTGCTGCGAGCCGCCGACGAGGACGTGGCCCAGATCGTCTCGGAACTGCGCCCGATCATCAACTACACGAGCGAAGTGTCGCGCACCTTCGGGAAGACGCAAACCAACGGCGCCTCGCGCGGCATCGCCTCGAACGATCTCACCATCGGGCTGTCGCTCGACCTTCTGCTATACGATTTCGGCCGCACGCAATTGCGGATCGCTGCGGCGCGCGAAACCGTGCTGGCGACTCGCGAGGCGTTGCGCAGCATCGAGCAGCAGGTGCTCTTGCGCGCTGTCTCCGCTCATATGGGCGTGCGCCGCGACAGCGAGCTGGTGGCGGTGCGGCAGAACAACCTCCGCCTTCTGCGGCAGGAATTGCGCGCCGCGAAGGACCGGTTCGAAGTGGGCGAGGTCACGCGGACAGATGTGGCCCTTGCCGAGGCCCGGCTTGCTTCTGCGGAAGCGGGGCTTGCCTCGGCGCAGGGGGCGCTGCTGCAATCCATCGAGGAGTATCGCGCGGCGACCGGGCACAAACCGAACAATCTGCAGCCGCCGCGCACCTTGCCGCGCCTCTCGGGCGATGTGGAGGGCGCCAAGAACATCGCGATGCGCAAGCATCCCGATATGCTCAGGGCCCGCTATGATGTGGCCGCCGCTGATTTCACGGTCGAGGCCGCCGAGGCCGCCATGAAGCCGCGCATCGGGTTCACCGCGGGCATTCAGGCCGGCGAAGAGATCGACAACAGCGACTATTCGCGCACCGGCAGCTTCGGCATCACCATGTCCGGGCCGATCTATCAAGGCGGGCTCCTGAGCTCGGCCGCACGGCAGGCGATGGCGCGGGCCGATTCGCTGCGCGGGCAGTTGCACGTGGTGCGTCATCGCGTGGTGCAGGATGTGGGCAACGCCTACGCGATCCTGCGCGCGGCCAATGCCAGCCGTCAGGCGGGGCAGGAGCAGGTGCGCGCCGCGCGGGTGGCGTTCCGCGGCGTGCGCGAGGAGGCCTCGCTCGGCGCGCGTACCACGCTCGACGTGCTCGATGCCGAACAGGAGCTGCTCGATGCGCAGGCCACGGCGATTTCTGCGGAGGCGGATGTGTATATCGCCGCCTATGCCGTGCTGTCTTCCATCGGGGAGCTCACCGCGAAAGACCTCAAGCTCAATGTGCAGATCTACGACCCCGCAGCCTATTACGACCTCGTGAAAGACGCGCCCGTGCCGATCAGCCCGCAGGGGCAGAAGCTCGAGCGTGTGCTTGAGGCGCTCGGGAAAAAGTAGATTTCGCCCTAAGTTATTGTGCGAAAAGGCGCGCGGCGGTACACTGACGCGAGGCAAGAGTGGTGCAAGAACATGTCTGACCCGGTCAAGAATGTCGAAATCGAGGACGTTCTTTCGTCCATCCGTCGTCTGGTGTCGTCCGAGGAACGGGCGCGCGACGATGATGCAAGGCCCGACGAGGCGCCCACGGAGGCGTCTTTCACGGTGAATCGTGCTGCCCGGGAAGACAAGCTCGTTCTGACCCCCGCCCAACGGGTAGACAGCTCTCCGCGCGCCGCCTTCGTGGCCGCACAAGACGCCGACACCGCCGAGCCGCTCGACGATGCTCTGCTGGAAGAGACCCTCGCCGAGGCCATCGAAGAGACTTTCGACGAGGACGCGCCTGAAAGTGCAGCCTCCACGCTGGAGGATGATCTTTACGGCGATATCGAGGATGCCGAGATCGTCGAGGATGCTGAGACCGGCGCGTTCGACGACATCGACAGTGACGAGATAAGCGACGAGGCGCGGGAAGACGTGCTGGAAGACCCGTCGACCGAACCGCTCGAGGTGCCCGAATTCCTGACGCGCCGGCGCATGGATGCGGATGGGCCGCAGCCCGCGGAGGCCAGCGACCTCGCAAACGGGATCGGCACGGATGACTCCGATGAAGACGCGGGAGAAGACTTGGCGGAGGCGCATTTCGCCGAGAATGCCTTTTTCGCGGAAGACGAGGCCGAACCGGTTGAGCCGGACACCGCAGAGATGCACGCCGGAGAGGCCGCCGAGCCGCTGGAAAACGAGGCAGAGGCGCTCGACCTCGACGACCTCGCTGCCCGGATCGCCGGGGTCGAGAAGGCCGTGGCGAGCCA
The DNA here is from genome assembly GCA_040222155.1 of Roseovarius sp. GTDB lineage: Bacteria > Pseudomonadota > Alphaproteobacteria > Rhodobacterales > Rhodobacteraceae > Roseovarius. The sequence goes on from JAVKDQ010000103.1 coordinate 21,559, forward strand.
GGAAGGGGCGTGGGAGCCCGACGGGAACGCCGAAGACGACAACGCCGCCCAAGATCCGGTGAGCCCTTTGCCATGGGCGGAGCTCGATGAGAGCGACCAGGAAGAGCACGAACCGGAGACGCGGGCCGAAAGCACCAACCCGGAGGCGGGGCAAGACGAAGCGACCCCGGCCGAAGGCGAGGCCGCGGCCCGGACAAGAAGCGACTGGTTCGACGAGGATGCCGTGCTCGAAGAAGAGGCGCTGCGCGACATGGTGAGCGAGATCGTCCGGCAGGAACTTCAAGGCGCCCTTGGCGAGCGCATCACCCGCAACGTGCGCAAGCTCGTGCGCCGCGAGATCAACCGGGCTCTGCTCGGGCAGGGGATGGATTAGCCCGCCGTCCGAACTTCTTCCGCCAAGGCGAGCAGCCTGTCGAGATCGAGATGGGCCTCCAGATGCGCTGCGAGCGCGTCGAGCGTGGCCTCGACAGTTGCGCCGTAGCGAAGGCTCGACGCCGCCCCCAGCTCTGCAAGGTAGCGCGCGCGGAACCTGTCTGACGTGAACATCCCGTGCAGGTAACAGCCGCGCACCCGGCCATCGGCGCTCGCCGCCCCCTCGGGCCGTCCTTCGATGTCGAGCCAGGCATGGGCCGTGTCCGGGCCGGTGGTGACACCCATATGGATCTCGTAGCCCTCGACCGTCTCGCCCGAGGCGATGTGCAGGGCCTTCCTTCGCGCGAGGTGTTTCTCCGGTCGCATGACCGTATCGACATCCAGATGGCCCAGCCCCGCCACCTGCGTCGCCGCGCCTTCCAATCCGGCGGGGTCGGCGATGGTGCGGCCCAGCATCTGGTAGCCGCCGCATATGCCCAGCACATGCCCGCTGCGCCGGAGATGCGCGGCGAGGTCGATCTCCCAGCCTTCCGCGCGGAACGCGGCCAGGTCGGCGATGGTGGCCTTGCTGCCGGGCAGGAGCACCAGGGCCGCATCGCCAGGCAGGGGGCGGCCCGGCCCCACGATCTCCACGCGAACGCCCGGCTCGGCCGAGAGCGGGTCGAGATCGTCGAAGTTTGCGATCGAGGGCAGGTGCGGCACGGCGATCTTCAGAGGGCCTCTTGGGGCGCCCGTGGTGTCAGGCGCATGGGGGCTTTCGCGCAGGTCCATCACGTCTTCCGCCGGCAGCCGCCAGGCTTCGTCGAACCAGGGAACCACTCCGAGCGATGGCCAGCCCGTAAGTGCGACGATCGCTTCCAGACCGCTGTCGAATAGCCGCGCGTCGCCGTGGAACTTGTTGATGGCAAAGGCCTTGATGCGTGCCGCATCGCCTGGCGACAGCACCGCCTTCGTGCCCACGATCTGCGCGATGACGCCGCCCATCTCGATATCGCCCAGCAACACCACCGGAAGGCTCGCTGCCTCGGCGAAGCCCATGTTGGCGATGTCGCGCGCCCTGAGGTTGATCTCTGCGGGGCTGCCCGCGCCCTCCACCAGCACCAGATCGGCCTGCGCGGCGAGGCGCCCGAAGCTCTCGATCTGGGCGTGCTGCAGCCTTGGCCGCAAGGTGGCGGTATCGCGGCTGTCGCGCCTGTCCAGCCGCTGGCCCTGAACGATCACCTGCACACCCGCATCGGCCTCGGGCTTGAGCAGAACCGGGTTCATGTCGGTATGTGGCGCGCGGCGCGCTGCCATCGCCTGCAGTGCCTGCGCCCGGCCGATCTCGCCACCATCCTCGGTGACGGCGGCGTTGTTGGAGAGGTTCTGCGGCTTGAAGGGCGCCACACTCAGGCCGCGCAGGGCAAAGGCGCGCGCAAGCCCCGCGACGAGGAGCGACTTGCCCACGTTCGAGCCCGTGCCCTGGATCATGATCGCCTTTGCCATGCCCGCTCTCCCCCGTCGGCTCTGCGGCTTGGCTTACGCCGCGTAAAGCGCGGGATCAAAGAAAAAGCCCCGCCGGAGAGGGCAGGGCGTTTCTTCAGATTTGGCAGGAAGAGCGCTCAGGCGGCCTCTTCCATCGCGGCCAGTGCGGCGGCATTGCGGCGCTCGCTCTCCTCGCGGGAGAGAGCCACGGAGGTGCGCACGCCCTTGGAGACGAACTCCATCAGCCCGGTCACGACGCGCTCGTTCGGGTCGATCCCGGCGCAGGACAGCACCTCGCGCCCATCGCGGGAGCGTGCCCAGCGGGCGATCTGTTCCGGACCGTTGCCGTATTTCTTGTCGTCAGAAATGGCATCGTCCAGAGCGGCCAGTACGACGGCCGCGAAAAGTTTGCGCGCACGGTTGCCTTGTTCAGCATTGAAGGCCGCGCCATCAACGAAATCCTTCATGATTCGTCCTTGCTTTTATTGCTCTTGTGTTTTTGGCGTAGCGATGGTTATGGCGGAACTTGATCGATTCGGATACCCCAGAACTGCATAGCTCTTTTGCGCTCTTTGCATAGCTTCTGCACCTGCAGCACGATATCTCGTCGTCTTGCTCCCCGCATCAGGGCCAGATATAGGGTTGACCAAAATATGATCAACCTTTTGTCACGGATTAGCCCAATGCCCAAGATCAATGGAAACGAGATCCGCCCCGGCAATGTTCTGGAGCATAATGGCGGCCTCTGGAGCGCTGTGAAGGTGGAGCATGTGAAGCCCGGCAAGGGCGGCGCCTTCGCACAGGTCGAGATGCGCAACCTGCGCAACGGCTCCAAGCTCAACGAGCGCTTCCGCAGCGCCGACAAGGTCGAGCGCGTGCGCCTCGAGCAGAAGGATCAGCAGTTCCTCTATGAGAGCGAGGGGATGCTTATCTTCATGGATTCAGAGACTTACGAGCAGATCGAACTGCCCGCAGAGCTTCTGGGCGAGCGCCGCCCCTTCCTGCAGGATGGCATGACGATCACCGTGGAATTCTACGAGAACGAGGCGCTCAACGCCACGCTGCCGCAGAAGGTGGTGTGCAAGGTGGCCGAAACCGAGCCGGTGGTGAAGGGCCAGACGGCGGCCAACAGCTTCAAGCCGGCCGTGCTCGACAATGGCGTCAAGGTGATGGTGCCGCCCTTCGTGGGCCCCGATGAAGACATCGTGGTGAACACCGAAACCATGGAATACGCCGAGCGCGCCTGAGGGGCTTCCGGGCCGGTTGCGACCGGCCCGATGACAAGACCGCGCCAAAGCGCCGCAGGGGGCAGGCCGGTGCTTGCTCGGCGCCCGGTGACGTTACGTTACACGCGATGCAGCCTCGCGCTGCCCGCTTCCATCTCTCCCTCGGCTCGGTCGAAGCGCAGGTAGGCGATGGCGCGGTCTCCCGCGCGGGTAAAGAGCCGCCCGGCGGGCTTGCCCTCGGCGGTGATCTCGGTGCCGGGGTCCGCCATGCCCTCCACACGAACGGTGCCAAAACCCTTGCGCAGCTCGGTCTTGTGCTTCATCCGCGCCGTCACTTCTTGCCCCACATAGCAGCCCTTGCGGAAATCGACGCCGTTCAACCTGTCGAACCCGGCCTCGAGGATGAAGGTGTCGGCGTTGAGCTCCGTGCCGCTCTCGGGAATGCAGTGCTCCACCCGGATCGCATCGAAATCGGTGCCGTCCGTGCCCTCTTCGGCGCCGTAGAGCCGCCAGCCGAGTGCCGGGTGGCGCGGGTCGTCCAGCGCGCTGTCGCGCGCCGGGCCCGTGCCGCGGAACACCTTCAGATCGCTGGGTGAAATCGCCACATCGGCGCGGAGCTTGTACATCGAAAGTCGCTTCACCAGATCGTCGGCAAGCTTGGCCTCCACATCGAGGCAGATCGCTGCGCCATGCCGGAAGAGAAAGAAATCCGCGATGTATTTCCCCTGCGGCGTGAGCAGGGCGGCGTAGAGCAGCCCGTCGCCCATCTTGGTGATGTCATTGGTGATCAACCCTTGCAGGAAGTGCTCGGCCTCGCTGCCGGTGATCTCGAAAACCTTCCGTGCCATGTGCCCTCTCGCCTGTCTCTTCCGCCTAATATAGAGAGTTGGGCGGGCCACAACAGGGGGGACCATGCGCGCGAAACTTTCGGTGGTGATGCCGACCCTCGATGCCGGGCCCGCGCTCGCGCGGAGTCTGCCCGCGCTCACCGAGGGGTTGCAGGCAGGGCTCATCCGGGAACTGGTGATCTCGGATGGCGGCTCTACCGACGACACCCTTGAAATCGCGGAGATGTCTGGCGCGGTCGTCCTGCGCGGCGCGGCCTCGCGCGGGGGGCAGCTCAGGCGGGGGGCCGAGGCGGCACAGGGCGAATGGCTGCTCTTCCTCCATGCCGACACGGTTCTGCCGGAGGGCTGGGCGGGGGCCGTTCTGGCGCATCTCGCAACCGGGAATCCGGCCTGCTTCCGCCTGCGCTTCGATGCCCGGGGGCTCGCGCCGCGCCTCGTGGCGGGCTGGGCGAACCTGCGCACCAGGCTCTTCCACCTGCCTTACGGTGATCAGGCGTTGCTTATTTCCGCGAGCGACTACAGGGCGACAGGCGGATACGATGACATTCCCCTGATGGAAGACGTGGCGATGGCGCGCAAGCTTGGGCGCAGTCTGGTCTGCCTGCCGCTCCGTGTCGCCACCTCCGCGGCGCGCTACGAGCGCGAAGGCTGGCTGCGGCGCGGCGCGGGCAACCTCCTGCGGCTGCTGCGCTACCTTCTCGGTGCCGATCCGGCGCGGCTCGCGCGCCGCTACTGAGCCGTGCTCAGAAGATCGGCTTCTTCGTCTCGTTGAACTGCTTCTGGATCGCCATGAAATCGTATTCCGTCTTCACCCAATCCTCGAAGCTGATGGGCTCACGGGCGTTGCGCGCCTCGTAGAGATCGAGGATGTAATCCAGCACGCCCGTCTTCGTCCATTTGAAATGGATGTATTTCGCCGAGAGCATCCGGCGCGCCTCCGCCAAGGGGCGGCCCTCGATCACCAGCAGGTAGATGGCCGAGGCGAAGCCCGCCCGGTCGGCGCCAGATTTGCAATGCATCACGAAGGGCTTCTCGATCGTGCGGAAGGCCTCGATGACCTTGAGAATATCCTCTGCGGGCGCGGCATGGCGGGCGTGAAAGGTGACATCGACCAGCGTGAGGCCCAGTTCGCGGCAGCTTTCGGCCTCCACCAGGTAATGCGCCGCCCCGCCCGCGCCGCGCAGGTTGAGCACCGATTTGATGCCCATGGCTTTGAGCTTCACGAAGCGTTCATGCGTCGGCTGGTTCGATCGGTAGACGCCGGGTGCCACCTCGAAGAAATTCGTCCAGACCTTGCGCAGCACGGCATGGTCGAACCAGAGGTTGTATATATGCGCGCGGCGGCGGTTTTCCGGGGTCGAAAGATCGGTATTGTAATGCGCGCGCAGGTTCCGCTCCCATGCGGATATGCGTTTGAAAAGGGTCATCTTCGCGCTCCATGCCTGCGCCGGATCAGGGCCGGTTTCACTTAGGCGGTTGCGGCCGGCATGACAAGCGGATGGCACGCCGTGCAGGGGAGATTGACGCTGCCCGCGCGGCGGGTAGAGTGCGCGCCTGTTTCTGGCGAGGATACGAGCTTATGAGTGAGGCTGAGAAGGTTACAGGCGGCGCGGGCGGGCGGCCCTACCGGGCAATTCCGGGCCCCTCCGTGGTGCCCGACGCGGTGCTGCGGGCGATGCACCGGGCCGCGCCCAACATATACGAGGGCGAGGTGGTGGACATGACGGCGGGGCTCATCCCCGACCTCCGCCGCGTGGCCCGCACCGAGCATCACGCGACCATCTATATCGGCAACGGCCACGCGGTATGGGAGGCGGCGCTGGCGAACACGCTGGCGCCGGGCGAGCGGGTGCTCGTGCCCGCCACGGGCCGGTTCGGTTACGGCTGGGCGGAGATTGCCACCGATCTCGGGCTGGAGGTGGACCTCATCGATTTCGGCCGCAGTGTGCCGCTCGATCCGGGCCGGGTGGAAGAGGCACTGCGGGCCGACGGGGCGCACCGCATCAAGGCCGTGCTCGCCACCCATGTGGATACCTCCTCGACCGTGCTCAACGACATCGCGGCGCTCAGGGCCGCGCTCGATGCGTCGGGGCATCCGGCACTCCTGATGGTCGATTGCATCGCCTCCATGGGCTGCGACCGGTTCGAGATGGATGCGTGGGGCGCCGACGTGGCGGTGGCGGCCAGCCAGAAGGGATTCATGGTGCCGCCGGGGCTGGGCTTCGTCTTCTTCAACGAGCGCGCGGCGGCGGCGCGGGCAAGGCTCGAGCGCGTGTCGCGCTACTGGGACTGGCGCGCGCGGGCCGAACCTGAGGCCTTCTACCAGTATTTCTGCGGCACCGCGCCCACCCATCACCTCTACGGCCTGCGCGCGGCGCTCGACATGATCCTTGCCGAAGGGGTCGAGGCTGTCTGGGCGCGGCACGACAGGCTCGCGCGCGCGGTCTGGGCGGCGGCGGAGGCTTGGGGCGCGGAAGGCGGGCTGCGGCTCAACGTGGCCGATCCGGCCCATCGCAGCCGGGCGGTGACGGCGCTCCGGCTCGACCCGCCCGACGGCGCGCGGCTCAGGGCATGGCTCGAACGCGAGGCAGGGGTA
>JAVKDQ010000104.1:0-52879 GCA_040222155.1 Roseovarius sp.
TTGCCGTGGGCCTTGCCGACGGTGTGGCCGCCGGCGGTGAGGGCCGCGGTTTCCTCGTCGTTCATGGCCATGCGGGCGAAGGTTTCGCGCACCTGCGCGGCGGTTCTCATCGGGTCGGGCTGGCCGTTCACGCCCTCGGGATTCACGTAGATCAGGCCCATCTGCACGGCGGCGAGGGGGTTCTCCATCGTGTCGGGCTTGCCCACGTCTTCGTAGCGGTTGTCGGAGGGGGCGAGCCACTCCTTCTCGGCGCCCCAGTAGGTATCTTTCTCGGGGTGCCAGATATCCTCGCGGCCGAAGGAGAAGCCGAAGGTCTTGAAGCCCATCGACTCGTAGGCGACGTTGCCGGCGAGGATGAAGAGATCGGCCCAGGAGATCTTGTTGCCGTATTTCTTCTTGATCGGCCAGAGCAGGCGGCGGGCCTTGTCGAGGTTGCCGTTATCGGGCCAGGAGTTGAGCGGGGCGAAGCGCTGGTTGCCGGTGCCGCCGCCGCCGCGGCCATCGGAGAGCCGGTAGGAACCGGCGGCGTGCCACGCCATGCGGATCATCAGGCCGCCGTAATGGCCCCAGTCTGCCGGCCACCACTCCTGGCTGTCGGTCATCAGCGCGGTGAGGTCTTTCTTCAGCGCCTCCGCGTCGAGCGATTTCAGCTCTTCGTGGTAGTCGAAATCCGGCCCCATCGGGTTGGTCTTGGTGTCGTGCTGGTGGAGAATGTCGAGGTTCAGCGCGTTGGGCCACCAGTCGGTGACGCTGGTGCCGCTATGGGTCATGCCGCCGTGCATCACGGGGCACTTGCCTGCCTTCATGTCGTTGCCGTCCATATCGTTCTCCTTTGGTGGTTTCGGGCCGAGGGAGCCGTGCGGCGCCGGGCCCGGATGGTCATGACAGTGTCATAGAGGGGAGATAGGCATTGCCGCGTGTCAGTTGAATGACGACAGGCAACAGATTGCCCGGGCCTTGCGCCTCCGACTCCCCCCGTTTGCTGGAATCGTTCTAACAAAGAAGCGCAATTGGTTTAAGTTGAAATTTCGGATTGATGCGATAATTTTTTCTTATGAAAAACATCTCGCTCCGGCAGCTCCGCTACTTCGAGGCGCTCGCGCGCCATGCGCATTTCGGGCGGGCGGCGGCGGCCTCCTCCATCTCGCAACCGGCGCTCTCTGTCCAGATCCGCGAGCTGGAGACGGAGCTTGGCGCGGCGCTTTTCGAACGGACGGCGCGGAAGGTGCGGCTGACGGCGCTGGGCGAGGAATTCGCCACCCGCGTGCGGCGCATCCTGCGGGAGGTGGACGAGCTGGGCGATCTGGCGCGGGCACAGGGCGAGCGGCTGTCGGGGCGGCTGCGGCTGGGGGTGATTCCCACCATCGCGCCTTACCTGTTGCCGCGCGTGGTGGCGGGGCTGAGCCGAAGCCATGACGAGATCGACATCCATATTCGCGAGACCTTGACGGAGCGGTTGCTCGAGGAGCTGCATGACGGGCGGCTCGATGCGGCGGTGGTGGCGCTGCCGGTGTCGGAGCCGGGGTTGGCGGAGGTGGCGCTCTTCGAGGAGCAGTTCGTGCTGGTGCGGCCGGAGGTGGATGCGGGCAAGCCGGTGCCGGGGCCGGATGCGCTGGCGCGGATGCGGCTCCTGCTGCTGGAGGAGGGGCATTGCTTTCGCGATCAGGCGCTTTCCTTCTGCAACCTGAAATCGACGCTGCCGCGCGAAGGGCTCGACGGCAGCTCGCTCTCGACGCTGGTGCAGATGGTGGGCGCGGGGATCGGGGTGACGCTGATCCCCGAGATGGCGGTGCCGGTGGAGACGCTTTCGGCGCCTGTCTCGGTGGCGCGGTTCGAGCCGCCGCAGCCGTCGCGGGTGGTGGGGATGATCTGGCGGGCGACGAGCCCGCTCGCGCCGCAGCTCGGGCGGGTGGCCGAGGTGGTGCGGGAGGCGGGGGTGGGGCGGTAGAGCTTCGGAGATACGCGGGCATCGCGGGGCAAGGCGTGGACTCAAGGGCGACGCCAGCAACGCCTTCGGCGTGACGGCCCGGCTATTCCCCAAAAAACGTGGATTCGCTCAGTAATCCTTCTCGAAGAAGACACCGAGGCCGGTATTGCCGCGATTGCCGGCGCTGCCTTTCACGGTGATGGAATCGGACAGATCGAGGTTGAGGTTGATCTGGTTGTTGCCTTCGCTGTCGGCCACCACCTCGGAATAGATGTTCTCGGAGATATAGGCCCCGGCGCTGAACTGGGTGGCGCCATCGGCGGTGGAGGTGACATCGAAATCTGCGAGGCCGAGCGAATTGCGGAAACGGTCGGTGAGCCCGCCCGAGCCGCGCCCGGAGAGCGTGGCGACCGCGCTGATGAGCTGGGCGGCCTGCAGCGCCGACATGCTGGCGAAATCGCGCCCGAAGAGCAGTTGCGCCACGATCTCCTCCTGGGGCAGGTCGGGCGAGGAGGAGAAGGTGACATCGGGCGAACTGGCCAGCCCCTCGAGCACCACGGAGATGGTGTAATCGTCGGTCTGGGTCTGGGCGACGAAGCGCAGGTAGGGGTCGAGCGCGCCGCGCAGGTCGATCCGGCCCTCGGTGAGATCGAGCCGCTTGGTGAGCACGTCGATCCGGCCGCGGATGAGCTCGAAGGTGCCGCTGGCATCGACATTGGCGGTGGTGCCGCGCAGGCGCAGCTGGCCGCCGAGCTCGGCATCGAGGCCGCGCCCGCGCACGAAGATGCGGTTGGGCGCGTCGATCACGAGGTTGAGCGGGAAGGCGGGGCCGGCGGCGCGGCGCCCGCCGGGATTGTCCTCGATCAGGCCGGCGCGCTGGCGGGTGAGGCGCACCGCGCCGGGCTCGGCCACGTGACGCAGGCCGGGGATGGCGCCGGGCGTGCCGCCGGGGCCGGAGGGCACGCGCAGCTCGGTGGGCCCGAGCACCACGATGCCGCCGATCTGGGCGCCGCCGGTGAGCGGGCCCTCGACGGTGACGAGGCCGCCAAGCGAGGTTTCGTAAAGCGTGGGATCGGAGAGGCCGAGCGCCTCGAGCCGCAGTTCGAGGCCCGCGCTGTAGGGGGCGGAGAGGGTTATGGGCCCGGAGAGCAGGAACCGGCCGCCCTTGCCGGCGGTGCCGCTCAGATCGGTCTGGAGCCGCCCGCCGGAGAGCGTGAGCGTGCCGCTCAGGCTGTCGAGCGCGGCGCCGAGCGTGGGCAGCGCCACCCGCGCGCCATTGAGCGAGGCGGTGCCGGAGAGGGCGGAGAGGCCGGGGGGGCCCTCGACCCGCAGGTTGAAGTTGAGCGGGCCCTGCACCGAGCGCGGCGCGATGAAGCTGTTGGCGAGCGCGAGCGGGGCGGTGCCCCTGATGCCGAGGTTGAGGCGCTGGCCGAGGTCGCTGACGCGCCCGGTGATCTGCGCCGAGGTGCCGCCGGGGCCGTCGAAGGCCATATCGACATCGAGCTCTTCGCCGGTGTCATCGGCGATGCTCACCGCGCCGTCGAGCCGGGCGGGGCCGGAGAGGCCGGGGGCGACGAGGCCCAGATCGGCGAGGCGGGCGTTGAGCGAGATGGTTTCGCCGGGCGCGGGGCTGGAGGCGGTGGCGGTGAGGCGCGGGGTGACGAGGCGGAGGCGCTCCACATGCGGCGGGCCATCGCCGTAGGAGAGGGCCGCGTCGAGCGCGAATTCGCCCGCAAGCACGCGGTCGAGCTCGGCGATGCCGGTGCGCAGGCCGGTGCCGTCGGCCTTGATCTGCCCGTCGATCACCTGCGCCGCGATGCGCCCGCTGCCGCTGGCCTCGAGGTCGATCCGCCCGGCAAGGGGGCGGCCGGCGAGGGCGGCGAGGCGCGAGAGATCGGCGGCCACGAGGCTGAGCTGGCCCGAGGCGGGCAGGTCGGGATCTTCGGGGTTGAGGGTGCCATCGGCCTCGAGCACGGCCTCGGCGGCCTCGAGCCGGAGCGCGCGGAGGGTGATCTCGCCGCCCTGTTGCCAGCCGAGGCCGGTGTCGATCCTGGCGGGGCCGGAAAGGCGCGGCTCGACGAGGGCGAGATCGGAGAGCGCGGCCACCAGATCGAGCGTGCCGCTGGTGCCGCCGATCTGGCCGGAGGCGGTGGCGGTGATGGCCTCGTTGGCCACGTCGAGGGCGCGCAGGGTGATGCCGGTTTCATCGCGCAGGGCGGAGAGCTCGAGCTGGCTGCGGCCCTTCAGGAGCGCATCGGCGCGGGGCTCGCCAACCTCGAGATCGGTGGTGGCGGCGGCGAGGGTGATGTCGAAGCTGCCGCCGAGCACGGCGCCTTCGCCCTCCACCGTGGTATTGGCGCGGCCCGCGAGGGGGCGGCCCGCGATGGCGGCGAAACGGCTCAGATCCTCGGCGCGGAGTGCCGCGCGGCCCTTGACGGGGAAGCCATCGGCAAGCCCGTCGACCTCGCCCGAGGCCACGAGGGAGGCATCGCCGCTGGTGAGTTGCAGCCGTTCGATGGCCACGGGGTTGCCCGGCTGCCAGGCAAAGGCCACTTGCCCGGCGGGGTTGCTGCCGAGGGCCTGCGAGAGCGCGTCGTTCACATGGGAGACGGCTTGCGTGGCGAAGGAGATATCGGCGGTGAATCCATCACTGGCGCCGCGGGTGATGGTGCCGTCGCCGGAAAGCTCGGCGCTGGAGAGGGTGAGCCCCTCGCGCGCGAGCGAATCGAGCCGGGCGCGGGCTTGCCAGCGCTCGCCCTCGGCCTCGTCATAGGCGGCGGAGAGGGTGAGCTGGCCGATGGTGGTGGCGGTGGGGCCGGGCAGGCGCAGGGTGCCGCCCTGATCGGCGCCGATGCGGCCATCGAGATCGAACCGCTCGGGCCAGCCATCGGCGGCGAGGGCGAGCGTGCCGGCAAGCTCCATCGCGCCGGAGGTGACATCGAGGCTCTCGAGCTCCACCCGGCCATCGGGCAGGCTCTGGCCGCTCACACGCAGCGCGGCCTCGGTGCCGAAGAACGGGTGCAGGTCGGGCGTGACGAGGGGGCGGAGATCGCCCGAGAGATCGGCGCCGAAGCGATAGCCCGTCTCGGCGCCGGGGACGGCTTGCGGGGCCTCTTCGGGCGCGGGCAGCGCGGCCACGCTGACCTGCCCGCCGAAGCGCTCCTGCCCGTCGGAGGAGAGCGCCACATCGGCCACGAAATCGGCCAGCGGCGCATCGCCGGTGACCTGCAGGCGCAAGGGGGGCGTGCCGGGGATGCCGATGGCGCGGCCCACGAGACCGCCGGCGCTTTCATCGAAATCGAGCGCGATGCGCAGCTCGCGGGTGGTGTTGGAGAAGGCTGCATCGAGGGTGATCTTGTCGTCGCGATCGAGGCGCTGGATGGCGAGATCGGTTTCGGCCTCGCCATCGGCAAGCGTGAGGCTGGCGGTGAGACGCAGGAGCGCTTCCTCGCCCAGCACGGCCTCGCCCAGACGCACCTCTTCGGCGACAAGCTCGCCCAATTCCACCGAGACGGGCAGCTCGGGCAGGGCGAAGGGCGTGGCCTCGGCATCGGAGGGCTCGAGCGGCTCGGGGCCGGGCTCGGGCAGGCGCTCGAGCACGATGGAGGCGGCGGTGAGCTCGTTGACCACGAGCCGCCCGCGCAGGAGCGACGTGCGCGACCAGACGAGCGAGGCATCCTCGAGCGTGAGCCAGACGCCCTGATCGTCGGCGATGGTGAGGCGCTCGAGCGTGGCGTTGGAGGAGAGCGCGCCGCGGAAGCCTATGACGCGCACATCGCGGCCCGCGCCGGAGAGCGAGCCCTCGATCAGGCCTTCGAGATAGGTGCCCTCGGTGTCGTCGCCCTGCTGCGCGGGAGCGGGCAGGGGCATGAGCGCCGCGAGAAGGGCGAGGGAGAGGGCGCGCAGGTGTCGCATCAGAAGGCCTGCCCGATGCCGACATAGATTTCGAAATCGCGGCCGGCGTCGCTGTCGAGGGGGGTGGCCACGTCGAAGCGGATGGGGCCGAGGCCGGTCTTGTAGCGGATGCCGAAGCCCGCGCCGTAATGCTCGTCGCCATTGTCGAAGCTCATGCTGCTTGCGCCGACGAAGCCGCCATCGGCGAAGCCCACCACCTGCCAGGTGTCGGTTATGTCGGCGCGCAGCTCGGCGGAGACGGCGGCGAAGGTGCGCCCGCCGATCTCGACACCGGGGGCGAGCAGCACCGCGAGCGACTGGTAAGGCTGGCCGCGCACGGTGCCCGCGCCGCCGGAGAAGAAGAGCATCTCGGGCGGCACCTCGGTGAGGCCCGCGCCGGTGACCGAGCCGAACTGCCCGCGCGTGGCGAAGGTGAGCCCGTCATTGGCGCCGAAGGTGAAATAGGAGCGGCTGTCGAGGAAGAGGCGGGCGCCGAGGCTGTTGTTGCCGAGCCCAACGAGCGGGGTGAGCTCGAAATCGACCATGATGCCCTTCTTGGCGTCGAGCGGGTCGTCGCGGGTGTCGTAGGTGAGGCTGGCGGGGAAGAGCAGGTGCTCGAGCTCGCGCGTGCCGAGATCGTCGCGGATGTCGGCATATTGGTAGGCGAAGCCCAGATCGCCGGTGAGCGTGTCGTTGAAGATATGCGTCACGCCCGCGCCCACCCGCACGCTGCGCTCGCTGTATTCGGGCTCGTCGAGATCCTGCACCCGGGCGCCGAGATAGAGCGTGGTATCGGGGGTGAAGGTGGCGGGGCGCTCGTAGCGGGCGGAGAAAATGTAGTCTATCCCGCCGGAATTGCCGCCGATGCCGCCCACCTCGCCCTCGAGCCGGAGCCGCTCGGCGCCGCCGAAGAGATTGCGGTGCATCCAGAAGCCCGAGAGCGTGAGCCCCTCGAGCGAGGAGATCTCGGCGCCGAAGCCGATGCGGCGTGGGCGGGCATCGGTGAGGGTGGCGTTGATGTCGAGCGTGTTGCCGGGGCCGATGCGCTCGGCATCCTGAAGGGCCACGGAGGAGAAGGCGCCGGTGCGGCGGAGGCGCTGGGCGGCCTCCTCGAGCGCGGCGGGGGAATAGACCTCGCCGGTGGGCAGGCCCGCGATGGCGCGCACGCGCTCGGGGCGCACATCGCCGGGGTTGGTAATGACGAGATTGCCGAAGGTGAGGCGGGGGCCCGGCGCGAGCACGATGTCGGCGGCGAGCGCGCGGGCATTGTGATTGGCGGTGATGTTCTGCTCGGCCACATCGACCTTGGCATGGCCAGTATCGCGCCAGCGGCGCTGGCCGGCCTGCGCGGCATCGGCCACGAGGCCGCTGAAGGCGGGCTGGCCGGTGCGGAAGCCCTCGGGCAGCTCGGTGCCGGGCGCGAGCGGGCGCACGGTGGCCTGCGAGAAGGTGAATTGCGGCCCCGGCTGGACGCGCAGCAGGATCTGGCGCGGCGCCTGCGGCGTGGCGAAGGGCGACATCTCGGCGGCCTCGCGGCCATCGACCAGCACCGAGATCACCCCGCCGTAGCGGCCCACCTCGTAGAGAGCGCCCGAGAGCCGGGCATATTCGGCGCGGGCGGCGGCGATGATATCCTGCGGGGTGGCATCCTCGCGCGCCACGGTCTGCATGGTGATGGAGGCGCGGCTGAGATGGCCCTGCAGGCCCTGCGCCTCGGGCGGAAGCTGGATGAACACCTCCGTGGCCGTCGCGGCGCGCGCGAGGCAGAAGAGGACGAGCATCAGCCCCATGCACCGAAGGTGGCGTAAAGCGGTCAAGGGTCGTCTCCGAAACACACAAGCACTATCTCATCCCAAAGCTAGGATGACCACAGCATTTGGTAGGCCCGACCGGCAAAATCACGCCGTTTTGTGTTTTATCCACAAGTCATCCGGCGGCGGGCGCGGTGCCTTCGGGCTCGGTCTGCCCGCTCGGGCGGGCCGAGCGGAGGAAGAAGACGTAGTAGAAGACCGGTGCGGCGATGAGCGTGAGCACCGAGGCGAAGGCCAGCCCGCCCATGATGGTGACGGCCATCGACTGGAAGAAGGCATCCCAGATCAGCGGGATCATCCCGAGGATGGTGGTGGCCGCCGCGAGCACCACCGGCCGCAGGCGCGAGGTGGAGGCGGCGACGATGGCCTCGGTGAGCGGCGCATCGGGCATCTCGCGGCGGGTGATGTCGATTTCCTCCACCAGCACGATGCCGTTCTTGATGAGCATCCCCGAGAGGGAGAGCAGGCCCAGGAGCGCGGTGAAAGTGAAGGGCAGCCCGGTGCCCAGAAGCGCAAGGCTCACCCCGTTGACCGACATTGGCACCAGCAGCCAGATGATGAGCGGCTGGCGGAGCGCGTTGAAGAGCAGCACCGAGATCAGCACCATGATGATGAGGCTGAAGGGCAGCTGCGCGGCGAGGCTCGCCTGCGCCTCCGACGAGCTCTCGAGTTCGCCGCCCCATTCGAGCTTGTAGCCCGGCGGTATCTCCATCGCCTCGACGGCCTGCGTGATCTCGGCCTGCACCTGCGCCGCGGTGACTCCGAGGGCGATATCGGCCCCGGCGGTGATGGTGAGCACCCTGTCGCGGCGGTGGACGAGCGTGTTCTGCGATTCGAAGGTAAGGCCGTTGGTCATCTGCTCGAAGGGCACGAAATTCTGCGCGGTCTGGGAGTAGATCACGAAATCGGTGAGGGCGAGGCCCGCATCGGGCGCGGCGCGCAAGATGATGGGGATCTGCCGTTCGCCCTCGCGATAGACCCCTGCATCTATGCCGTCGGTGGCGAAGCGCAGGGTGGAGGTGATGTCGTCGCGGTTGATGCCGGCCTCCTGCGCGCGGTCGTCGGCATAGAGCGGGCGCAGCACCAGCTCCATCTCGCGCCAGTTGGTGCGGGGGGCCACGATGTTGTCGGAGGCCTCCTCCATCCGCGCGATCGCCTCCTTGGCCAGCGCGCGCAGCACGGCCGGATCGGAGCCGGAGAAGCGCACGGCGATGGGCGTGCCGCCGCCGGGGCCGAAGGCGAGGCGCTTGGCGCGGAACTCGCCCTGCGGCAGCGCCGCGGCGCTGAAGGCCTGCATCCGCTCGATGAGCCCGGCGATGGGCTTGATCGTTTCGGTGCGCACGATCATGTGGCCGTAGCTCGGGTTGGGGTCTTCGGACTGGTAGGTGAGCATGAAGCGGATGGCGCCCTGCCCGGCATAGGAGGTGTGCGACACCACCTCGGGCTGTTCGGAGAGCCATTGCTCGAGCACCTGCAGGTCATTCTCGACCTCGTGGATCGAGGCGCCCTGCGCGAGCTTGTAATGCACGAAGAAGAGCGGCGTGTTGCTGTCGGGGAAGAATTGCTGCTTGATCTGGCCGAAGAGCATGAAGCAGATCACGGTGATGGCCCCGAGGGCGGGGATCACCACCCACCAGAGCTTGAGCGAGAGCCGCAGCACGCTGCCGTAGACACGAAAGAGCAGCCCGCCATATTCGCCGCCGCTGCCCTCGGCCGAGCCCCGCTTGAAGACGTAGTGCCCGAGCATGGGGGTGACGGTGAGCGCCAGCAGCCACGAGAGCAGCAGCGAGATGCCGATCACGGCGAAGAGCGAGAACAGGAACTCGCCGGTGGCATCGGGGCTGAGGCCGATGCCGGCGAAGGCCATGATGCCGATGACGGTGGCGCCGAGGAGCGGGACCTGCGTCTTGCTGGAGGCCTCCTGCGCCGCCTCGCGGGAGGATTTGCCGCGCAGCATGTAGATCTGCATGCCCTCGGCCACGACGATGGCGTTATCCACCAGCATCCCCATCGCGATGATCAGCGCGCCGAGCGAGATGCGCTCCATCTCGATGGAGAAGATCCCCATGAAGAAGACGGTGCCCACCACGGTGAGCAGCAGCGTGGAGCCCACCACCACCGCCGCGCGCCAGCCCATGAAGAGCGCCAGCACCACCACCACGATGGAGACCGACATGGCGAGGTTGACGAGGAAATCGTTGGAAGCCTCCTCGACCACCTCGTGCTGCTGGTAGATCGGGTGGATCTGCACGCCCGCGGGGATGAGCGGAGCGAGCTCCTCGAGCTTGGCATCGGCGCGCTTGCCCACGTCGACGATGTTTTCGGAGCTGATGCCGGCCACGCCGAGGGTGAAGGCCTCCTCGCCGTTGTGGCGGATGATCAGGTCGGGCGTCTTTTCGCGGGCACGGTAGACATCGGAGAAGTCGAAAAGGTTGAGCACCTCGCCCGCGACGCCCACGGTGAGGCCCGCGATTTCGGAGACGGTGTCGCGCCCCTGCGGGCCGAAGATGAGGATGCGGCCGTTCTCGGTGTCGAGCGTACCGCCCTCGGCGACGGAATCGGCATTGGCGATGGCATTGGCCACGGCGGCGGGGGGCACGGACTGGTTGGTGGAGAGCACCAGATCGGGCTCGACATAGATCACCTCCTGCGGGACGCCGGAGATGTCGACATCGGCCACGCCATCCACGGTGAGCAACTCGCGCCGCAGGAAGGTGGAAAGCTCGTAGACCTCGCTATCGGAGAAGCCGGGGGCGGTGATGGCGTAATAGATGCCGAACACGTCGCCGTAGCTGTCGTTGACGAAGGGGCGCCCGGTGCCGGACGGCAGGCGCGTGTCGCCCACGCGCTTGCGCAGCTTCGTCCAGATGTCGGGCAGATCCTCGCCGTCGTAGATATCCTTCATGTCGACGGTGATGCGGGAGACGCCGGGCTGGTTGACCGAGCGGATCTCGTCGACCTCGCCCATCTTCTGGATCGCCGACTCGAGCGGTTCGGACACTTCGCGGGCCACCTGCAGTGCGGTGGCGCCGGGATAGGTGGTGACGACGACGGCCGTCTTGATTGTGAAGGCCGGGTCTTCCAGCCGGCCCAGCGTGTTGAACCCCCAGAGCCCGCCGAAGAGGCAGGTGAGGATCACGATCCATGTGTAGAGCGGGCGGGCGATGGAGAGGGTGGCGAGGTTCATGGCGGCGGCCTATTTCGGGAAGCCGGTGAAGCGCGCCACCTGCTCGCCATCGGAGAGCAGCGCCGCGCCGCTGCCCACGATCTCCTGACCGGGCTCCAGGCCGGAAATGACGCGGACCTTGCCGGCATTGGTGGCCGCCGTCTCGACCGGCACGCGGCGCACGACCCCCTCGGCGGCGCCGGCGGGCTCGAAGACCATCACATGCTCCTTGCCGTTGGTGTCGAAGACGATGGCCGCGGCGGGGATCTCTATGAAGGCGCCGGTCTGGTTGAGGGTGGCGGTGACCTCTACCGAGGAGCCGGGCAGCACCACGATCTCCTTGGGCGGGGCCATGCCCAGCGTGATGCGGAAGGTCTGGCCGATGTCGGAGGTTTCGGCGTTGAACTCGCGCACCTCGAGCGGGAATTGCCTGTCGGAGGCGGGGAAGGTGGCGAACAGCTCTATATCGGGGTCGCGCCCGGCGCGCTGGAAGAGCACCTCGGGCACGTCGATCTCGACGCGGAGATCGGACATGTCGTGCAGGCGCACCACCGGCGTGCCGGGGGAGATGGTGGTGAACTTGGCGACCTTGCGCGCGGCCACCAGCCCGTCGAAGGGGGCCTTCAGCGTGGCCTGCTCGAGCGAGCGCTCGGCATCGCGCACGGCGATCGCGGCGAGATCGGCCTGGGTGCGGGCGTCGTCGACGGTGACCTGGCTCACGGTGCTGCCCTCGAGCTTCTGCAGGCGCTCGAGATTGCGGTCGGCCTGCTGCTTCTGGACGCGGGCCTGATCGAGCGCGAGCTGGAAGGGCTCGAGATCGAGCTGGGCGAGCAGGGCGCCCTCGGGCACCGGGTCGCCCTCGATCACCGGAAGCTCCACTACCTGCCCGCCGACCTGAAAGGCGAGATCGACGGTTTCCTTCGCCGCCACGGTGCCGAAGAAGCGCCGGGTGACCGCATCGGCGCGCGACTGCACCTCGACGATCTTGGCGAGGCGCGGCGCGGGCGCGCCGGCCTCCTGCGCGGCGGCGGCGTGGCAGAGCCCGGCGGAAAGCAGGGCTGCGAGAAGGGGGCGGAGGAGAGGCATGGGGGCGGTCCTTCGTCTGCGGGCGAGGGGCGAAATGGCAGCCAAGAATCTGGCAAGGGCTTGAAGCCGATGGGCACTACCTACGGAGTATAGCCTCGCGGCCTCAAGTAGAAACCCCGAATGCCCCGCGCGGGGGCGGGTTTGACGCATGGATCGCCTGCGCGGGGCCGCGTGCTCGCCGCCTGTCAGGCCATCGCGGGCTGGGGCAGGCCGGAGAGCCGGCAGATGGCCTCGAGAATCGCCTCCTGCCCCTCGCCGTGGCGCAGCGCTGCGAAGAGGAAGGGACGGTGGCCGCGCATCTTCTCGGCATCGCGCGCCATGACCTCGAGCGAGGCGCCCACATGCGGGGCGAGATCGGTCTTGTTGATGACGAGGAGGTCGGAGCGGCGGATGGCGGGGCCGCCCTTGCGGGGGATCTCCTCGCCGGCGGCCACGTCGATCACGTAGAGGGTGATGTCGGCCAGTTCGGGGCTGAAGGTGGCGGAAAGGTTGTCGCCACCCGATTCGATCAGCACCACCTCGAGATCGGGGTGGCGGGCCTGCATCTCGGCCACGGCGGCGAGGTTGATCGAGGCATCCTCGCGGATCGCGGTATGCGGGCAGCCGCCGGTTTCGACGCCGAGCACACGGTCGGCGGGGAGGATCTGCATGCGCATGAGCGCCTCGGCATCTTCCTGCGTGTAGATGTCGTTGGTGATGACGCCGATGGAATAGTGATCCTTCATCGCTTCGGCGAGGCGGGCGGTGAGCGTGGTCTTGCCCGCGCCCACCGGGCCGCCGATGCCGATGCGAAGGGGCCCGTTCATTCTGGTCATGACTGGAAGATCCTCGGCTCGAGCGTTTCATGGGTGAGCGACGCCACATCCGACAGGAAGGCGTTGCTGGCGATCTCGTCAAGCGGCGCGGCGGCGGTTTCATGCACCAGCCGCTGGCAGGCGGGGGCAAGCCGCGAGAGCACGCGCTGCGCCTCGGTCTGGCCCAGCGGCATGAGGCGCTGCGCGGCGGAGACGAGGTTGGAAGCGAAGCCCTGCAGGAAGAGCATGGCGGTGATCTCGGGGTCGAGATCGGCGAGCCGCGCGGCGCGGCCGACGGCCACGGGGAAGAGCAGCGACGGCAGGTCGATCTGCCAGACCTCGGCGGTGACACGGGCGAAGGCCGCGCCCTGCCGCCCGGCCTCGCGAAGCCGCTCGGCGGAGGGGCAGGCGGCGCGCGCCACGGCCTCGACATGGGCGAGGGAGGCGGCATCGGGTGCATCGAAGGCCTGCCGCAGCAGGATCGCGTCGTTGCGCCCGGTGCCTTCGCAGAGCACATCCTCGAGCCAGTCCTTCAGGCTTTCGGGGCCCTTGACCCAGCCCTTCGCCACCGCGCTCTCGAGCCCGTGGGAATAGGCGAAGCTGCCCAGCGGATAGGCGGGCGAGAGCCATTGCATGAGGGTGAGAAGACGCGTGTCAGTGGGCATGGGCGCTTTTCCCGTGCTCATGGGCATGGGTGCGGCCATGGCCATAGGCGCCGCCCTCGGGGGTGAAGGGCAGGGTGGCCTCGGTGATGCGCGCGCCGATCTGGTCGAGCATGTGGCGGATGACGGCATCCTGCCGGATGATGAGCTGGCCCTCGCGGATCTGGCAGGGGGTGTGGCGGTTGCCGATATGCCATGCGTAGCGGGCAAGCTGGTGGCCGGTGACAACATAGACCGGCTCGACCGCGGCGCGCACCACCACCTTGGAGCCGTCATCGAGCAGGAGCGCGTCGCCATCCTCGAGCGAGGAGGTCTGCTCGAGATCGACCACGAAGGCGCGGCCCGTATCGGTGAGCAGCCGCTTGCGGCGCAGGAAGCGCTCCTCGTAATCGAGCGTGACGCGCTCGGCGGTGCCGCTCCATTTGCCCGCCCGCAGGATCGTCTGGGCGAGCGGCAGGGTTTTCTCTGTCTCTGTGATGGTCATTGGAGGGTCATCCGTTTCTTGGCGTGGTTCGGCGGGGGTATGGGAAAGGGTGCGGAATCAAGGCCCTTAGGGCCGCCGCGCCATCGCGTCGCAATTGTCGCTCGGACCAATGGCGCTCCAATGGCAACCGCCCACTCGGCCCGGCGATGGCGCGGCTCGCGCTCAGTTTCATGCGTGTTTCGGTATGTAGCGCAACCATCTCCACCCCTCAGAACAGGAAATACCGCTGCGCCATCGGCAGCACTTCGGCGGGTTCGCAGGTGAGAAGCTCGCCATCGGCGCGCACCTCGTAGGTTTCGGGATGCACCTCCACATGGGGCGTGGCGTTGTTGAGCACGAGATCCTTCTTGCCGATCTCGCGGGTGTTCCTCACCGCCACGGTCTCCTTCGCGAGGCCCAGCGCCTTGCCGATGCCCTCGGCCTGCGCGGCCTCCGAGACGAAACTGACCGCCGAGCGCTCCACCGAGCGGCCATAGGCCGCGAACATCGGCCGCGAATAGACCGGCTGCGGCGTGGGGATGGAAGCGTTGGGGTCGCCCATCTGGGCCATGGCGATGGAGCCGCCCAAGAGCACCATCTCGGGCTTCACCCCGAAGAAGGCGGGGCTCCAGAGCACCAGATCGGCGCGCTTGCCCACCTCGACCGAGCCGATCTCGTGGGCGATGCCGTGGGCGATGGCGGGGTTGATGGTGTACTTGGCCACATAGCGGCGGACGCGGAAATTGTCGTTCTCGCCGGTCTCCTCCGCGAGCCGCCCGCGCTGGCGCTTCATCTTGTCGGCTGTCTGCCACGTGCGGATGATCACCTCGCCCACCCGGCCCATCGCCTGGCTGTCCGACGCGATGATGGAAAACGCGCCCATGTCATGCAGGATATCCTCGGCGGCGATGGTTTCGCGCCGGATGCGGCTTTCGGCGAAGGCCACGTCCTCGGGGATCGACTTGTCGAGATGGTGGCAGACCATCAGCATGTCGAGATGCTCCTCCAGCGTGTTCACGGTGAATGGGCGGGTGGGGTTCGTCGACGATGGCAGCACGTGGCTCTCGCCACAGATCTTGATGATGTCGGGCGCATGGCCGCCGCCCGCGCCCTCGGTGTGGAAGGCGTGGATGGTGCGGCCCTTCAGCGCCTTCAGGGTGTTCTCGACGAAGCCGCTCTCGTTGAGCGTGTCGGTGTGGATCATCACCTGCACGTCCCACGCATCGGCCACCGAGAGGCAGCAATCGATCGCGCCGGGGGTGGTGCCCCAATCCTCGTGGAGCTTGAGCGCGCAGGCCCCGCCCTTCACCTGCTCCTCGAGTGCCGCGGGCAGCGAGGCATTGCCCTTGCCCGCGAAGGCGAGGTTCATCGGGAAAGCATCCGCGGCCTGCAACATCCGGCCGATATGCCACGGGCCCGGCGTGCAGGTGGTGGCAAGCGTGCCATGGGCGGGGCCGGTGCCGCCGCCCAGCATCGTGGTGAGGCCCGAATGCAGCGCATCCTCGATCTGCTGGGGGCAGATGAAGTGGATATGGCTGTCGAACCCGCCGGCGGTGAGGATGCGCCCCTCGCCGGCGATGGCCTCGGTGCCGGGGCCGACGATGATGTTGACGCCCGGTTGCGTATCCGGGTTGCCGGCCTTGCCGATGGCGGCGATACGCCCGCCCATCAGCCCCACATCGGCCTTCACGATGCCGGTGTGATCGACGATCAGCGCATTGGTGATGACCGTATCCACCGCGCCCTCGGCCCGGGTGGCCTGGCTCTGGCCCATCCCGTCGCGGATCACCTTGCCGCCGCCGAACTTGACCTCCTCGCCATAGGCCAGCGCGTTGCTGCCCGAGCCGCCGGTCGCGGCCGCGCCGGCCAGCTCGGCGGTGAGGTCGCGCTCGACCTCGATGATGAGCTCGGTATCGGCGAGGCGCACCCTGTCGCCCACGGTGGGGCCGAACATGGCGGCATAGGAGGCGCGGGAAATCGTGGCGGGCATCAGAGCGCTCCCATCACTTGCTGGTTGAACCCGTAGATGCGGCGCGCACCGGAGACGGGGATGAGACTGACCTCGCGCCGCTGCCCCGGCTCGAAGCGCACGGCGGTGCCGGCGGCGATGTCGAGCCGCATGCCGCGCGCGGCGGAGCGATCGAATTCGAGCGCGCTGTTGGCCTCGGCGAAGTGGTAGTGGCTGCCCACCTGCACCGGGCGGTCGCCGGTATTGGCGACCATCAGCGTCACCACCTCGGCACCGGCATTGAGCGTCAGGTGGCCTTCGGCGGGAAAGATCTCTCCGGGGATCATGGCGTTCTCCATCTCATTGCGCGGCGCCCTTGCTTCTTCTTGGGAAAAATACTCATTCCGTCACCGGATCGGGTTGTGAACGGTCACGAGTTTCGTGCCGTCGGGGAAGGTGGCCTCGACCTGCACCTCGTGGATCATCTCGGGCACGCCCTCCATGCACTGCTCGCGGGTAATGACCTGCGCGCCAGCCTCCATCATGTCGGCCACCGAGCGCCCGTCGCGCGCACCCTCCACCACGGCGTCGGTGATGAGCGCGATGGCTTCGGGATGGTTGAGCTTCAAGCCGCGCGCGAGCCGCCGGCGAGCCACTTCGGCGGCCATGGCGACCATGAGCTTGTCCTTTTCCCTCGGGGTCAGTTGCATGGGGTCACAGTCTCCAGGATGTGGGCAGGGCGTCGCCGGTGAGCCGGTCGAGCGCGGGTAGAAGATGGATGCGCAGCGCGTGGCTGTCGGGCGCGAGCAGGCGCAACGCCAGAACGTCGGGGGCGAGCAGGCTCGCGCCGCCGGTCTCGGGCAGCATCTGGCGCAGCGGTGCGAGATGCGCCTCGGCATCGGGCGCCACGTAGAGCAGGCTCGCCATGGCGCGCATCCCGGCGGCAGTGGCGGGTGTGGCCATTGCGGCATCGAGATCGCCCTCGAGGCGGATGCCGTCGCGGTAGAGCGGGTGCCCCGCGCGGTTCACCGCGATCCGGTCGCGGAAGGCGGCGTGTCCGAGGCGCTCGCCCGCCGCCGCGCGCCCGAAGACCACCGGCTCCACCATCAGCAGCCGCGCGCCCGCGTCGAGCTCGATGGTGAGCCGCCTGTCGAGCGCGCAGCCCTCGAAGAGGATGAGCTCCTGCGGCAGCCAGTCGAGCCGCGCGCCCTGCGCCACGGTGAGGCAGGTGCGCACCCGCCCGCGCGGCCCGGGCTGGGCGCGGTAGGCGCGCTCGGCGGCCTGCGTGGTGAGGATCAGCCGGGTGCCTTCGCCCGCCTCGGCCTGAAGCTCGAAGCGGTCGCCCCCAGTGATGCCGCCCGCGCTGTTGACCACGATGCACTGCAACGCCTCGGCGCTGCGCGGAAAGACAAGCTTCATCGCCCCCGCCTGCCGCAGGCCCCTGAGCACGCTGCGCGACCCGTGGCGCTTGGCCGAGAGCCGCCCCTCGCCTACGGCACGAGGCTGGGGCGGCGCGGCAAGGGAGATCGGGTGCAGGTTAATGGCGCGGGTTCCTCTGCGGCGGAGTTGCCCGAGAGCATCACGGTGCACATCGGCGCGGCAAGCCGGGCCGTGCGGCGCGGGCGGGAGGAGCCGGGCGCCCGGGGCATCTGCCCGAAAACTGGGCGCGGCGCCTCTTTTTTCGGCATGTCACTTCTCGTGCCTCCCGTGCGGGTTTCGGGCTTCTGCCGGGCGCGAATCTTTCCTAACCTCGACCCATGAGCGCAGAGATCACAGAGCGCGGGGCCGGCGCAAAACGGCTGCTGCTGCTGGGAGGCACCGGCACGATCGGCCGCGCCGTGCTGGGCGCGGCGGCGCAGGCGGGGCACGAGGTGGTGTGTTTCTCGCGCGGGGGCGCGCAGGGCGAGATGCCCGAGGGCGCGGTGCTGCGCCGCGGAGACGTGACGCGGGCGGGCGAGCTGGCGGCCAAGGGCATCAAGGGCGAGCGGTTCGATGCGGTGATCTCCTGCATGGCTTCCCGGAGCGGCGCGCCCGGCGATGCATGGGCCATCGACCATGATGCGCATCTCGAGGTGCTGCGGGCGGCGCAGGCTGCGGGGATCGGGCAGTTCATCCTGCTCTCGGCGATCTGCGTGCAGCGCCCGAAGCTCGCCTTCCAGCACGCCAAGCTTGCCTTCGAGCGGGTGCTGGCGGAGAGCGGGATGCGCTATTCGATCGTGCGGCCCACCGCCTATTTCAAGTCGCTCTCGGGCCAGCTTGACCGGCTGCGCGCGGGCAAGCCCTTCCTGCTCTTCGGCGACGGGCGGCTTACCGCCTGCAAACCGATCAGCGATGGCGACCTCGCGGCCTACATGCTGCGCTGCCTCGACGCGCCGGACCTGCAGAACCGGGTGCTGCCCATCGGCGGGCCGGGGCCCGCGATCACGCCGGTTGAACAGGGCGAGCGGCTCTTCGAGCTTCTGGGCAAGCCGCCGAAATTCGCCCGTGTGCCGGTGGCGATGATGGATGCCATCATCGGCGGGCTCTCGTTGGCGGGGGCGGTTTCGCCCAAGGCCCGCGCCAAGGCCGAACTGGCCCGGATCGGGCGCTATTACGCGACCGAGTCCATGCTGGTTTACGATGCCGAGGCGGGCCGCTACGCGCCGGAAGCCACGCCGGAGACGGGCAGCGAGACGCTCTTCGATTTCTACGCGCGGCTGGTGCGCGGCGAGGTGAGCGTGGCGCGCGGCGATCACGCGGTTTTCTGAGCGCCGATTGGGGGCTGTCGCCGCCGCGCGGAGGGCCTATAGCTTGGGCAGCTAACGAGGGAGAGGCACATGGCCAACCTGCATTTCGCACCGGGGCTGGAGCGGCTCGGCACGGAATCGGCCTTCACGGTTCTGGCGCGCGCGGGCGCGCTGGCCGCCGAGGGGCGCGACATCATCAATCTCGGTATCGGGCAGCCGGATTTCCCGACGCCGGAGCATATCGTCGAGGCCGGGATCCGGGCGCTGCGCGACGGGCATCATGGCTATACGCCCGCGAATGGTTTGCCCGCCCTGCGCGAGGCGGTAGCCGCCGACCTCAACCGCCGCCACGGGGTGGAGGTGGACCCGGGCCACGTGGTGGTGGTGCCGGGGGGCAAGCCCACGATGTTCTTCGCCATGCTGATGTTCGGCGCGCCGGGGGTGGAGATCCTCTATCCCAACCCGGGCTTCCCGATCTACGAATCGATGATCCGCTATACCGGGGCCACGCCCGTGCCGGTGGCGTTGAAGGAGGAGAACGGCTTCGGGTTTTCCGCCGAGGCGGTGCTGGCGCAGATCACGCCCGCCACGCGGCTTCTCATCATCAACAGCCCCGCCAACCCCACAGGGGGCGTGACGCCGAAGGAGGAGATCGACCGGCTGGTGGAGGGGCTCGCCGCGCATCCGCAGGTGGCGCTGCTCTCCGACGAGATCTATTCCAACATGCTCTATGGCGGGCGCGCGCATGTGAGCCTGCTGCAATACCCCGAGATCCGCGACCGGCTGATCCTGCTCGACGGCTGGTCGAAGACCTATGCGATGACCGGCTGGCGGCTGGGCTACGCGGTATGGCCCGAGGCGGCGGTGGAGCACGCGGTGCGGCTCTGCATCAACGACCATTCCTGCGTGAACGCGGCGGCGCAACATGCGGGCATCGCGGCGCTCACCGGGCCGCAGGCGCCGGTGGCGGAGATGATGGCGGCCTTCGACCGGCGGCGGCGGCTCATCACCGAGGCGCTCAACGCCCTGCCGGGGGTGCGCTGCGCGGAAAGCGCCGGGGCCTTCTACGCCTTTCCGAATATCGAGGGCACGGGGATGAGCGCGCGCGAGGCGCAGGACCGGTTCCTCGAGGAGGCCGGGGTGGCGACGATCGCGGGCACGTCCTTCGGGGCGCATGGCGAGGGATACCTGCGGTTTTCCTATGCCAGTTCCATGGCGAATATCGAGGAAGCGATGCAGCGGATCGGGGCGCTTCTGGAGGGGTAGGGCGCCGAAATCTTGCAAAGATTTCGGACCGTTTTCTTTTCAAGAAAACGAGCCGCGCAGACCGGCGAGGAGGGCGAGGGCTGCGACCGCGAGCATCGAGGCGGCCATGGCGAGGTTGATCCGACGGTGCGCCTTTTCGCTCAGGTCGAGCCGGTGCAGCGCCGCCCCGGCCCAGAGCCAGCCGAGATGGATGGGGATCCAGACCGCGTTCATGATCAGGAGCTTGGTGAGGGTCTCGAAGACGAGGTTCTCGGGCGCGTAGGGGAAGCCCGCGAAGAGCGTTGTGTTGACCGCGTAGGCCTTGGGGTTGATTGCCTGGAGCAGGATGCCCGCGCCGATGCCCGGCGGGGAGTTGGCCTCGATGAAGGCGAGGCGCGCGCCTGCCAGTGCGATGCGCAGGGCGAGGTAGAGCAGGTAGGCGATGGAGGCTGTCATCAGCACGATGCGGATGAGCGGCACCGAGAGCACGACCGCCGCGAGGCCGGATATGACGGCGAGGGCCACGAGGTTGGAGCCGATGAAGAGCCCCAGCACGTAGCGCAGCCCGGCGGAGACCCCGTAGGCCGCGCCCACGCCGGCGGTGGAGAGCACGCCGGGGCCGGGCGTGATGATGAGGAAGAAGACCGCGGCGAGAAAGGTCAGCATCGGGCGCGGACCCTGACGATGAGGAGGGCGGTGCGGGCGCGATGGGCCGGGTGACGGACGGGCCGGCGCCCCGTGCTGCCGTGATGGATCTGTGCCCTGTTCGATCTCGGCATGGCTGCGCTGCTCCCGGCTTCCGGTGTTTCTCGGCCTCTCGGGCTCCGGGGACACTCGAGCCGGGTTCGCGCGGGAATGTCAACTCGCGCGGGCCCTGGCGCGCGCGGGCGGGATGCCAGAGGGATCAGAAGAGCAGGTCGTCGATATCGTCGCTGCCGCTCTCGCCGGCGGTGCCTTGGGCGGGGGCGAGCCAGGCCTGCGCCTCGGGGAAGCACCGGGCATGCACCTGCCGCTCCTCCTCCATCGTGTAGGCGGCCCAGATATCGGCCAGCATCCGCTCGGCCTCGGCCGACCGGGCCCTGGCCTCGGCGGGGCGGTGGGCGGCCTGCATCTGCGCCGCGGCCTCCTTCAGCCTTTCGCCGCAGGTTTCGACGGTTTCGAGCTGGGCGCGCACCTCGGCGACGTTCAGCTCGATTTCGCCCATGCGCCCGGTGGCGCCGCGGCGTAGCGCGTTGAGCTCGCCCAGCCGTTCGCGCCCTGCATTCTGGCCGGCGAGATAGGCGCCCACCTCGCGCTCCAGCTCATCGCCCTCGCTCACCAAAGCTTCCACCGAGGCGATCTGCTCGTCTGTCAACTTGTCGATCGCGGCCTGCCCTTGCGCCAGCGCGTCGAGGCACTGGCCAGAGGTTTCCTTGACGCCTCCGGAGAGCTTCTTGAGGGGGGCGCCCATGCGCTCGGCGCCGCGGGTGAGCAGCGAGGCATTGACGGCGGCAATGGCGATGGAGGCGGCCACGGAGGTGAGGCGTTCGAATTCCTGCCCGACCTCGGTGGTGGTGGCTTTCATCGTTTCGAGCACGTCGCGCGCGGAAGCCAGCGTTTCCTTCACGGCGCCGAGCTCGCGGAAGAGCTGGCGCATGGTGTCTTCGCGCAGGGCGAGATTGCGCTCGATCTCCACCGAGACCTCGTCGGAGGCGAAGAGCGCGCCGCCATCCTGCCCGTCGCGCGCAATGGCCTGCACGGAGCGGCCGATCTCGGCCGCGACCGTAAGCAGATCCTCGGCCATCGAACTGGCCTGCGCCGCGGCGAGGGCGTTGAGCCAGGGCTCCTTGTGCGCGCGGATCGCCACGAGATGCTCGAGACGCTGGGCGAACCTGTCGGAAAACTGGATGGCGGAGATGAAGGAGCCCATCTGGCTCCGGGTGCTTTCGGCCAGCGCCCGGGCGCGCGCCTCGACGAGCCGTGCGGCGGCCTCTTCGGCGTGTTGCAACGCATGGCCCTCGGTGCGTTTAGCCGCGATGACCGGTTGCAGCGCGCCGAGCCGGCCGAGCACGGAGCGCGCATTCTCGCGGGTTGCCGCCTCGCGCCGCTGCAGCGCGCCGATGAGCCGGGAGGCGCGCGCGGAGGTATCCTGCAGGTCGCGCGCGACGGTCATCATCTCGTCGGTGAAGGTGAGCAGCGAGGGGATGTTTTCCTGCGCGGCGTTGATGCGGGTGAGAACCGAGATCGTGGAGAGGGTTGCGGCGGCGCGGGTGATCGCGCCCAGGGCATCGAGCGCGGCGGTGTAGCGCCGTTCGTTGGCCCCGACCCCGGTATTGGCCCCTGTACCGGCCATGTGACGGGCGGGTTGCGCCAGCGCGGCGAAGGCCGCGGCGGTGGCGGCGAGCCGTGTTTCGAGCCGGGCGAGCGCGCCGCCTGGAGGCTCCTCGGCCTCGCGATGCGCGGCGGGAGGTGCGCCCGGATGCGTGGGGGCCGATGCTGCCGGGTCTCTGGGCGGGGGATGGCCCGTGCGATCGCCCTGCCGTTCGGGCGGCTCCGAATCTTCGGGCCCGCGTGCGAGGCATGCGAGCGAGAGCAGGCTCTCGTTCATGCCCGAAAGCTCCTCGCGCAGGGCGCGCAGGCTGCCGGTGAGCCCCTCGAACGCGCCGATCGCATCCGCCGCTAGCGCGTTGAAGCCCTGCGCCTGGCATGGTTCGGCGGCCACTTCGCCGGCCTTCGCTTCATGGAGCTCGAGCGCGGCATCCTCCGCCCAGGCCTGCAGCGCCGTCTCGGCCATCGGTTCGCCCGGTGCGCGCTCCGCCTGCTCATCCGCGAACGCGGCGGCGCCACGCGCGTTTGCGGCCTGTTTTCCTGCGGTCATCGCCCATCCTTCCATCTGCGCGAGGGGAGGAGACGCGATTCTCCTGAAGAACCGGTAAACCCTAAAATGCGACCCAAGATTTTCGGCCCGACGCCCCCAAACCGGCCTCTCTTAACCCGGGCTTCACCTCTGGCCCGGTATGCCCTTGGATGCCGAACGCCGCCCCTGGGGAGCGTGCCGGCACCCAGACCACCCGGGCGGAGATGTGGGGCGCATGACGAAGACGGTTCTCATTGTTGATGACAGCAAGGCGGTGCGGGACATGGTGGCCTTCACGCTTGAGCCCGAGGGCTATCGCGTCGTGCAGGCGGAAAACGGCCGGATGGGGCTGGAAACGCGCCGCGCCGAGCGCCCCGCCATGGTGATCACAGATCTCAACATGCCGGTGATGAACGGGCTCGATTTCATCGCCGCCACGCGCGCCGAGCCCGATGGCGCGGGCGTGCCGATGGTGATGCTCACCACCGAGACCGCGCCCGAGATGAAGAGCCGGGCCAAGGCCGCGGGCGCAACCGGCTGGATGGACAAACCCTTCGACGCGGCCAAGCTCATCGCGGTCGTGCGGAAACTGACGGGATGAGCGCGATGGAGGATTCGACGCTCGCCTCTTTTGACCTGCCTGAGCTCGCCTCGCTCGAGGAAGCGGCGCTGTTGCGCGAGCAGCTGATCGGCTGGCTGGCGAATTGCCCGGCCGGGAAAGCGGCGGGCACGGGCGCCGTATTGCGCCTCGCGCGCGCTGACAGCCCCGCGCTGCTGCAACTGGCGGCCGCCGCCTGCCGCACGGCGGCGCAGGCGGGCACAGAGCTGCGCATCTGCGATGCGGAGGGCGCCGAAATCGGCGGGCTGAGGCTCGTGCAAACCGGGGAGGCCGAGCCATGAGCAACGGGCCGACAGACACCTTTCTGCAGGAAACGGTCGACGGGCTCGACCTGATCGAGGAACGCCTGCTTTCGCTGGAGGATGGCGCGGCGCCCGGCGTGATCGACGATCTTTTTCGCACCCTCCACACGATCAAGGGCTCGGGCGCGATGTTCGGCTTCGATGCGCTTGCCCGCTTCACCCATTACTTCGAGAACGCGTTCGAGCTGGTGCGCGATGGGCGGCTGCCGCTCGACCGGCGGCTGATCGACATCTCGCTTGCCGCGCGCGATCACATGGCCGCGCTGCTCGAGGCCAATTCCGAGCCCGCGCGCCTTGCCACGCTCGAGGCCGCGCCCGAGGCGCAGGCTCTTGTGGCGCGGCTTGGGGCGCTGGTGGAGGATGCGGGCCTCGCCGCCGGCGGCGGACAAGAGGCCGCGGGAACAGGATCAGCACAAAATGCGGCGAATGGTGCCCCGAAAGGCCCGGTGCGGCGCTTCCGCATCGTCTATACCCCGGCGGAAGACAGCCTGCGCCACGGCGCCCGGCCCGATCTGCTGATGGCCGAACTGGCGGAGCTCGGCGAGGCCGAGATCGTGATCGATCTCACCGCTGTCCCTCCGCTCGACGAGATCGACCCGCAAGCGAGCTACCTGTCATGGCATGTGACGCTCGAGACGGCGGCGGGCCTCGAGGCGGTTCGCGAGGTCTTCGTGTTCGCCGACGACATCGAGATCTCCATCGCATCCGCGCCGGAACCTGCCGCACCAACCGGGGACACCGGGGGGGCGGACCCGGCGGTGGCGTTGGCCGAAACGGCGGGCTCGGCGACCGATGCCGTGGGCGGGCGCGGGGCGCTGACAGAGCCGGGGGGAACGGAGAACGCCGGCAGGGATGCGGGCGGCAAGCCCACCAGCGCCACCAATGCCTCCGTGCGGGTGCCCGCGGCCCGGCTCGACGACCTGATGGACCAGCTGGGCGAACTGGTGATCGCCCAGACCCGGCTCGACAGCCTCGCCGCCGAGGCGCGCGAACCTGCGCTCGCGGCCATCGCGGAGGAGATCGACAGGCTGGTGACCGGCCTGCGGGATTCGACCCTCGCCATGCGGATGCTGCCCATCGAGGTGGTGTTCGGCAAGTTTCGGCGTGTCGTGCGCAGCCTTGCCGACGAGCTTGGCAAGGATGTGGCGCTGATGACCACCGGCGGCGATACGGAGCTCGACAAGAACGTCATCGACAGCCTCACCGAGCCGCTCGTGCACATGATCCGCAACTCGATGGATCACGGGATCGAAACCGCCGAGGCGCGGCGCGCGGCGGGCAAGCCTGAGAAGGCCACGATCGGGCTCAGCGCGCGCCAGTCCGGCGGCGAGGTGCTGATCACGGTGGCCGATGACGGGCGCGGGCTCGACGAGGATGCAATTCTCGCCCGCGCGCTCGACCGCGGCCTCCTGACGCCCGAAACCGCCGCCGCCCTGCCTCGCGAAGAGCTGCACAAGCTGATTTTCGAGCCGGCCTTTTCCACCGCGGCCACGATCTCCAGCGTCTCGGGCCGGGGAGTGGGCATGGATGCGGTGCGCAAGGCGGTGACCGATCTGCGCGGCACCATCGAGATTGCCACACGCAAGGGCGCTGGCAGCGCGATCACCCTGCGCCTGCCGGTCACGCTCGCCATCATCGACGGGCTTCTGGTGCAGGTGGGCGAGGGTGTTTTCGTGCTGCCGCTCTCCTCCGTCAACGAATGTGTCGAACTGGCCGAGGCGGAATGCAGCCGCCAGAGCGGGCGCACGCTGCTGCGGATCCGCGACGAAATGGTGCCCTTCATCAAGCTCGATGAGCGGCTCGGCCTCAGAAGCGATGGGCGCGCGCCGCTGCGCGTGGTCATCGTGAGCGCCGAAGGCCGGCGCATCGGGCTGGTGGTGGATGACATCCTCGGCCAGCACCAGACCGTGATCAAGACGTTCAGCCTGTTTCACCGCGATGTGCCGGGCTTCGCCGGCAGCACCATCCTGGGCGACGGACGCGTTGCGCTGATCATCGACGCGACGGCGCTCGTGCGCTCGGTGCAATCGGCGGACCCTCACGCCGCAACGGCCGCGTGACCCGGAGAAGAGGAGCCGCCATGACAGCCCGCGAGACACAATCCGACACACGCCCCCTACCGCCCGATCAGGGCCGCCAGATGGTGCTGACCTTCCGCCTGCAGGGCGAATGCTTCGCGCTGGTGGTGACCCATGTGAACGAGATCCTCGACCCGATTGCGCAAACGCCCGTGCCCAACGCCCCGCGCTGCGCGCCCGCGTTGATCAACGTGCGTGGCAGCGTCGTGCCGCTCTTCGACATCCGCCACCGGCTCGGCATGTCTGACGACCCGCTGCCCGACACCGCGCGATACGTCGTGCTCGACCTCGAGCTGAAGGGCGAGGCGATCCGCCTCGCGCTGCCCGTCGACGCAGTGGAGGATGTGGTGGAAGCCGATCTCGCGCGGCTCGAGGCGATTCCCGATCTCGGTGCGCGCTGGCCCGCGAAGGCCATCGCCGGGATCTGCCAGCGGGGGGAGGATCTGCTGATCCTGCTCGATACCGAAACCGTGTTCAACATCGACGTGGCGCTCACGCCCCGCGCCGCCTGACCAGACCATGAGGAACTGACATGCGTATCACTATCAAGGCCAAGCTGGCCGCAACCTTCGCCGTTGTCCTGGGCCTGCTCGGCGTGACCGCCTTTCTCGCGCTCGACACGCTTGGCAAGAACCAGGCAAAGCTTGAAAACCTGGTGGATGTTTCCGCCGAGCGGGTGCGGCTGGCAGATGATATCCAGGCTGATGTGCTGGAAATTTCGATGCTCGAGCGAAACATCATCCTCTCGACGACCCATGAGGAGATGCAGGGCCATGCTGAGCGGATCGATGCGCTGATGGCGCATGTCGAGCAACAGCACGACGCGCTTCAGGCACTCTCGACCGCGGCGGAGGCCGAGCAGCTCGCGAGCTTCACCACCGCCTTCGAAGCTTATGCGGAGGTGGGACGGCAGGTGCGTGAGCTGGCCTGGCTAAACTCCAACGTGCGCGCGCGCGAGATGGCCCAGACCAGCAGCGGCCCGGCTTTCGAGCAGGCAATCGAGGCGCTCCACGGCATCGAGAAATCGGTGCACGAGATGGATGTGCCGCTCGCCGCGACTGCAGAGCGTCTCGCCTATGCGCTGCAGGCCGACCTGACCATGGCGGCGCGTTCTGAACTCGACGTGATCCTCGCGCACAAGCAGGAAGAGATGCAGGCCCGGATGGCGGAATTCGAGTACCATGTCGAGGTGGTGACCGAGGATGCCGCCAAACTGACGAGCGCGATCGCCCGGTTGCGCGATAGCGGGCTCACGGAGATGTATGACGCGTTTCGCGCCATGCTGGCGACCTATATAGAGACCAGCCGCGAAGTGCAGCAGACCAGCTTCGAGAATGGGAATTCGCGTGCTTTCGACCTGTCGCACGGCGAGGGGCAGGTCAAGCTCGATGCCGCGCTGGCGGCGCTGGATGTGCTTGTGAACGCCAATATCGACGGCATGACGGCCGATCGGAACGCCGCGCAGGCCGCTTACCAGGGCGCTTCGCGCAACCTGATGATGCTCTCGATTGCCGCAGTGGCGATCGGCGTGATCGCCGCGCTCTGGATATCGCTCGGCGTGAGCCGCGGCCTGCGGGATGCGGTGGGCGTGGCGCAAGGCGTGGCGCGGGGCGACCTGACGCTCTCCGGCAAGGTCGCCCGGCGCAGCCGTGACGAGGTGGGAGATGTGCTGGCCGCGATGGACGAGATGAGCGCCGCGCTGCACACCATGGCGGAAGGCGCGCGCGCGATCTCGCAGGGCGACCTGACGGTGGATGTTCGGCCGCGCTCCGAGGCGGACCGGCTGGGCAATGCGCTGAGCGAGATGGTGGAGAGGCTGCGATCTGTCGTGGGCGATGCCTTTGCGAGCGCCAATGGCGTGGCGGAAGGCGCGACCAACATGTCGGCCACGGCAGAGCAGCTGAGCCAGGGCGCTACCGAGCAGGCCTCGGCCGCGCAGGAGGCCTCGGCGGCGATCGAGGAGATGACCGCGAATATCCGCCAGAGCGCCGACAACGCCACACAGACCGAGAAGATCGCCACCCAATCGGCCACCAAGGCGCGCGAAAGTGGCGATGCGGTGGAAGATGCGGTGAAGGCGATGAAAACCATTGCCGACAAGATCAACATCATCCAGGAGATCGCCCGGCAGACCGACCTGCTCGCGCTCAACGCCGCGGTCGAGGCCGCCCGGGCGGGGCAGCATGGCAAGGGTTTCGCGGTGGTCGCCTCGGAAGTGCGCAAGCTCGCGGAACGCAGCCAGCAGGCAGCGGCGGAGATCAGCGATCTTTCGTCGAAGACCGTGGAGGTGAGCCAGAATGCGGGGGCAATGCTTTCGGATCTCGTGCCCGAGATACAGCGAACGGCCGATCTCGTGCAGGAAATCTCGGCGGCGACGCGTGAGCAGAACACGGGCGCCGACCAGATCAACCAGGCCATTCGCGAACTCGACCAGGTGATTCAGCAGAATGCCTCCGCCGCCGACGAAAGCGCGGCCACTTCGGAACAACTTGCGGCGCAGTCGAACCAGCTGCGCGAGGTGATAGCCTTCTTCCGGCTCGGCGACACGTCACGACCCGTGTCTCGGCCCACGTCGGCGCCTGCCCGCGCGGTGCAGACGGGCCCGGTGAAGGCCGCCAAGCCCGCGCAGGGCAGCCCCGCCAAGACAGGTGCTGGCGCGGCAGGGATGGAGATCGACCTGGGGGAAGAGGTGAGCGATGCGGAGTTCGAGCGCTACGCATCCTGATGCGGGCGCGCGGGCTGCAGGGTGGCGCAAGGGCGCCATCCATGCCCGTGGCGCATGTCTCTCACGAGGGGGAACCTGATGACCAGCCAGACATCCTTGCGGGGTGACCCGCCTCACTGGAGCCCGACCGACATGCTCGGCCTGCGCGACGACGATGAGACCGAAAGCGACGAGTCGGATCCGCAGGCCTACCTTATCTTCGAACTCGGTCGCCAAAGGCTGGCTGTGACGGTGGCGCAGGTCCGTGAGATCCTCGACGATCTCGAGGTGACGCCGTTGCCCAAGGCTCCGATGGATGTGGAGGGGATGATCGACCTGCGCGGCCATGGCGTGTGCGTCGTCGATCTGCGTGGGAGGCTCGGCATCCCGCCCGCGGAGTCGCGCGCGGCGCATCGTATCGTGGTCTTCGAATTCACGCGGCCGGGCGCGGCGCCCCTGCCGATCGGTGTGCGCACCGACGCGGTGCGAGACGTGTGCCTCATCTCCCCGGAGGCGATCGAGGCGAAACCCGAAAGCCTGCAGGACTGGGATGGCGCGCTGATCGACGGGGTGACGCGGCTTGATGAAAAGATCGTCGTGCTGGTCAATCTCGGTGCCGTCTTCGAGACAGGCAACGCGGCAGGGATGTTCGATTTTCCATGAGTAGGGAGAGTTACGCCAACGCAATGGCACCCGCCAGAGCACCCGCCAGTCTTCAACAGCCCGCGACACCGTGCGCGCCCTGCCGGCCCACGCCACACGAGGCCGCGGCGCTGGTGGAGATCGCCCGAAACGCTGCCGGGCTTCGGATCGACCCGGGCAAGGTCGATTTCCTCTCCCAACGGCTTTCGCGCGAGCTGCGCCGGACGGGCGAGGCGGATTTCGCGAGCTATTGCGCCCGGTTGCGCCGCGGCGAGGCGCGCGACCTGAAAGGCTTCGTGGAGGCATTGACGACGCATACCACGGCGTTTTTCCGCGAGGAGGCGCATTTCGCGTGGCTGGCGCGCGAGGGATGGGCGCATCTGGCGGCACGCCTCGAGGCGGGCTCCGGACCCGGCGACAGGGCCGCGGCACGGCCGCTCACGATCTGGAGCGCGGCCTGCTCCACCGGGCAGGAGCTCTACACGGCGCTCATGGCCTTCGAGGAGGCCCGGCCGGCGCTGCCGCGTGGCCTTGGCGTGGAGGGGATTGGCACCGATATCTCGAAACCCGTGCTCGACAGCGCGCAGCGCGGGGTCTACCGGCGCGGCGATCTATCGGGGTTGAGCGAGGCGCGCCGCAGGCGGTTCATTCTGCAGGCGCGCGACGGCTCCGACAGGTTTCGCATCGTGCCCGAACTGCGCCGGCAGACGCGCTGGTTTCATCTCAACCTGACCAATCCCGGGGCCGTGGCCCTGCCCGAGGCGGACCTGATCCTGATCCGCAACGTTCTGATCTATTTCGACCTGTCCACCCAGGCGCAGGTGGTGGCCCGGCTCGCCGCGCGCCTTCGGCCCGGTGGGGTGCTGCTCACCGGTCATTCCGAAAGCCTGACGACTCCGCCTCCCGGGCTCACCGCGCGCGCGCCCGCCACATATGTGAAGGATTGAGAGATGAAGCCAGTGCAAGTGCTCGTGGTCGATGACAGCGCGGCGGTGCGCGAGAGCCTGTGCGAGATCATCAACAGTGCCCCCGACCTGCAGGTCATGGCCTCGGCCGCCGACCCGTTGCGCGCGGTGGAGGCGATCCGCCGGCAGGTGCCGGATGTGATCACGCTCGACGTGGAGATGCCGCGGATGGACGGGATCTCGTTCCTGCGGCGTCTGATGAGCCAGCATCCGATCCCGGTGGTGATGTGTTCATCGCTCGTCGAGCCCGACTCGCGCACGCTCACCGAGGCGTTGCAGGCCGGGGCGGTGGATGTGATCTGCAAGCCGCGGGTTGGTGTGAAGGGGTTTCTCGACGAGGCGCGCATCGCGATCTGCGACGCGGTGCGCGGCGCGGCGCAGGCCAAGCTCGTGCGCGTGCCCACGGCGCAGAAACCCGAGCCGAAGCGCTCGCCCGATGACATGCTCGCGCCGCCCTCGCACCGCGCGATGGCGAAGACAACGGAGAAGGTGGTGGCCATCGGCGCCTCTACCGGCGGCACCGAGTCGTTGCGGTTTCTACTGCAGTCGCTGCCGCCCGATTGCCCGCCGATCGCCATCGTTCAGCATATGCCGGAAACCTTCACGCGGGCCTTCGCCTCGCGGCTCAACGAGATCTGCGGCGTGACCGTGAAGGAGGCGCAACCGGGCGACAGGCTGTTGCGCGGGCAGGCCCTGATCGCGCCGGGTGGGCGGCACATGATCGTGGTGCGGCGCGGCGCGCAATATTGCGTGGATATCCGCGATGGCCCGCTGGTGTCGCGCCATCGGCCCTCGGTGGATGTGCTCTTTCGCTCCGTCGCGCAGGCTGCGGGGCGCAACGCGGTGGGGGTCATCATGACGGGCATGGGCGATGACGGGGCGATCGGCCTGACGGAGATGCGGCAGGCGGGAGCCGCGACGCTTGGGCAGGACGAGGCGAGTTCGGTGGTTTACGGCATGCCCAAGGTGGCTTTCGAGCGCGGTGCGGTGGAGCGCCAGCTCGGACTCGACAAGATCCCGGTCGCGCTGCTGCGAGCGGCCGCGGAGTGACATGGCCGACCGGATGGACATGCTTGCCAGGCCTCTGCATCCCGGAGCCCGTGTTTCTTGCGACGGGGGCGAGACCGACGGGAGAGGTCGATTTGCGGCCTCACTTGAGAGCGATGTGCAGAGCGGGATCAATCGGCTCGAAACCGCGCCGGGTAAGCGCAGGCCAGAGCGCTCGAGCCAGCATACTTGCAACGGGATCGAACGGGGCGTGGCCCTGCGCGGGATCGGACGAACTGTGGCCCTGCGCCGCCTCCGGGCCGCCGGGCGTGACGCCGCTGCCGGGGCGGGGCGGGCCACCGGCGATGGGCTCGGGTTGGGCTTCGAGCCGGGCGTTCGAAGGCAGGGCGCGCGGCTCTGCCTGGGGCATGGTGCGCTCACGGTCTGGTTGGTCATCGCGCTGCGGGGCGTGATCTTGCCGGCCTGCGCCTTGCGTGCCGAGTGGCGGATGGCCCTCGGGCATGGGCTCGGGCTGCGCGCCCGGATGGGCTTGCGCGTTGATGCCATGCGCGGTGATCTGATCGGGGCGCGGTGTTGCCGCGGCGCGATCTTTCGGCTTGGTTTCGGACCGCGAGGGCGGGCCGACCGCCTGACCGGAAACGAGATCGGCGAGGCGGCAATGGGCGTCGAGGCGGAAGGGCAAGCCCTGCCCGATGCTGTCGCTCAGGTGCCTGATCGCGGCGATGGCGGGCGCGAGAGCCAGATCGGTGATGACGAGCGCGTGGCAAAGGCAGGCGTTACCGCGGCGTCGTTGTGCTGTGCCCACGAGCTTGCGGCCCGAGACGGCGAGATTGTAATCGCCATCGCAGAAGCTGCCGCTGACGGGCGTGGCGCGCG
The DNA here is from genome assembly GCA_040222155.1 of Roseovarius sp. Lineage (GTDB taxonomy): Bacteria > Pseudomonadota > Alphaproteobacteria > Rhodobacterales > Rhodobacteraceae > Roseovarius. The sequence continues at coordinate 31,753 of JAVKDQ010000104.1, forward strand.
CCTCGATCCCGAGCGCAGCGAGGGCCTCCTCGAGCGGTGCGCAGATCGCCTCGTAACCCTCCTGCACGGAATGCGCATGGCCGGGGCCGGAGTGAAACGCCATCGCGAGGTTGAGAAGGCCCGGGCCTTGCGGCGTGATGCCGCCGCCGGTGCGCCGCGGCACCACGGGCCAGCCCGCGCGGGCGCACTCCGCGGCCGCCGCGCCGAAGCCCGGCGCGCGGGTGAATCGCTCGGGCAGCACGAGGGCGGGCCGGCGCGCCTGCCAGAGGAAGGCCGAACCGCCGGCGCGGCCAGAGGCCACGGCCTCGAGCAGGGCCATTTCGGCTGCGAGCGCCTCGGTGGCGGTATCGAAGATGGTGAACTCTGTGGTGGTGGCGGTGGGCATCATGGTGGCGGTCATCGCGGGCGTCAGGCGACATGCGGGCCGGCAGGGGTGTGGGTGAGGCATTCCGCCCCCTCCGTTCCGAGCAGCACCGTGTTGGAGACGAAGAAGTTGCCGCGCCCGGTTTCGGTGAACCACGACATCAGGTGGAAGGTCATCCCGGCCTGCATCTCGAGGTCGGAATCGTGGCGCAAGCCGGTGACGCGGGGCCCGCCCGTCCATGAGGGGGGAAAGCCTATGCCCACGAGATAGCCGCAATGGTGGCGGCGGTAGCCGGGCAGGCCGGCGGCATCCACCACCGCCTGCCAGCCGTCATAGACATCGCGCGCCCGTGCGCCGGGGCGGAGCGCGGCCATCGTCGCATCGAAGGCGCGTTTGCTCAGGTCGGCCATCTCGGCATCGGCGTCGGAGAGGCCGCCGATATGCACGAGCCGCCCCATCGGCGCGTTGTAGCGCGCGACGCAGCCGGCGATCTCGAGAAAGACGGCCTCGGAATGGGTGCCGTCGCCCCAGCTTGTATGCTCCTCGGCCATGCGCGCGGCGGGGCGCAGGAAGGGGCCGAAGCCCGGCGGCGTGCCGCCCGCGCGGGTCATCGCGGCGAGGCATTCAGCGGCCACGTCGGCCTCTCGCGCGCCCTCGTGGATCGCGGCGATGGCGGCCTGAGTGCCGGCATCGGCGGCGCGGGCGGCGGCGCGCATGAAGCCCTGCTCCTCGGGCGATTTCACCAGACGGAGCGCATCGACCATGCCGGTGATATCCTCCCACCGGCTGGGCGAGAGCGCGCCGGTGAGCCGCATGCCCATGCCGTGCGAGAGGCCCGAGGACCACGCCTCGAGCCCCACGGCCTTGCCCGCGACGCTGCCCGACAGGTGGCGGATGACCGCATCCGCCGCCGTTTCGGCATCGCCGTGGCCGATAAAGCGCGCTTTACGGACCATGTTGCGGATCGCAACGTGTTCCATCTGGCGGGTGACGAGCACAAGCTCGCCATCGGCGGGCACGATCAGCACATGCGGCGCGAAATAGCCCCAGTGATCGAGCCCGGTGAGGTAGAAGATGTTCTCGGGGGAGGAGAGCAGCGCGAGATCGAGCCCGCGCCGGGCCATCCCGGCCCGCGTGGCCGCGAGCCGGCGGGCGAGTTCGGGATCGGAGAAGGGGTTGGAATGCATGGGCTCTCTCCTGCGGGGGCCGGTCCGTCATGCCCAGAAAACGGGTTTTGGCATGCAAGGGCAATGGCAATGGCGCGGACGCTCAGCCGGCGGGCCTCTTGCCGTTGCGGGGCAGCGCTGCGGGACGGTTCGCGGGGATCGGCAGAGACGGCGTCATGGCCGCGCGCAGCGCGCGTTCGAGTTCGGCCCGGCGCACGGGCTTGAACACCGCAAGAAGCTCCTGCTCGCCGGTTTCGGCATCGGCTGTGACATCGCGGGCATAGCCGGTCATCAGGATCACCGGCAGGCCGGGCCGGGAGCGGCGGAGCGTGCGGGCGAGCTGCGTGCCCTGCACCGGGCCCGGCATCACGATATCCGACAGGACGACATCTATGCCGGGATCGGTCTCGGCGGCGCGCAGGCCCGTCGCCCCGTCGGCGGCTTCGGACACGCGGCAGCCCATTGCCTCGAGCAGGCGGCGGATGACCCGGCGCACGCTGGCCTCGTCTTCGACCAGAAGCACATGCAGCGCCGGGTGCCGGGCGTCTTCCTGCGGCGCGGCGGGCGGGGCGGCGGATGTTTCGGGCGCGGTTGCGGCGCGGGCGGCCGGGAAGGTGAGGCTGACGCGCGTACCGCTCCCGGACTCGGAAACCACATCGACATGGCCCTCCGACTGGCTCACGAAGCCATGCACCATGGAGAGCCCCATGCCCGAGCCCTCGCCCGGCGGCTTGGTGGTGAAGAAGGGCTCGAAGGCCCGGCGCAGGACCTCGGCGCTCATGCCCTCGCCCGTGTCGGATACCGTGATCTGCACGCAGGGCGCGCCTGCGGAGGCCTGCGGCAGGCCGGGGGCCGGCCCGGTGGAATTGGCGGCCGCGATCCGCAGCGTGCCGCCGTTCGGCATCGCATCGCGGGCGTTGAGAGCGAGGTTGAGCAGGGCGTTCTCGAGCAGCGACGGGTCGAGCGTGACCGGGTGCAGGCCGGGCGCGACCTGCAACTCGATGCGGATGGTCTCGGGCAGCGTGCGCTCGAGCAGCCGCCGGGTGCGGGCGAGAAGCTCGCCCAGATCGAGCGTGCGCGGCTGCAGATGCGCCTTGCGGCTGAAGGTGAGAAGCTGCTGGGTGAGCCGCGCCCCGCGGCGGCAGGCCTCGACCGCGTCGTCGAACATCTCGCGCTCCTCGCCGCGCGCCTCGAGGCCGATCAGCTCGAGATTGCCCATGATCACGGTGAGCAGGTTGTTGAAATCATGCGCCACGCCGCCGGTGAGCTTGCCGAGCGCGTCCATGCGTTGCGCTTCGTGCAGGAGCCTGCGGCTTTCGGAGAGCGCCTGCTTGAGATGCACCTGCTCGGTGATGTCGAGGATGAGCACGCTGAATTCCACGTCGCCGTTCTCGAGCGCGCGGGGCCGGGCGCGGGCCTGCAGGTGCTTGGTGGCGCCCAAGGCGGTGACCACCCGGAACTCCGTCATGGTCGGGGCGAGGCGCTCCATGGAGGCGACAACGTTTTCGTGCTGTTCCTGCCGGTCGTCCGGGTGGACGATGTCCCAGAGTGTTGTCGGGTCCTCGCGGACGGTTTCGGGGGAAATCTCGAAGACCTCCTCGCAGGCGGGGTTGAGATATTCGAGATCCACCGCCTGCCCCTTGGCGGTGACCCGGTAGCGCATCAGCGCGCCTGGGAGGGTGCGGGCGACATCGGCGAGGCGCATCTCGGCCTGCTGTTGCATCCGCTCGGATTCGCGCAGTCCGGTAATGTCGAAGACCAGCCCGACGACGCGCTGGGCGGTGCCGCCCGGATCGCGCAGGATGGTGCCGTAGGATTTGACGGTGCGCCGCTCGCCGCGCGGGGTGAGGAGCCTGTATTCGCGGTCGAACTGCCGGCGTTCGCGCAGGGCTGTCTCGAAGGCATGGGCCTCCGGGGCGCGATCCTCGGGGGCGAGGTTTCGCAGCCAGTCGGCGAAACCGATGGGTTCTTCGACCCGGTCGAGGCCGAAGATGCGGGCATACTGGGCATTTCCGGTGAGGGTGAAGCTCTGGGGATCGAACTCCCAGATGCCGAGCCCGGTGTGCCGGGTGGCGATGTCGAGCCGCTCGTCGAGCAACTGCACGCGCCGGCGGTTCTCGGTGGCCTCGGTGAGAAAATGGGCGGCCAACGCCATCACCACGGTGGAGGCCGCGTTGGCCATGAAGACATTGACCATCGCACCGGCGAACCACGCATTGGCCAACTCCACGGGGTAGATGAACCAGTAGGTGTTGGCGAGGCCCACGCCGCTCAACAGGATCAGCAGGGCCGTGTTGATGGGCGTGATGTGCAGCGGCTTGCCAGCGCGGCGCAGGTAGATGCCCAGAACAGTGCCCGCGAAGGCATAGATGAAGAAGCCGAAGGCGCCGGCCAGCGCGAAGGGGCCGCCCTGAAGGATGCGCGCGATGCAGCCGATCGCGGCCGCGATGACCCCTGCGACCGGCCCGCCCATGAACCCCGCGAAGAGCATGGGGCCGGCGCGCCCATCCACCAGCGAGCCATCTGGAAGCGTGATCGGGAAGCTCGACACGAGAAAGGCGGCGCAGCCCAGAACCAGCCCCATGGCGATGGGTTGAGACAGCGCCGAGCCCGCGTTGCGCAGCCAGTTCGCCAGCGGGTAGGTGGCGATGACGGCGATGAGCAGCAGGCTGATATTCTGGACGATCTGCAGAAACATCTACAGATAGTGAGAGATCGTTCAAAATTAAACAAGCGCCGAAAATCTTGAGCGGAACTGTCAAAAAAACCGCCAACCGGGCTTTTCTCGCGCGCGCAGAGATATATTGTTGCCCGGAATTTTTCGAGGCCGGGCACAATGTCGTTATTCCTGATTGTCGCACTTCCGTTTCTTGGCGCCCTGCTGCCGGGCCTCATGTATCAGGCTGGCCGCAACGCCTGTGCGACGGCCACGTTTTTCGTGTCGCTCACCGCGTTTCTCGGGCTGATGACGCATATGCCGGCGGTGATGGCGGGTGAGGTGGTGACGGCGCGGGTGGAATGGCTGCCCGCGCTCGGGCTCAACTTCAACCTCTTCGTCGATGGCCTTGGCTTCTTCTTCGCCGCGCTCATTCTCGGGATCGGGATGCTGATCATAATCTATGGTCGGTTCTATCTCTCCCGAAAGGACAACATGGGCGAGTTCTTCACCTACCTGCTGCTCTTCCAGGGTGCGATGGTGGGGATCGTTCTGTGTGACAACATATTGATGTTGCTTATTTTCTGGGAGCTGACCTCGCTCTCCTCCTTCCTGCTTATCGGATACTGGAAGCACCTGGAGGAAGGCCGGCAGGGCGCGCGGATGGCGCTCACGGTGACCGGCATGGGCGGGCTCGCGATGATCGGTGGGATGCTGATCCTCGGCAATATCGTGGGCAGCTACGACCTCACCGTTATCCTTGAGAACCGCGAGGCGATTCAGGCCTCGCCCTATTACATCCCGGCGCTTCTGCTGATCCTGCTGGGGTGCTTCACCAAGTCGGCGCAATTCCCGTTCCATTTCTGGCTGCCGCACGCGATGGCCGCGCCGACGCCGGTTTCGGCCTATCTGCACTCGGCCACCATGGTGAAGGCCGGCATCTTCCTGATGGCGCGGATGTGGCCGGTGCTTTCGGGCACCGAGGCGTGGTTCGTCATCGTCACCGGGGCGGGGCTGGTGACCATGGTGATGGCCGCGGTGATCGCGCTCTTCAAGAACGACCTGAAGGCGCTGCTGGCCTTCTCCACCGTCTCGCATCTGGGGCTCATTACCATGCTTCTGGGCACCGGCACGCCCTATGGAGCGCTGGTGGCGGTGTTTCACATTCTCAACCACGCCACATTCAAGGCTGCGCTCTTCATGTCGGCGGGGATCGTCGACCACGAGGCGGGCACGCGCGACATCACCCGGCTGGGCGGGTTGCGCAAGCTGATGCCGGTGACCTTCGTGATCGCCACCATCGCTTCGCTCTCAATGGCGGGCATCCCCTTCTTCAACGGCTTCCTCTCCAAGGAGATGATGCTGAAGGAGACGACCTATACCACGCTGTTCGGCCAGCCCCTGCTGGTGCCCGTGCTGGCCACGATCGGCGCGCTCTTCTCGGCGGCCTATTCCTTCCGGCTCGTCGCGCATACCTTCCTCGGCAAGGAGCGTGACGACTACCCACATCACCCGCATGATCCGGGCTTCGGCATGTGGGGGCCGCCCGCGCTTCTGTGCGTGCTGGTGCTGGGGATCGGGGTGGCGCCCTTCCTCGTGGAGCCGCTTGTCTTTACCGTGACCGAGGCGGTGCTGGGCAGCGCGGCGGCCCTGCCCGACGAGCACCTGAAGATCTGGCACGGGGTGAATGCGGCGCTCTGGATGTCGGTCGTCGCGGTGGTGGGCGGTGTGCTGCTGCTCGCGGCCTTCGCCCCGCTGGCGCGCGGCTGGGCCAAGGCCGGGCCCTTCGCCGCGAAGGATGCCTTCGACGCGGTGATCGCCACCATCGTGGCGCTTGCGCAGGGTATCACGGCGCGGCTGCACGATGGCTCGCTCACCCGTTTCGCCGCGATCTTCACCCTCACCGTGGTGGCGGTGGGCGCGCATGCGTGGTTCAGCGGCACGCCCGCGCCGCTCACCCGCGACCCGGTGCCGCTGTCCGGCCCGGAGATCGCCGGCTGGCTGTTGCTGGTGATCGCGACGGTTTCCCTGCTGAAATGGCACCGCGACAGGTTCTACGCGCTGGTGCTGATGGGCGTGGTGGGGCTGGTGATCGCGGTGGGCTTCGCCTATCTGAGCGCGCCTGATCTCGCGCTCACGCAGCTATCGGTGGAGGTGGTCACCGTGATCCTGCTGCTGCTGGCGCTCAACTTCCTTCCGCGCGAGACGCCGGTGGAAAGCAGCGCGGGGCGGCGGCTGCGCGACGGTGCGCTGGCGATTGGCGCGGGGCTCTGCACGGGCGGGCTGATCTACACCATGATGCGCGGCGATTTCCTCGCGCCCAGCATCTCGGCCTATCATCTGGAGAATTCCTACAAGGGCGGTGGCGGCACCAACGTGGTGAACGTGATCCTCGTGGATTTCCGGGGCTTCGACACGTTTGGCGAGATCATCGTGCTCGGCATCGCCGCTCTGGTGATCTACGCGATCACAGAGGCGCTGCTGTCGAGCCCGGTGCGCGCGCGGCTGCTGAACCGGCCGGTGGAAGACGTGGCCGGAGACCCGCACCCGCTGATGATGGTGGTGGTGACGCGGGTGATGATGCCCATCGTGCTGATGGTGGGGATCTACATATTCCTGCGTGGCCATAACGAGCCGGGCGGCGGTTTCATCGCGGGGCTGGTGGTGGCGATCGCGGTGGTGATGCAATACATGGCCTCGGGCTTCGCCTGGGCGGAGGCGCGGCAGCGCTACCCCTATCACACGATCATCGGCGCAGGCGTCTTCGTGGCCGGGCTCACCGGGATCGGCGCGTGGTTCTTCGGGGCGCAGTTTCTCGCCTCGTCCTTCGGCTATTTCCGCATTCCGCCCTTCGAGGAGTTCGAGCTGGCCACGGCCATGGGCTTCGACCTCGGCGTGTTCCTCTGCGTGGTCGGAGCGGTGATGCTCTCGCTCGAGAGCTTCTCGCGGCTCGCGCGCCGCTCGGATACGGAGGTGAGCGAATACGCGATGGATATTGACCCCTCGCGCGAGGAACAGGCCCTTGAGACCGGCGCGCAGGCGGCCGGAAAGGAGACGTAAGCGATGGAGATGCTTCTGGCCAGCGCCGTGGGCGTTCTGACGGCGGCAGGGGTCTACCTCGTGCTGCGGCAGCGCACCTTTCCGGTGATCGTGGGCACCGCCTTTCTCAGCTACGCGGTCAACGTGTTTCTCTTCGCCTCGGGGCGGCTCGCGATCAACCAGCCGCCGGTCCTGAGCGACGCCACCGCCTACACCGACCCGCTTCCGCAAGCGCTGGTGCTTACAGCCATCGTGATCTCCTTCGGGATGACGGCGGTGGTGGTGATGGTGGCGCTGGGTGCCTACCTCAGCTCGCAGGACGACCACATAGACGACCGCCCCGAGGGCGAGGATGACGCGCAGGCCGCCGCGCCCGCTGCCGCCGAGGAGGCGCGCTCATGAGCCACTGGATCATCGCACCGCTCATCCTGCCGGCCATGATGGCCGCGATCCTCGTGCTGGCGATGCGCTATCACCCGATGCTGCAGCGCGTCTTCTCGCTGGCCAGTTGCATCGCGCTGGTGGCGGTGGCGGCGGGGCTGGTGTGGCAAACCGCCGATGGCACCATCCTGCTCTACCAGCTGGGCGACTGGGCCGCGCCCTTCGGCATCGTGCTGGTGGCCGACAGGCTCTCCACGCTCTTCGTGCTGCTGGCCTCGCTGCTTTCGGTTCCCGTGCTGCTCTATGCGATCGGCTCGGGCTGGGACATGCGCGGGCGGCACTTCCACCCGCTCTTCCAGTTCCAGATGATGGGGATTCTCGGCGCCTTCCTCACCGGCGACGCCTTCAACCTCTTCGTGTTCTTCGAGGTGCTGCTGATCGCCTCCTATGGCCTGATGATCCATTCCGGCGGTGCGCAGCGCTTCAGGGTTGGGGTGCAATACGTGGTGTTCAACCTTCTGGGTTCCACGCTCTTTCTCTTCGCCTTGGGCACGATCTATGCCGAGACGGGCACGCTCAACATCGCCGACCTGGCTGCGCGGGTGGCCTCGGCGAGCGCCGAGGGCTCGGCAGGGATCCGGGTGGCAGCGGTGCTCTTGCTGATGGTCTTCGCGGTGAAGGCGGCGCTGCTGCCGCTGCATTTCTGGCTGCCGGCGGCCTATTCCACCGCGCCCGGCCCGGTGGCCGCGCTCTTCGCCATCATGACGAAGATCGGCGCCTACGCGATCATCCGCTTCTACACCATCGTCTTTCCGCCCGATCTGGAGATCACGCAGGGCCTCTTCGACACTTGGCTTTTGCCCGCCGCGCTCCTCAGCCTCGCAATAGGGATGCTGGGCGTGCTGGGCGCGAAGCGGCTCGACAGGCTGGTGGCCTTCGCGGTGGTGGGCTCGATGGGGATGCTGCTCTCGGCGGTCTCTGTGTTCACGCCCGAGGGCATCGCCGCGGCGCTCTTCTACGCGATCCATTCCACGCTCGCGACCGCCGCGCTCTTCCTGCTGGTCGACGTGGTGCGCGAGCGCCGCGCCGGGCAGAGCCTTGGCTTCTATCCGGCCCCGCCGATTGCCGGGGGGGCGCTTGTGGCGGGCCTCTTCTTCGCCGCGGCCATCGCCATGGCGGGGCTGCCGCCGCTCTCTGGCTTCCTCGGCAAGCTGATGATCCTCGATGCGGCATGGGAAGACCCGCGCGCCGCATGGGTCTGGGCCGTGGTGCTCTGCTCGAGCCTCGTGGCGGTGGTGGGCTTCTCGCGGGCGGGCAGCGTGGTGTTCTGGAAGGCCCATGCCGCCGGCCACATGCCCGATGCCGAAGAGAAGGTTTCCGAGCCGCATGAGCGGCCCGCCGAGCCCGGCCAGCCGGCCCTGCCGATGGTGGCCATCGGCCTTCTGATCGCCGCGATCGTGGCGGTGACGGTCTTCGCCGGCCCCCTGCAGCGCCACCTCGCGGCCACCGCGGCGCAGCTCTTCGCGCCCGAGCCCTATATCTCCACCGTGCTCGACACGCCGGGCAAGCAGATCACCTATGATGGCAAGCACGGCAAGGATGAAGGCCACGGCGACGCGAAGGACGCCGGGCATGACGCCGAGAAAGAGGAGGCCCACTGATGGCAAAGCGCCTCGCCCGCGGGCTCTTCCCGCATCCGCTGCTCACGTTGCTGCTCACCGGCGTCTGGTGCCTGCTCATCAACGGGCTGAGCGCCGGCACCGTGGCCTTCGGCCTGCTGCTGGGCATTCTCGTGCCCATTCTCACCGCCGCCTACTGGCCGCACCGCCCGATCATCCGGCGGCCCGGGCGGATGCTCACCTATATCCTGATCGTGGTGTGGGACATCATCGTCGCCAATGTGCAGGTGGCGCTGATCGTGCTCTTCAAGAGTAACGCCAAGATGCAGCCCAACTGGGTGGCGATCCCGCTCGACATCCGCACGCCCGAGGCCATCGCGGTGCTTGCGGGCACCATCACGCTCACTCCCGGCACCGTCTCGGCGGACCTGTCCGACGAGGGCCACGCGCTGCTCGTTCACGCCCTCGACGCTCCCGACCCGGACGCCGTGCGCGATGAGATCAAGGCCCGTTACGAAGCCCGGCTGAAGGAGATTTTCGAATGATCGCTTACGCTCTCACCTTCGGATTCGCCGCCGTGGGCATCGCCCAGCTGCTCTCGCTCTGGCGGCTTCTGCGCGGCCCCGGCTCGGGCGACCGCGTGCTGGCGCTCGACACGATCTCGCTCAACGCCGTTGCGCTGATCGTGCTCTACGGCATTGCCCAGAACACGCAGGTCTATTTCGAGGCGGCGTTGCTCATCGCCATGGTGGGCTTCATCTCCACCGTGGCCTATGCGCGCTTCATCCTGCGCCGGGATGTGATCGAATGAGCGAGATCAGCGAAATCGCCATCGCCGCCGCCATCATCATCGGCGGCATCTTCATCCTCGTGGGTGGCTACGGCCTCGTGAAGCTCGACAACCCGATGTCGCGCCTCCATGCCCCCACCAAGGCCGGAACGCTTGGCGTGGGCAGCATCCTGGTGGCCTCGAGCATCAATGCCTTCGCCACCGGCTCGGGCTCGCTCAACGAAATGCTGATCATGGCCTTCCTCTTCGTCACGGCCCCGGTTTCGGCGCATTTCATCGCCAAGGTTGCCATCCATCGCGGGCGCATCCATGACGAGCTGCCGCCCTGTGGTGAGGATGACGACTGGGCCACGAAATCCGACGATGTGGGCGCGAGCCCGCCACCGGATACGCCGAACCACCCGCAAACCGAGGGCAGCAAGGCCTGAGCAGAATGAGTATTTGACCCAAGAAGAAGCGAGGCGCGCGCCCGGCTTCTTCTTGGTGAATACACTCCCGCCGGAGGCGTGAAAGCTATTCCGCGAGGTGGCAGGCCACGCGGGTTTGCCCGATTTGGCGCATCTCGGGGCGCTCGCGGCTGCAGCGCTCCACGGCAATCGGGCAGCGCGGATGGAAGGCGCAGCCGGAGGGCGGGTTGATTGCATCGGGGATCTCACCCTTGGGCGGGTCCACCTCGCGCCCGAAGGCATCCATGCGCGGCGCGGCGTCGAAGAGCATCTGCGTGTAGGGGTGCTTGGGATCGTTGAAGAGCACGTCGCGCGGGGCTTCCTCCACCAGCCGGCCGAGATAGAGCACGCCGATCTTGTCGGCCATGTGCTGCACCACTGTCAGGTCGTGGCTGATGAAGAGATAGGTGAGGCCCAGCTCTTCGCGCAGGTCCGACATCAGGTTCAGCACCTGGCTCTGTACCGAGACATCGAGCGCCGAGGTGGGCTCGTCGCAGACGATGATGCGTGGGCCGGAGGCGAGCGCGCGGGAAATGCAGATTCGCTGGCGCTGACCGCCGGAGAACTCGAGCGGATATTTCACCGCATCCGCCGCCGAGAGGCCGACCTGCTCGAGCAGCTTCTCTGCGAGGCCCGTCACGTCGCCGCCCTTCGCCGCCACCGGCTCGTTGATGATGTCGCGCACCCGCCAGCGGGGGTTGAGCGAGGCATAGGGGTCTTGGAAGATCATCTGGATATCGGCGCGCACGGCTTCCACCTTGGCGCTGTCGCGTTCGGTGGCGAGGTCGACGCCATCCACCTCAACCGCGCCGCGCGAGGGTGGCACCAGCCCCACCACGATCTTGCCGATGGTCGACTTGCCCGAGCCGCTCTCGCCCACCAGAGCGTAGACGGAATTTTCCTCGATCTCGAAGCTCACGTCGGAGACCGCAGTGAGCAGCGCGCGGGGCAGCCGCTCAATAACCCGGTTGAGCCAGGGTTTGGAGACATCGAAGACGCGGGTGAGGCCGCGAACGGAAATCAGCGCAGTCATGCCTTGGCCTCCTCGCCGGCTTCGGCGATGCCGGTTGACGCGTCGAGCGGGAACCAGCAGGCCGCGCGCCCGTCACAGGTGTCGATCCGGGGGGAGGGATCCTGCCGGCATTTGGCCTGTGCGTAGTCGCAGCGCGGGTTGAAGGCGCAGCCCTCGGGCAGAGCGCCGAGGCGCGGCATCGCGCCGGGGATCTGGCGCAGGCGCTTGCGGCCCTGGCTGGCCAGTGGCGTGGAGGCCATAAGCCCGGCGGTATAGGGGTGGCGGGCCTGCGTGATGACCTCGCGCACGGGGCCGAGCTCGGCGAGGCGGCCCGCATACATCACCGCCACCCGGTCGGCGGCTTCGGCGATCACGCCCATGTCATGCGTCACCAGCATCACCGCCACGCCGCGCTCGCGGCAGAGCCGCTTCAGGAGCGCCACGATCTGCGCCTGCACGGAGACGTCGAGCGCGGTGGTGGGCTCGTCGGCAATCACGAGCTCGGGCTCGGCGCAGAGCGCCAGCGCGATCACCACCCGCTGCCGCATGCCGCCGGAGAACTCGTGCGGGTAGCTGCCGATGCGCGCGGCGGCGGCGGGGATGCCGACCTCCTCCAGCGCGGCCACGGCTCGGCGGCGGGCTTCCTCCTGGCCCACGTTGAGGTGCTCGGTGATGGTTTCGGTGAGCTGTTCGCCTACCGTGAGCAGCGGGTTGAGCGAGGTGAGCGGATCCTGGAAGATCATGCCCATGCGCTTGCCGCGGAGCTTGCGCAGCCGGTCGCGGGAGATGTTGTGGATGGGCTCGCCCAACAGAAGCACTTCGCCGGAGGTGATGCGCGCGGGTGGGTCGAGCAGGCCGATCACGGCATTGCCGGTCATGGATTTGCCGGCGCCGCTTTCGCCCACCACGCCGAGGATTTCGCCGGCGTGGATGTCGTAGCTCACCTGGTCGACAGGCCTGAGAACGCCGTGGCGCGTGGGGATTTCCACGACGAGGTCACGCACGGAGAGAATGGGCTGGCTCATGAGTGGAAGCCTTTCCTTGTCTGATCTGCGGGCGCGCCTGCCCAGTCGGGCAGGGGGCCGCGCCGCGCCGCGCTCGCGCAAAGGTGTTGCGGCTGTGCGGATAAAATTGTTGGGCCGTTAACCAGGCTCGGGCCATACTGGCGGCGACTGTCTCGAGGGGAGGCCAACAGACCCGCGAAAGGAGAAGGCCCATGTGCCTGTCTATCGAAGCGTTCGCGCTCTTTCTCAATATCCTTGGCGCCGATCTCACGACGCGCGAGAGCGCCATCGTGACCGTTCATGCCACAGATGGCGATGTGATCTGGCGCCGGGTGGAAGACATGTGGTGCACCGAGGCGCCCCATGCCGAGGGCCGGTTGCTCACCCTTCCGGCCGCGGGGGTGCAGCCCGTCGCCTTTCTCTGAACCGGGGCACCGCATCAGCGCAGCCTCGGGTTCAGCGCGTCTCTGAGCCAGTCGCCCAGCAGGTTGATGGAGAGCGCCAGCGCCAGAAGCGTGGCGGCGGGGAAGAAGAGAATCCACCACTCGCCGGAGAACATGAACTCCTGCCCGATACGGATGAGCGTGCCGAGCGAGGGCTTGGTGGGCGGTGCGCCCACGCCGAGGAAGCTGAGCGTGGCCTCGGCGATGATGGCGAGCGCGAGCGAGATGGTGGCGATCACCAGCACCGGGTTCAGCACGTTGGGCAGGATGTGCTTGAGCATGATGATGAAGGGCGAGCGCCCGATGAGGCGGGCCGCCTGCACGTATTCCTTGTTCTTCTCCACCAGCGTGGTGCCGCGCACGACGCGGGCGAACTGCACCCAGTCGGAAAGGCCGATGGCGAGGATCAGCACCCAGATCGCCATCTGGTCGCGGTATTCGGGCGGCGTGATGCCCTTGGCGATACCGAAGATCAGCATGGCCACGAGAATGGCCGGGAAGGTGAGCTGCACATCGGCCACGCGCATTATGATGGTTTCGGCCCAGCCGCCCACGTAGCCCGCCAAGAGGCCGAGCGATACGCCGATGACCATCGCGAGCAGCACCGCCGAGAAGCCCACGAAGAGCGAGATGCGCATCCCGTAGAGAATGGTGGAGAACACGTCTCTGCCCTGGTCGTCGGTGCCGAGGAAGAAGCTGTCTCCGGTGAAGGCATTGGCCTCGCCCGGCGGGGTGAAGCCGTTCATCAGGTTGAGCGTGGCCGGGTTGAAGGGATCGTGCGGGGCGATGAGCGGCGCGAGAATCGCCGAGAGCACCAGCACGAGCACCACCAGCGTGGAGACGACGGCCACCGGCGCGTGCCGGAAGGACCACATGAAATCGCTCTCCCAGGCGCGCTTGAGGCGCGAGGGGCGGGGCGGGGCCGCGTGTTGCGGGGTCTGGGCTGCGTCGGTCATCAGTGGCCTCCCGCCGTGCGGTCGACGCGCAGGCGCGGGTCGATCGCGAAATAGAGCATGTCGACGATCAGGTTGATGCCCACGAACATCACCGAGATGAGCATGAGGTAGGCGGCCATCACGGGGATGTCGACGAACTGGATCGCGTTGATGAAGAGAAGCCCCACGCCGGGCCACTGGAACACCGTTTCGGTGATGATGGCGAAGGCGATGATGGAGCCAAGCTGAAGCCCGGTGATGGTGATGACCGGCACCAGCGTGTTCTTGAGCGCGTGGCGGAAATTGATGGAGCGTTCACGCAGGCCCCGCGCGCGGGCGAAGCGGATGTAATCCATGCGCAGCACCTCCAGCATCTCGGTGCGCACCAGCCGCATGATCAGCGTCATCTGGTAGAGGCCGAGCGTGATGGCGGGCAGTATCAGCGCCTTCTGGCCCGACGTGGTGAGGAAGCCCGTCGTCCAGCCGCCTATGTTCACCACCTCGCCGCGTCCGAAGGAGGGCAGCCAGCCGAGCTCGACGGAGAAGACGTAGATCAGCAGGATGCCGATGAGGAAGGTGGGCAGCGAGACACCGATGAGCGAGAGCGTCATGATGATGTTGGCGGAGACCCCGCGCCTTCGGATGGCGGTGAAGATGCCGAGCGCGATGCCCCCCGCGAGCGCCAGAAGGCCCGAGATGAAGGCAAGCTCGAGCGTGGCGGGCAGGCGCTCCATGAGGATGTCGGCCACCGGGCGGCCCTGGCGGTAGCTCAGGCCGAAATTGCCTTGCGCGGCCTGCTCGAGGAAGCGCCAGTATTGCACGAGGAAATTCTGATCGAGGCCAAGCTCGGTGCGCAGCCGCTCGATGTCGGCCTGCGTGCGCTCCTGGCCCAGCATGTTATCCACCGGGTCGCCCACGAAGCGGAACATGGCGAAGGCCACGAGCCCCACGATGAGGAGCACGAGCAGAGACTGGAAGACACGGCGGATGATGTAAGCGAGCATGGGGAGCTCCGGCTAAAAAGGTCGCGCCCGTGGCGAGCAGGCCCGGGCGCGACTGAAGGGGCGGCCCTGCGAGGGGCCGCCGCTATCCTTAGTTCATGGTGAAGAATTTCATCTTCGGATCGTCTTCCGGGCTCACCTCGATGCCGACCGCATCGGTCATGCCCCAGTTCAGCACCTGGTGGTGGATGGGGATGTAGAGCTGCTCGTCCTGCACAACCTGCCAGATCGACGCGATGGTGTCGTTGCGCTTCTCGAGGTCGGTTTCGGAGGCGAGCGACTGGATCATCCCATCGAGCTCGGTGTTGGAGTAGCCGGTGCCGTTCCACGAGCCGCGATCTTCGCCACGGGTGTGAACGAGGAAGTTGAAGATGTATTCCGAATCATAGGTCGGAACGCCCCAGCCCAGCATGTAGAAATCCGTCTCGCCGTTGGTGATGAGCGGGAAGTGCTGCGCCTTGGGCTTGGCGTCGAGGTTCACGGTTACGCCGATCTGGGCGAGCATGCCCACCGCCGCCTGGCAGATCGCTTCGTCGTTGATGTAGCGATCGTTGGGGCAGTCGAGCTGGATCGAGAAGCCGTCGGCATAGCCCGCGTCTTCCATCAGCGCCTTGGCGGCGTCGATGTCGGTTGCGGAGGCCGCATCCATCTCGGCCGTCCAGCCGTTGACGAAGGGCGGAGCGATCATGCCGGCGGGCTGCGACTGGCCGCGCATCACCACCTGCTTGATGGCATCGCGGTTGATCGCCATCGACATCGCCTTGCGCACGCGCACATCGGCGAGCGGGTTGGCGCCCTCCACGTCGTCATTGGCGATATCCTCGGCGCCCATGTTCATGCCGAAGAAGATCACCCGGTTCTGCGGCGCGGTCTTTACCACGAGACCCTCGGTTTCGGCCACGCGGCCAAGGTCTTGCACCGGCACGTCCTGGATGAAGTCGACCTCGCCCGAAAGCAGCGCGGCCACGCGGGTGGCGGCGTTCTGGATGGGCGTGTAGACGATCTCGGTCACGTCCATCGGGAACATGTCCATGCCCCAGTAGTTCTCGTTCTGTGTCAGAACGGTCTTCACGTCGGGCTCGCGGCTCACCAGCTTGTAGGCGCCGGTGCCGTTGGCGTTGGTCGAGGCGAAGGTGGTCTC
Source organism: Roseovarius sp. (assembly GCA_040222155.1). GTDB lineage: Bacteria > Pseudomonadota > Alphaproteobacteria > Rhodobacterales > Rhodobacteraceae > Roseovarius. Next base: position 47,750 of record JAVKDQ010000104.1, read on the forward strand.
GCCGCCTTCCACGTCCTGAACGTCGACGGCGCCGTTGGCCTCGGCCCAGCCGCTATCCATCATGAAGAGGTTGGTGAGGTTCGAGGGCAGGATCGGGTTGGGCCCGTCGGTGACCATTTCAACCGTCAGGTCATCTACCGCGCGCACTTCCACGATCGAGTTCAGAAGCTCCTTCATGTTGGAGTTTTCCGATTTCGCGCGGTTGATGGAGAAGACCACGTCTTCGGCGGTGAAGGCCGCGCCATCGTGATAGGTGACGCCCTCGCGGAGGTTGAACACCCACACGTTGGGGTCGCCTTCTTTCGGGGCCCAGTCGGTGGCGAGTGCCGCCTGGAAGGCGCCCGACATGTCGCGGATGATGAGCGGCTCGTAGATCTGGTGCGCGAGCGTGTGGGTCGGGCCCTCGTTCTGCGCGTGCGGGTCAAGCGTGAGCGAATCGCCCGCGCGTGCCCAGCGGAGGGTTTCGGCCGATGCGCCCACGGAGGTGGAGGCAAGCAGAGCCGCTGCGAGAATCAGTCTCGTTTTCATAAAGGTCTCCCTGATGTCTGGCCGGGTGTTTGCCACCCGATCTGATCGCAGGATCATAACCGAGACGGAATGGGAGGCAAGCATCTAGAAGGAAGATTGACCTTACGTCGGGTCAGGGAAAGGACCTGCCGCTCAAAGCGCCATCACCCCGCCATCCACCGCCAGTGCCTGCCCTGTCAGGTAGCCGCTCGCCGGGTCGATGAGCGCCAGCATCGCGGCCACCACCTCCTCTGGCGCCCCGAGGCGTTTCATCGGTGTGGCCTGCGCAAGGAACTCGGCGCGTTCGGCGAAGTCGGAGGCGGTGACCATGGGCGTGGCGCTGTAGAAGGGGCAGATGGCGTTTATGCGGATGCCCTTCGCGGCGAATTCGACGGCGGCGGTCTTGGTGAGGCCCACCACCGCGTGTTTAGAGGCCGCGTAGGCCGCGAGCTTCGGCGCGGCGTTGAGGCCCGCCACCGAGGCCACGTTGAGGATGGTGCCCGCGCCCTGCGCCAGCATCGCCGGGATCTGGTGCTTCATGCCGAAGAAGACGCCCTTGGCGTTGATGGCGAAGCAGCGGTCCATGTCTTCTTCGGTCTGGTCGAGAAAGCCTTTCATGGGGGGCGCGATGCCGGCGTTGTTCACCGCGATGTCGAGCCGGCCGAAGCGGGTGAGGGCGGTTTCGGTGAGCGCGGCGACGTCCGCTTCACGCGCCACGTCGCAGGGCAGGGCGGCTGCCTCCGGCCCGAGCGTTTCCGCCAGTGCCGTCAGCCCCGCCTCGTTCACGTCGCCCAGCACGAGCCGGGCACCTCGGGCTGAGAGCGTTTCGGCCAGAAGCTTGCCGAAGCCCGAGGCGGCGCCGGTGATCAGAACGGTCTTCCCCTCGAAATCCATGCTCCGCCTTCTTGCCTCCGTTGCAACTTTCATGCCTTCGGCGAGAGTATTTGCGCCAAGAAGAAGCGGCAAGGCGGGAGAGAGGGCGATTGAAGCGCGCAGGGCTTGCGCGTAAGAGAGCCGGAACCCGCCTGACCAGAACCGCGACACCCGTTGAATGAGCCCTGAGCGCCCCTTAGAGACCCAAGAGCCCCGATGCGCCCGGCTCGAGATGTCGGGCGTGAGTTTCCGGATCGCGGGCAAGGAGATCCTGCGGGGCGTGAGCCTAGACGTGGACGTGGCGCGGCTGGGTGTTGTGGGGCGCAACGGCTCGGGCAAGTCGACGCTGGCGCGGCTGGTGGCGGGGCTGGTGGCGCCGAGCGAAGGGCGCGTGCGGGTGAACGGCAAGGAACTGGCGGCGGACCGGCGCGCGGCGCTTTCCGAGGTGGGCATCCTCTTTCAGAATCCCGACCACCAGATCATCTTTCCCTCCGTGCTGGAGGAGGTGGCCTTTGGCCTCGGCCAGCAGGGCATGGGCAGGCGCGAGGCCGAGGCTGAGGCGCGCGAGGTGCTCGCGCGTTTCGGCAAGGCGCATTGGGAGGAGGCTGCGGTTGCCGGTCTGAGCCAGGGTCAGAAGCATCTCGTGTGCCTGATGGCGGTTGTGGCGATGGAGCCGAAGCTCTTGATCCTCGATGAGCCCTATGCGGGGCTCGACATTCCTACCAGGCGGCAGCTCATGCGGTATCTCGGCCGGTATGAGGGTGCGCTTCTGCATATCTCGCACGACCCGGAGGATCTCGCGGGTTACGACCATGTGATCTGGCTGGAAATGGGCGGGGTGGCGCGGGAGGGCGCGGCGGAGGCGGTGTTGGCGGCCTATCGGGACGAGATGGAACGGCTGGGAGCGCGGGATGATATCTCTGACCTCGCCGGTTAGGACATGGGCGCATGGCTGGCCCGCGGGCCTGAAGCTTGCCGGGCTCTGCGCGGCCACACTGGTGCTGTTCTTCATCGAGAGCGTGCCAGCGCATCTGGCGATCTTCGGCGCTGTTCTCGGTGTTTACGCGCTGCCGGGGCGGGTGTTTCTGGCCACCGGGATGAGGCGGCTGCGGCTTTTGTGGCCCTTCATCCTCGTGGTGATGCTCTGGCATCTCTGGGAGGGCAGCGTGGCGCAGGGCGTGGCGATCTGCCTGCGGCTTCTCTCGGCGGTGGCGCTGGCCAATCTCGTGACGATGACGACCCGCCTCACCGACATGATTGCCGTGATCCGCTGGCTTGCCGCGCCGCTGCGCCGGGTGGGGCTCGAGACGCGGGCGCTGGAGCTTGCGGTGGCGCTCACCATAAGGATGACGCCGGTGCTGGCCGAGAAGGGGGAATTGCTTTCGGCCTCGTGGCGCGCTAGGGCAAGGCGCCGGGCGGGGTGGCGCATCCTTCTGCCCTTCACGCTGCTCGCGCTCGACGATGCCGATCATGTCGCCGAGGCGCTCAAGGCGCGGGGCGGTCTCGGCAACTGAAGAGGCACTGGAAAGGCAGGCGAATGGAACGGAACGTGGCCCTCATCGCGCTCTTCGCGGCGCTCATCGCGGCTCTGGGGCTCATTCCCCAGATCACGCTGGCCTTCGGCGTGCCGATCACCGCGCAGTCGCTGGGCGTGATGCTCTGCGGCACGGTGCTGGGCGCGCGGCGCGGGGCGCTGGCGGTGCTGCTTTTCGTGCTTCTGGTGGCCATGGGCCTGCCGCTTCTGGCGGGCGGGCGCGGGGGCCTGGGCGTTTTCGCTTCGCCCACGGTGGGCTTCGTGCTGGGCTTTCCGGTGGCGGCCTTTGTCACCGGCTGGATAGTGGAGCGCTGGCGCGGCGCGCCGCTCACTCTGGTGGCGGGGGTGGCCTCGGCGCTAGGCGGCATCGTGGTGCTCTATGCCTTCGGCGTGGCGGGGCTTGCGGTGGTTCTGGAGAAATCCCTGCAGGAGGCGCTGGCACTGGTCACGGCCTTCATCCCGGGCGATGTGCTCAAGGCGGCGATTGCGGGGATGCTGACCTCGGCCCTGGCGCGGGCGCGGCCGCAAAGCGTGCTCTCGCGGGCCGATGCCGGCTGATTTCGAATCTCTCGCCGCGCGGCGGCGCTCGGTTCGGGCCTATCTCGACAAACCTGTCGACCGCGAGACCGTGGAGGCGCTCTTGCGGATCGCCCGGCAGGCGCCGAGCGGGGCCAACCTGCAACCGGGGCGATTTCATGCGCTGGCGGGCGCGCCTCTCGAACGGCTGAAGGCGGTGCTGGCCGAGGCGCAGGCGGCGGGTGTGCCGGAGGTGCGGGAATATTCATGGTTCCCCGATCCGATGCCGCCCGAGCTCAAGGCGCGCCAGCGCGCGGCCGGCTATGCGCTTTACGAGGCGCTGGGCATCGCGCGGCGCGACGTGGCCGGGCGGCGCGCGCAATTCGCCCGCAACTACGCTTTCTTCGATGCGCCCGTGGGGATTGTCGTAACGATCGACCGGGAGATGGGCAAGGGCGGCTTCATGGATCTCGGCATGGCGCTGATGAGCTTCCTTCTGGCGGCGGAGGATCGCGGGCTGGGGGCCACGGGCATCGGGGCACTGGCCAATTACGGACCCCGGGTGGCGGCGCATCTGGGTTTGCCCGAGGGCGAGATGGTGGTGTGTGGGCTGGCGCTTGGCTGGCCCGATGAGGCAGCCCGGGCGACACGCGTTCAGACGGCGAGGGAGCCGCTGGAGGGGTTCGCGCGGTTCGAGGGGTTTGAGGGGTAGCGCCGGAAGGGTTTGGGGCCCGACCTTGCATTCCTTTGAGTGTAGCCCAGCGATCGCACGGCGGGGCTATGCAGGGCGCACCTCTTGGATGGCCACCCCGAGCCTACCGCATCTCCGCCACCAGCGCCGTGCCAAGCCCGCCCGCCGCGGCGATGGCGGCGAGGCCGGGGCCGCCATCGTGCCGCAGCTGGTGAAAGAGGCTTACCGCGAGCACGGCTCCGGACGCGCCGATGGGATGGCCACGCGCCAGTGCGCCGCCCGCGAGGTTGACGATCTCCTCGGGCAGCCCCGCGCCGCGTTGGCAGGCGATCGCCTGCACGGCGAAGGCCTCCATGATTTCCGCCGCGCTCATGTCTGACGGGGCGAGGCTGGCCTCGGTCAGCGCGGCGCCGATGGCGGCAACGGGTGCGAGGCCCGGGCGTTCCGGGTCACCGCCGAGGGAGGCCCGGCCAAGGAGCGCGAGGCCCGGAGTGTTGAGCCTACGGGCCGCTCTTTCGGACACCACGAGCACCAAGCCGGCGCCATCGGCCGCCACGGCCATGTTGGCCGCCGTGATGCTGCCCGTCACGCGCGGCGCGCGGGCGCAGAGGCGGGGGGTGAGCGCGCGGGTGAAGGCGTCCGCCTCGAGGCCGGCCAGCGGAACGATCTCCGCCGCCCGGCGTGCCTCGGGCAAGGCCTGCGCCTTGCGATGGCTCTCGACGGCCCAGGCATCCTGCTCCGCCTGTGCAATGCCGAGCTCCCGTGCGAGGGCGTCGGCCGCCTCGGCCATGCCGGGGTCGCGCTCGGGCCAGGGGGTGAATGGGGCCTGATCGTAAGGCTCGGCGGCGCCGCCCCCGGGCGGGATGCGCGCGCGAAGGGGTCTGCGCGAGTAGCTCTCGGCGCCGCCGGCAAGGATCATCTCGTGGCGGCCGGCCTCCACCAGCGCGACCGCGAGCAGCACCGCATCGAGCCCGCCCGCGCATTGGCGGTCGATCGTCAGCCCGCCGAC
>JAVKDQ010000105.1:0-6456 GCA_040222155.1 Roseovarius sp.
CAATTGGCCATCTGGTAGATGCGCGAATTGGCGCCGGGAAAGAAGATCGGCACCACCTTCGCGCCCGAGCGGCGGATCATCTGCGCGGTGAACACGTTCCACTCGCGCTCGAGCACCGGGCCGAACATGCTGTCGGACGAGGCCACCACGCCCGAGGGGAAAACGGAAATCAGCCCGCCCTCCTTCAGATGCGCCATCGCCTTCGCCCGCATCTCCACCGATTTGCGCTGCGCGTCGGGTTCATGCGGAAACGGCACCGGAATCATGTAGGAGGCGGCCACCTCGTCGATGCCCGTGAGCAGCGCGCGGGTGAGGATCTTGTAATCGGTGCGCCGCCGCCCGATCAGGTCGGCGAGGATCATGCCATCGACCAGCCCGTGCGGGTGGTTGGCCACCACCACCACCGGCCCCTCGAGCGGGATCTGGTCGATCTCCTCCTGGGGCGTCAGCAGCGGAATACCCATCGTGTCGAGCGCCGCGCGCCAGAAGGGCTGGCCCGAGGGCGCGCCGCGCTTCTCGAACTGGCGGATCATCTTGAGGATGGTCAGCTTGCCGGTGAACCATTCGATGGCGCGAATGGTGAACGCCGCGAAGGGCGTGTCGAAGGAATTGGCATAGGTCAGGCTGCGGCGATCATACTTGGTGAAGGTCACCGTCTCGCCGTCGGGCCCCTGTCCATGGGCCTGCGCCTCTTGCTGCGTGCGTTCCGCCACCTGGCTCAACCCCGTTTCGTGCCTCTGCTGGTGCCTCGTGCTCCGCTCGGGCGAGCTTACATGTCTTCGCCGAAGCGGTCTGCGACCAGCGCCTCTATGGCGTCTGCGAGGGCCTCGGCGTCGGCACCCCAAGCGCGAACGTCAATAGACTTTCCTTTCGAGGCTGCCAACATCAAAAGCCCCATGATGCTGTCGGCCCCGCTCGACTGCCCGTCATGGCTCACCTCGGCGGAGGCGTCGAACCCTTCGGCCACTTCCACGAGCTTCGCCGCGGCGCGGGCATGCAGCCCCTTCTCGTTCACGATCTTCAGGCGACGGATGATTGTTTCTGTCATGGGGCTTTCTTGTCCTCGTGCCGAGGCTTGGGCGTCAATCGCCGGTTACCTTGTGGCTGTCGATATATTTGCGCCCGGCGTCCATCGCGGCGCGGGCGGCTTCGGCGACGTCGAGATGGCGGCTTTTCGCCAGCTTGATCAGCATGGGCAGGTTCGCACCGTAGAGGATGCGCCGGTTGTCGGGGCGGCAGGCGCGCAGCGAGAGGTTGGAGGGCGAGCCGCCGAACATGTCGGTCACCACCACCACGCCGTCGCCGGTATCCACCTCGTCGGCGGCGGCGCAGATCTCGGCCTGCTTGCCCTCGCGGTCACAATCGTTCTCGATGGTGATGCCACGCAGCCCCGGCTGGGCGCCGACCACATGCTCGATCGCCTTCACGTATTCCCGCGCCAGGCCTCCATGGGCCACGATCACGATGCCGATCAACGCTTGTCGTCTCCTCTGGTCTCTCCGGCGGGTTCGGGCTGCGGCGCCGGCGCGGCCACCGGGGCCGCGCGCTCGAGCTCGCGGTGCCTTATAGACACCTGCCAGCCGTCCTGCGCAAGAGCGTTGGCGAGAGTTTCCGCCATCACCACGCTGCGATGCTGCCCGCCGGTGCAGCCGAAACCGATGGCCAGATAGGCCTTGCCCGCCGCCTCGTAGGCCGGAAGCAGGAATTGCACGAGGTCCTGCACCTTGTCGCGGAAGGGGCCGAAACGCGCATCGCCGCTCACATGCGCCGCCACCGCCGCATCGCGCCCGTTCATCCCGCGCAGCGACGCCTCCCAGTAGGGATTGCGCAGGAAGCGGCAATCGAACACCGTGTCGAGCCCACGCGGCAGCCCGCGCTTGTAGGAAAACGAGTGCACCGTCACCGCGAGCGGCGCCTTGCCCGAGGGCGCATACCAGCGCGCCACCTCCACCCGCAGGTCATGCGGCGACATGTCGGAGGTGTCGATCAGCATGTCGGCGCGCGCCTTGATCGGGCCCAGCAGGTCGAGCTCGCGCGCGATCCCGTCGCCCGGCGTTTCGGCGGGGGCGAGCGGGTGGCGGCGGCGGGTTTCCGAATAGCGCCGCAAGAGCACGTCGGCGCTGCAATCCAGATAGAGCACCTGCATCGGCACAGCCCTGTCGCGGCCCATCCTATCGATCGCGTCGATCAGGGCGAAGGTCGAGAAATCGCGGTTGCGCACGTCGATGCCGAGCGCAAGCGGCTTGTCGGGCGCGGGGCCGTCGAGCAGGCGCGGCAGGAGCGAGATCGGCAGGTTGTCGATCGCCTCGTAGCCCAGATCCTCCAGCGCGTTGATCGCGGTGGAGCGCCCGGCGCCCGAAGGCCCGGTGACGAGAACCAGCCGCTGTGTCGTCGCGTCGTTCATGGCGTGGCGGCGATGCCTTTCGTGCCTCTCATGCCTCTCTCTGCCCGCATAGATATGTCTTGATCGCCGCGGGAAAATGCGCGAGCGGCGATTTTCTGAGCAAAGGCAGCGCGAGGCCGGCGATTTCGGTCTGCCGGAGGGGCGGCAGGCGCTCGGTTTCCTCCGCATCCATGTCGATCACCAGCGCCACCGGCACGCCCGAGACATGCGGCACGCGCAAGAGCCCCACCTGCCGCGCCTCGATCCGGCCGCGGATCGTCTCGGGGGCCTCGGCGATCAGCCTCTCGCCCGCGCGCCGGAGCCGTGTGCGGTCATCGGCCACGAGCGTGGCGCCCAGCGCGATCAGTTGCAGCGCGAGGCCCGACTTGCCGCTGCCCGAGGCGCCCCGGATCAGCACCGCGCGACCCTCGAACGCCACGCAGGAGGCGTGCAGCACAAAGCCGCCATCCGTCTCGAAACGGGAGATCTCTTCGCCCGGCACGGCCCGCGGCCCCGGTCAGACCGGCAGGCCCACGACGAAGCGCGCGCCGAGCGGGTCGGAGGTGAGATCGGCATCGGTGGGGCGGATGTTCTCGGCCCAGATCACCCCGTCATGCGCCTCCACGATCTGCTTGGAGATCGAAAGCCCGAGGCCCGAATTGTTGCCGAAATCCTTTTCGTCGCGCTGCGAGTAGAAGCGCTGGAAGATCTTGGTGAGCGCCTGGTCGGGGATGCCGGGGCCGGTATCCTCCACCACCGCAACCACCCGGTTCTCGCGCTTGCGCGCCCAGAGGCGGATGGCGTCGCCCTCCTCGCAGAAGCTGATGGCATTGGTGATGAGGTTCACGAAAACCTGCGCCAGCCGGCCCTCGAGCCCGGTGATGATGATCGGCTCGTTGGGGAAGTCGGTGATGAATTCCACGCCCTTCTTCTCGGCCTCCTCGCCCAGATACTGCGCGAGGTTGCTCAGCATGGTGATGAGGTCGAAGGCCTCCTGCTCCTCCTTCACCAGCTCGCTGTCGAGCCGCGAGGCGTTGGAGATGTCGCTCACCAGCCGGTCGAGGCGGCGCACATCGTGCTCGATCACGTTGAGCAGCTTCTCGCGCTGGTCGTCGCGCTTGGCCACCCGCAGCGTGCCCACGGCCGAGCGCAGCGAGGCGAGCGGGTTCTTGATCTCGTGCGCCACGTCGGCGGCGAATTGTTCGTTCCCGTCGATCCGGTGATAGAGCGCGGCCACCATGCCCCTGAGCGCGCCCGAAAGCCGGCCGATCTCGTCGGGCCGGGCGGTGAGGTCGGGGATGCGGATGCGCCCGCCCTGCTGGCCCTGCCGGCGGTTGCGCGCGCCGCCCACCTCGGCGGCGGCGGCCAGCTCGGCGAGCGGGTTCGAGATGGTGGAGGCGAGAATGAGGCTCAGCCCGACCGAAACCAGCGTGGCCACGAGAAACATCTGCAGCACCCGCTCGCGCTCGAGCCGCACCAGGTGGTCGATCTCGCCGGTCACGCTCGCCACCGCCACCACCCCCACCGGCGACTGGCCGCGCAGGATGGGCGTGGCCACGGTGAAGACGGGGCTTTCCGAGCCGGCGCCGGTTGTCAGCGTCACGCTCTCGGCGCCCTCCATCGTGGCGGGGACGAGGCTGCGCGCCTGATCTTCCACGCTGGGCTGCGGCTGGCGCTCTGACTCGGTGGAAAACGGCGCCGAGACGCGCTCCCACACCCACGTGATCGCATCGGTGATGTAGGTGGGCCGGCGCCTCTCCGTGAGGTCGGCCTCGGGCGCCTTGCCGCCGCTATGGCCGGCGAGCCGCCCCTCCGGGTCGAAGACATACACCTCGAGCCCCGGGCGCAGATCGATCCCTGCAAGGGTTTCGGCCACGTTGATGCCGTCGCCGGTCACGAGGTTCACGGGCGCGGCGGCGGGCAGCTGCGCCTCGAAGACATCGGCCAGCAGCTCGGTTTCGCTGGCGAGGCTGTCGGCGCGCTGTGTTGCCAGCCCGTCGCGCGAGGAGTTGAGATAGAGAATGCCCGCAACGAGCACGTTGAGGGCAATCAGGTTGAAGGTAATGATCTTGCGGGTAAGAGAGGCGCCGCCACGCGAAAAGTAGCCCCGTTTCTCGCGGCGAATACGAACCTCGTCTTCGACCACGTTGTCCGGTGCTACGAAATCATCTCCGAGAACGACTCCGTCGTCCTCCGCAAATGACTTGTTGCGCACATCTATCCCTTCGGCCAGAGCCATCTACTCTTCGTTGTAACGGTAGCCGATGCCGTAGAGTGTCTCAATGGCCGAAAACTCGGAGTCGACGCTGCGCATCTTCTTCCGCAGGCGCTTGATGTGGCTGTCGATCGTGCGGTCGTCCACGTAAACCTGGTCGTCATAGGCCACGTCCATCAGCTGGTCGCGGCTCTTCACGAAGCCGGGGCGCTGCGCGAGCGCCTGCAGCAGTAGAAACTCGGTCACGGTGAGCGACACGTCCTGCCCCTTCCACGCCACCGCGTGGCGCAGCGGATCCATCCGCAGATGGCCGCGCTCGATCACCTTGGTGTCTTCGCTGTCGGCCACGATCTCACCGGCATTGGCCTCCTGCCGGCGCAGAAGCGCGCGGATGCGCTCCACCAGAAGCCGCTGGGAGAACGGCTTTTTCACATAATCGTCGGCCCCCATGCGCAGGCCGAGCACCTCGTCGATCTCGTCATCCTTGGAGGTCAGGAAGATCACCGGCATCGAGGTTTTCTGCCGCAGCCTCTGCAGCAGGTCCATCCCGTCCATCCGAGGCATCTTCACGTCAAGCACGGCCATGTCAGGCAGTTTCTTGCTGAACGCATCGAACGCCTGTTGGCCGTCATTATACGTATCTACCTCGAAGCCTTCGGCCTCGAGTGTCATGGATACCGATGTCAGAATGTTCCGATCATCGTCCACCAGGGCAATCCTGGACATGATATGTTCCCCTATAACTGCTCGTGTTGCCTGTTTTTCTCCCAGTATGGTCTTTTTTTTCGTTTCTGATCAATCCCAAAGTGCGAATCGGCCCTGCGCGTCCCAGTATTTGGACAGAAAATGGCTTAAGCATGGCTAAAAGGACTCAGTTTCTCCCTCCCGTGGCATCCTCTCCCGGCAACCATCCGCGCTGGTTGCGCTAACTTGACGCTGGTTGCGCTAACGAGCCGAAACCCTTCTGTTCATTCACGAAAGCGTCATGTTAAGAGCCAATCGCGGTGTGTCGCGCGCCGCGCCACGCCATCCCGACCGGGGCCTTTCGAGGCGCCCCCGCGCGGGCCGAGGCGGCAGCGTCATTTTCAGGGCCGGGCTTGAGGGCCCATGCGACCAAGGAGTTTGCAGATCATGGCATCCGGACGGGTAAACCCGCAGTTCACGCTCGAGGATCAAGGCATCGCCGGGCTGGACAATGTCTATTACAACCTGATCGAGCCCGCGCTCATCGAAGCGGCGCTGCAGAATGGCGAAGGCCGGCTCGGCAAGGGCGGCACCTTCCTCGTCTCCACCGGCAAGTTCACCGGGCGCTCGCCCAAGGACAAGCACGTGGTGAAAACCGGGAGCGTGGCCGATACGATCTGGTGGGAAAACAACGCCGCGATGAGCCCCGAGGGCTTCGACCGCCTCTACGAAGACATGCTGGCCCACATGCAGGCGCATGGCACCTATTACGTGCAGGATCTGGTGGGCGGCGCCGACCCGGCCCATGCGATCAACGTGCGCATGGTCACCGAGCTCGCGTGGCACGGGCTCTTCATCCGCCACATGCTGCGCCGCCCCGAGCGCGAGGCGCTCGACCGCTTCGTGGCCGATTTCACCGTGATCAACTGCCCGAAATTCCGCGCCGATCCCGCGCGCCACGATTGCCGCTCCGACACCGTGATCGCCCTCAACTTCGATCGCAAGCTCATCCTGATCGGTGGCACCGAATACGCGGGCGAGAACAAGAAATCCGTCTTCACCCTGCTCAACTACCTGCTGCCCGAGAAGGGCATCATGCCGATGCACTGCTCCGCCAACCACGCGCGCGGCAACCCGGTGGATACCGCCATCTTCTTCGGCCTCTCCGGCACCG
>JAVKDQ010000106.1:0-5112 GCA_040222155.1 Roseovarius sp.
GGTACAGTGGGGAAAAGCACCGGGCGCGTAATAATGGGGCGCAGCCCCGCCGCGCCATCGACGGGCCGCCCCCCGGCACGTCGATACGTCAAAGTCAGCACATCGCTCGGGCTTGGCGCGGAAACTCAGACATAAAGCGCATTAGAAAAACCGTCGGATCGACGCACCGCGGCCCGTCGATGGCGCGGCTCATTTCTAGAACCCCAATGTCGGCTCAAGGCCGTTTCAACCTTCTCTCATATCGCTCCAGGGCCCGGCCTCCATTCCATTACCACGCTGACGGGCGGCAGGGCGATGCGCCATCCTTGCCTGATCGGCGCATTCTGTAGTGCGATCAGCAAGGAATTTCTGCGGCGCATCCGGGCCGTGGCCTCGCCGAGGGAGAAATGTTGCGCCCGCCCAGATCTCGTGGCGTTGCGCAGCGCACGCCACATTTACTCCCGGCCCCGCTGCCCGCGACACCGACGCGATACCGACAGGATACCGACGCAAGACCGACGTGCCGAACCCAACGGATCAAGGCCGTTAACCATCGAATCACCGATGCGGCCAGCCTCACCCGATCTTCGGGTCGCTCGTGCTCGCCTCCCAATCCGGCTCGAAGCCCAGCACCACGGTGTCGGGCGGCAGGGTCGGGTTGAAGAGCAGGTTATGCGCCATCGTCGCCTGATGCAGCGTGTTGTGCGGCGCGAGCAGCCACACCTTGCAGCTCAGGTCGAACCGCTGCGAAAAGGCCTCGAAAACCAGCGTGCAGCGCTCCGCCGCCCGGATCGTCGCGGCCCCCTGCGAGCCGGGCGGAAAGGTGGCGGTCAGCACATCGGAGAACTCGCCCGCGTTCTGGTAATAGCCCGCCGAGAGAAACCGCAGCGCCTGCTCGCGCCGCTGCGCGGGGTCGTTCGTCTTGGCGGCCATGTGCTGCAACTCGGGCGTCACCGAATAGCCCGGAGCCTTGCTGATAAGGGTGATGATCGCGCCAAGCGGCTCGGTTTCGCCGGGCAGGTAGACATCGGGCATGATGCCGTTATCGGGCCGGCCTTCCTTCTCGCGCATCGCCATCTGGCGCACGCGGCATTGCCAGCGCAGGAACCCCATGCGCAGCGGGCTGTCGGAATAGCTGCGTCCGAGCTGGGAGGCGAGAGACATCAGGCAACGCTCCGTGCTGGGTTGCGGGCAAGGGTGAAGGGCCTGTCCGCCGTAAGGCTCGGCACGCGGCCCTCGGCCTTGGCGACATCGTCGAGGTCGATCCGGGTTTGCACCACGCCGGGCAGCGTGCCGCCATCCGCCAGCACCTCGCCCCAGGGGCTCACCACCAGCGAATGGCCATAGCTCTCACCGCCCCCCGGCACCGGGCCGACGGCGCAGGCGGAGATCAAAAAGCGTGTGTTTTCAATGGCCCGAGAGCGGTTGAGCACATGCCAATGCGCCTCGCCCGTCTTGCGGGTGAAGGCGGCGGGGCAGATCAGGATCTCGGCGCCCGCCTGCGCGAGGTCGCGGAAGAGGTCGGGAAACCGCAGGTCATAGCAGATCGTGTGGCCGATCCGGGCGAAGGGCGTGTCATGGATAACCGCCCGGCTGCCGGGGCACACATAGGTGCTCTCGCGATAAACCTCCGTCTCCGAGAGCTGGATGTCGAACATGTGGATCTTGTCGTAACGCCCGCGGATCTCGCCCCGGTCGTCGATCATGTAGCCGCGATTGATCACCCGCCCGTCGGGCCCGTCGATGGCGATGGAGCCGAGATTGACCCATGTCTTGCGGCGCGTCGCGAAGCTGCGCATCTCGTGAAGAAAGACATGCTCCGCTTCGGGCGCCGAGGGCGGCACCACCGCCGGCCCCTCCGTCTTCAGCCCGCCGCAATATTCGGGCAGGAAGAGAATGTCGGCCCCCGCCTTCACCGCCACCTCGGCAAGCGGCAGAGCCTCCTCAAGCGCCGCGCGCATGTCGGGCCGGGGGCGGGTTTGCAGGCAGGCGATATCGAGCGGACGTGGCATGAGGGGGGTTCTATCACTCCGGAAATCTGGCGTCACCCGCCCCGGGCCTGCCCCGGGGCCTTCTGCCGCAAGACCGGCGGCAGGCAAGGTGCGGCCCCGGGCAAGCCCGGGGAGCGCGGGGCTTTCTCAGAACTTCATGTAGGCCTTGCGCAGGCTCACCAGCGGGTGGCGGTCCGACATCTGGAACTTCAGCAGAAGCTCGCGCGCGATCATGTCGCGGTCCTGCTGGTTGTCGGGCAGATCGATCGTATCGGGGATGCGGACCCAGCCGTTGTTGTTGCGGTCGAACACCGCCGGGCTGCCTTCCTCGTAGCCCATGTGAACGTCCTCCAGCCAGTTCAGATCGTCCCAGCCCATCACCTCCATGTATTTCTGCAGGTAGGGCGTGATCCGGTCGTAATCGGGCACGAGGTTCACGTCGTAGCGATAGCCGATATGCTGGCCGATCTCCTTTTCGCGCTCCGAGCCGAGGCCGTCCGCGTCTTTCAGAAACTGGTCGACATCCGTGATCTCGGACCCGCGATATTGTTTTCCAGCCATTTGGTTGTCCTCCTGTCGGTGGGGTGCAACCCCACCCTACGCATTGCCCGTAGGGTGGGGCTTCGACCCACCTCAAAAATGGTGATAATCCTCGACGCCCACGGTGTGGTTGGTGCCTGCGAGCGGCACGCCGGCCATGGCCGACGCCTCCATCGTCAGCGCAGCGAGGTCTTCGGGCTCGAGCGAGTGGATATAGGTCTTGCCGCAGGCCCGCGCGAAGAGCGGCGCCTCGATGGTGAGCGTGTGGAGGAAGTTGTAAACCCGCTCCGCCGCCGCGTCCGGGTCGAGCCGGGCGCGCAGCTTCGGGTCTTGCGTGGCCACGCCGACGGGGCAGCGCCCGGTGTGGCAGTGGTAGCAATAGCCCGGCTCCGCGCCGATCTCTTCCTGGTAGTTGGCCTCGGGAATGTCCTTGTTGCAGTTCAGCGCCATCATCGCCGAATGGCCGATGGCGATGGCGTCGGCCCCGAGCGCGATGGCCTTGGCCACGTCGGCCCCGTTGCGGATGCCGCCCGCGTAGATCAGGCTGATCTCGCCGCGCTTGCCAAGGTCGTCGATCGCCTTGCGCGCCTGCCGGATCGCCGCCATGCCCGGCACGCCGGTATCCTCGGTGGCAAGGTGCGGGCCCGCGCCGGTGCCGCCTTCCATCCCGTCGATATAGATCGTGTCGGGGTCGCATTTCACGGCCATGCGCACATCGTCGTAAACCCGCGCCGCGCCGAGCTTGAGCTGGATCGGGATCTGCCAGTCGGTCGCCTCGCGGATCTCCTGGATCTTGAGCGCAAGGTCATCGGGGCCCAGCCAGTCGGGGTGGCGCGCCGGCGAGCGCTGGTCGATGCCCGCGGGCAGAGAGCGCATCTCGGCGACCTGGTCGGTCACCTTCTGGCCCATGAGGTGGCCGCCGAGGCCCACCTTGCAGCCTTGGCCAATGAAGAACTCGCAGCCATCCGCCAGCACGAGGTGGTGCGGGTTGAAGCCGTAGCGCGACTGGATGCACTGGTAGAACCACTTGGAGCTGAAGCGCCGCTCGTCGGGGATCATCCCGCCCTCGCCCGAGCAGGTGGCGGTGCCCGCCATCGTGGCGCCGCGCGCCAGCGCCGTCTTCGCCTCGTAGGAGAGCGCGCCGAAGCTCATGCCGGTGATGTAGACCGGGATATCCAGCTCCAGCGGCTTCTTGGCGCGCGGGCCGAGAATGGTCTTGGTTTCGCATTTCTCGCGGTAGCCCTCGATCACGAAGCGGGTGAGCGTGCCGGGCAGGAAGGTCAGGTCGTCCCAGTGGGGGATCTTCTTGAAGAGCGAGAAGCCACGCATCCGGTAACGGCCGAGTTCGGCCTTGATGTGGATGTCGTCCATGACTTTCGGGGGAAAGATGAAGCTGTCGCCAAGGCGATAGGTGTCGCGCGCGAGCTTCTTCTTCTGGGGCATGTCTCCGTCATGCATGTCGGTCGTCTCCTGTTGGTCAGGGTGAGGTGGGTTTGAAACCCACCCTACGGCCATCGCGTAGGGTGGGGTTTCACCCCACCGTCACAGAATGAGTTTCTTCTCGGTCGGCTCGAGGTTGTCGTAGTTCCAGAGCTGCTTGCCCGCGACGACCTTGGTGAAGTGATCCACGCCCTTCTCGGGCAGAAGCCCGTATTGCTTGAGCTTGCGGGTGAGCCATTTCTTGTCGAGCTCGGTCAGTTCGCCTTCCACCGCGTCGACGCCCAGCGAGCGGATCTCGCCGCCCACGTAGATCGTGCCGTCATACATCGAGTCGCCGAGGTTCTTGCCGGCATTGCCGCAGACCACCATGCGCCCGCGCTGCATCATGAAGCCCGATAGCGCGCCGGTGTCGCCGCCCACGATGATGGTGCCGCCCTTCTGGTCGATCCCCGTGCGCGAGCCCACCGAGCCCTTGCACACCAGGTCGCCGCCGCGCATCGCCGCGCCGAAGGTGGAGCCCGCGTTCTTCTCGATCACCACCGTGCCCGACATCATGTTCTCGGCACAGGACCAGCCCACCCTGCCGGTGATCCGCACGTTCGGCCCGTCGATCAGGCCCACGCCGAAATAGCCGCAGGAGCCGTCGATGATGAGGTTGAGGCGGTTGAGGATGCCCACGCCCAGCGAGTGTTTGCCGCGCGGGTTCTTGAGCACGATGGTGCCGTAGCCCTCGTTCATCAGCTTGCGGATTTCCTTGTTCACCTCGGTGGTGGTCATCTTGTCGGTGTCCACCTCGGTGCGCTTGTTGAAATCCACATCCGGCGCCCACGGGTAGGTAAAGCGCTCTTCCGCATCGGGGTCGAACTCCACGTAGAGCGATTTGCCGGTGAGCTGTTCGGTGCGCATGCCCAGCGCGGTCACCCGCTCTTCCTGGGTCATGTTCTTCAGGTCTGCGTCGCTTACAGCCATGTCCATGCTTCCTTTGTCATCTTGTCGTCTGCCGCCCCGGGCCATACCCGGGGCCCCGGCGCATCACGCCTGCCACACCCGCACTTCCTCGTCATAGGGGTCGTAGGTGTCGATCTCGTCGGGAAGGATCGCGCGGATCGCCACCTCTTCGGAGGCCATGGCGATCAGGTCGTCGCTCTCGTAGAGCACGAGC
>JAVKDQ010000107.1:0-20366 GCA_040222155.1 Roseovarius sp.
GCCTCGACGGAATGCTGCATCTCCTTCATCACGCCCGCCTGCAGCCCCACGAAATCACCGGGCAGGACGATGTTGAGAACCTGCCTGTCGCCGGAGAGCAGCGTCTTGTAGCGCAGGCCCATCCCCTCGAGCACGGTATAGAGCTGGGGGCTGTTGGTGCCCTCGAGCATCAGCGTCGTGCCCGCATCGACCTTCATCTCGCCCTTCTTGAAGTCCTGCATGAAGGCCACTTCGCGCTCGCTCATCGGGGAGAAGAGCGGCAACTTGCGCAGCGGGCATTTCTGGCAGGAAGTCACCATGGATTTTTTCCGTCTTGATATGTCACAGATTAAAGCAGGTGGACGCGATATCGGCTATCCACCCACAATGACCGAAATTGAACTGACGAACAACGCAATGCCTGAGCCCCCCAAAACTGCACCGCCGGTATACCTGGTGATGGAGCGCGACATGCTTATCGCCGAGGACATCATGGGCTCGCTGGCCGAGATGGGATCGTGCCGCACGATCCACGTGAGCGATTCGTCCGAAATCGACCCATCCCTGAGCGCGGAGCCCTCCGTTTCCGCAGTATTTCTGGAAATGCGCCTGTCGCAGGTGCTGGAGATGGGGCTCGACCGGCGCTTGGCCGAACATGGTGTGCGCATCATCCTCACCGTGGGCGAGGATGATGCCGATGACGCGAAGGCCTTGGGCTGGGGGATGCTGGTGCGTCCCTTCACCGACGAGATGGTGCGCGAGGCGCTGACCGGGATCGCGGGCCAGCGGCGCTAGTCGCGCCGGTCGCGTGCAGCGCGGCCTGCCTGCATCCCGGTGGCGAAACCTTCCGCCAGTTGCACGAACGGGTCTCTTTCCGGCTCGGGCGGGGGCGGTGCGTGGCGGGGGCGCTCGGCACCGTTGCCTTGAGCGCCAAGCGCCATCAGGAAGACGCCCACCAGCAAATAGAGCGCGCCGATCGCCGTGTAAGCCACGAGCACGCCCTCATGGGCCGCGAGCAGGATCCAGAGCGCGACGGTGAGCAGCCCCAGCCCCACGAGGCCGAAGACCACCCCCATCACGCTGAACGCCGTGGCGCGCGCCGCATTGCGCAGGCGCGCGCCCATGGTCGCGAACGGGCCGGGCCTGGGTTATTTCCGCCCGGTCATGAAGCCCAGCAGAAAGCCCAGCCCCACGGCGAGGCCCACGGCCGCCGCTGGCTGGTTGCGCACTTGGTCGGCGGCCTGCTGGCCCATTTCTTCGGCCCGGTGCTGGGCATTGTGCAGCTGCCGTTCGCCGGCGTCGCGCAGATGCGAGGCCTGCTGGCGAGCCTTCTGGGTGGCGGCGTTGCGCGAGGAGCGGCCGAGATCCGAGAGGGTTTGCGAGATGTCGGAGATGTCGTTTCGCAGCGTCGCGATCTGCTCGGACAGGTGGTCGATATCCTGCTGCGGCGATGCGTCTGCGGTCTTGCTCTGTGCCATTGTTCGGGCCTCCGTTGTTTCGGTTTCGTCGAGCGTCCAACGCGCGCGCGACGGGGAAGTTCCGACGACGGGGCCAGAAATGCGCACAGCCACCCGGCACGGCAGAATTTTCGGAACCATCCGCTTTGCCCGGGGGTTTTGCAGCCAACGGCAACGCAGCAATGGAGGTTTTCATGCTTTACTGGGCACTCGTCTTTCTCGTGGTGGCACTCATCGCCGGCGTCTTCGGATTCGGCGGCATCGCCTCGGCCTCGGCCGGGATCGCGCAGATCCTCTTCGTGATCTTCCTGATCCTGTTCGTGGTCGCGGTCGTGATGCGCGTTCTGAGCGGGCGCTCGCCGTGACGAGGCGCGCGAAGCAAAGCACGAAAAACGCCCCGTGCCGGAGATGGCGCGGGGCGTTTCGCTTGCCGGGGCACAAGAGCTTGGGTCAGGCCTGCAGCGTCTCGGTGCTGGCGAAGAACATGGCCTGGCTCACCGCCGAGAGCACCTGCTCTTCGGAATAGGGCTTGGTGATGAGGAAGGCGGGCTCTGGCCGCTCGCCGGTGAGAAGCCGCTCGGGGAAGGCGGTGATGAACACCACCGGCACCTCGCCGATCTCGGCGAGAATGTGGTTTACCGCGTCGATGCCGGAGGATTTGTCGGCCAGCTGGATATCGGCGAGTATCATGTCGGGCGGATCGCGCCGGGCGAGCGCCACGGCCTCGTCGCGGGTGCGGGCATTGCCGGTGACCTCGTGGCCCATGCTCTCGACGATGGCGGAAATATCCATCGCGATGATCGCCTCGTCTTCGATGACCATGATCCGCCCGGCGATCTCGCCCGACATCTCGCGATGCGCGATCTCGAGAAATTCGCGCGCCTCGGGCGGGCTTACATCGAGAATGGCGGCGATGTCGCTCGTCTGGAAGCCCTCGATGCTGTGCAGGAGCAGCGCCTCGCGGGTGTTGGGGGTGAGCCGCGAAAGCCGCCACTGGGCGCGGCTCTCGGCATCGCGCACCTCGCCCGACTCGTCGATCGGGGCGCCGGAGGAAACCCAGATCTGGTGAAAGGCCCGGAAGAGCGCCGCCTTGTGGCTGAGCCCGGTGCCGAACACCTCACGGTCTGCCAGCAGCGCCTCGAGCGTGGCCGCCGCGTAATGATCGCCGGTCTTCTGGTTGCCGGTGAGCGCCCGGGCGTAACGGCGCAGGTAGGGCAGCTCCTCGGCGATGTGCTGCGCGAGGTCTGGCTGGGTTTCGGTTTGGGTCATGACGTCCTCGAAAAAATGTTGCCTTGCATGGAACCAAACGCGGTTTGGCGTGTTAGGTTCCCGCTCGGGCGAAAAAAAGCGCCTGAACAACGATGGCAGAAAAACCGGCACGATGGCAAACACACGCAGGACCCCAAGATTGCAACAGCAGATCGACGACAATCTCCGGCGCGTCTATTCCGACACGGTTGACGAGCCGCTGCCCGACCGCTTCACGCAGCTGCTGGACCAGTTGCGCGCGCAGGATAGCGCGGAGCCGCAGGACGCGCCCCAGCAAAAGCCAGAGCAAGCGCCAAAGGACGACAGTTGACCTCCAGACCAGACCCCAGAGACGAGCTGGTGGACCACCTGCCAGCGATGCGCGCCTTCGCGATGAGCCTCACCCACAACCCGGCCACGGCCGATGATCTGGTGCAGGATGCGGTGGTGAAGGCATGGGGGAATTTCGACAAGTTCCAGCCCGGCACCAACCTGCGGGCATGGCTCTTTACCATTCTTCGCAACACCTATTATTCGCTCTACCGCAAGCGCCGCCGCGAGGTGGAAGACCCCGATGGCACCATGGCCGGGCAGATCTCGGAGAAACCCGCGCATGACGGGCATCTGGCGATGACCGATTTCCGCGAAGCCTTCGCACAGCTCACCGACGAGCAGCGCGAGGTTCTGGTGCTGGTGGGGGCAGAGGGCTTTTCCTACGAGGAGGCCGCCGAGATGTGCGGCTGCGCGGTGGGCACGATCAAGAGCCGCACCAACCGCGCCCGCAAGCGGCTGGCCGAACTGATGGAACTCGACGGCGAGGACGACCTGGAGCTCACGGATGCGGCCACGCTGGCGGTGGTGCAGGGGAAACCCGCAGCATGAGCGCCCGCCCGGCGCTGCCTCGCCGCACGCTTCAGCCCCGCCTCGTCACGCGGCTCATCGTGGTGCTGAGCATCGCCATCCTGCCTCTGGCGCTGATATCCGTCTACCAGACCAACAAGGTGCTGCAGGAGCGCCAGTCGCTCTCGGAAACGGCGCTTTTGCAACGCACCCAGCAGGCGGTGAGCGAGAGCCGCGAGGTGATCCGCTCGGCTGTCAGCTCGGCCGAGACACTGGCGGTGCAGATCTCGGCGCTGCGGGGCTCGGGCGACACCTGCAGCGCGGTGATGGCCGAGGTGGTGGAGCGCTCTGAGCATTTTGCCTTCGCCGGTTACCGCGACAATGCGCGCGGCCTGATCTGCGCCTCGCGCGACGTGGTTGAGAACGGCGAGAGCCCGCTTACCGCCCTGCCCGAGATCGACGAGAGCAGCGAGGCGGTGCTGATGCAGCCGCTGGGCTTTCTGGGCGGGATCGCCACCTTCAACGTCACCGTGCCGGTTCTCGATGCGGGCCGACATATCGGCACGGTCTGGATCGCGGTGCCCGTCTCGGCGCTCAACGGTGCGCTGGC
This sequence comes from Roseovarius sp., assembly GCA_040222155.1. Classification (GTDB taxonomy): domain Bacteria; phylum Pseudomonadota; class Alphaproteobacteria; order Rhodobacterales; family Rhodobacteraceae; genus Roseovarius. The sequence continues at coordinate 4,135 of JAVKDQ010000107.1, forward strand.
GCAGGCGGGAGAAGAAGTCAATCTCGTGCTCTTCAAGAGCGACGGCGACATCATCGCCACGGAGGATTACACCGAGAACCGGCGCAACGTGCTGCCCGCCGGGCGGAGCCTGCAAGAGCTCGCGGGCTCCGGGCGGCAGACCTTCCGGGGCGAGAGCCGCGAAGGCGAGACGCGCGATTTCGCGGTCTCGCCCATCGTCTCGGGGCAGGTCTTCGTGCTGGGCAGTTGGATGCCGCAGGGCCGGGGCATCCAGATGCCCTTCTTCGAGCAGGCGCTGGCGCTCTACTTTCCCTTCGCGATGTGGGCCATCACAATCGCCGTGGCCTATGTGGGGGTGCATCGGCTGGTGATCCGCCACGTGCGGCGGCTGCGCTCGTGGATGCGGCTCTACGCGGCGGGCGGCTATGACGACCTGAGCGACGCGCGGCTCGACAACGCGCCCGAGGAGCTCGAGGTGGTGGCCGATGCCTTTCGCGCGATGACCCAACGGCTCTCGGAGCAGGATCGCCGCCGCGAGGAGGATCTCAAGGAAAAGACGGTGCTGCTGCGCGAGGTGCACCACCGGGTGAAGAACAACCTGCAACTGATCTCCAGCATGATGAACATGCAGATCCGCGACACCGACAGCGCCGAGGCGCAGCGGCTCCTGCGCCGGGTGCAGGACAGGGTGATGGCGCTCTCGGCCATTCACCGCTATCTCTACCTCGCGCGCAAGCTCTCGCTGCTGCGGGCCGACAAGCTGCTCGAGGACATCATCCAGCAACTGGTGATCGTGGGCACGCTCGACGAAAGCGGCCGGCAAATCAACGTATCGACCCAGCTCGACCCGGTGGAGATCAACCCCGACCAATCGGTGCCGCTCTCGCTCTTGGCGACAGAGGCGGCGATGAACGCGGTGAAATATTGCGGTGCGGCCGCCGATGGCACGGCCTGGATCAACATCGCGCTCAAGCGGCACGACGACGGCAACCTCTGCCTCAGCATCGTCAACTCGCGCGCCGAGGCGCAGAGCGATGCGCTCACCGAGGAGTTCGGCAGCACCGGGCTGGGCTCGCGGCTCATCAAGTCTTTCGCCACGCAGCTCAACGGCACGCTCGAGACCGAAGATCTGCCCGACAGGTTCGAGCTGCACGTGGTCTTCCCGCTCGAGTGGCACGAGGAACGGGACGAGGAGCTCGAAGCCTAGAGCAGCGCCACGAACCCGCCCGCGAGGCCCATCGCGCACATCATGCCGATCAGAACCAGAAGCCCGTCGCCCATGAACATGCCCGCCGTCATCAGCGCGATGATCGCGCCGAGGATCGACGAGGTGAACGGGATCAGCTCGAGCAGAGGCATCATCAGCCCGAAGAGGCAGCACATGCCCTGAGGCAGGCGCGCCAGCGGGGGCGTGACGAGGCCTTCGAGCCGCTCGCGGGTAATGGTATCGAGCCATTCGGCCGGCTTGATGAGCCACAGCATCCCGCGCCGGGCGCGCGTGGTGCGAAGCTTTGCGCGGCGCAGCCAGCCCGGCAGCCAGAGGCGGGGGCGCTCGAGGATCTGCTGGAGCGAGACCGCGGCGATCAGCACCCCGCAAAGGCTGGTGAAGCCCGGCACCCCGCTCAGGGGCGAGACCAGCGCGAGGGCGGGCACGAAGATGAGCGGCGTATAGCTGGCGATGCCGAGCGCATCGACCACCTCGCCGAGGCTCGAGACCTCGCCCTCGAGCGCATCTCGTGCCTGCTTAACCACGTCCTTCGCTGTGCGGGGATCGGCGGAGGCGCCCACATCCTTCTCCTGGCCTGCCATGCTTCGAGGCCCCATGCCTCGGGCGCTCAACGCGCCAGCGCGCGGCACGGTTCCCGCCTGCGGGCCCTTGGCGCCCGGTTCGACCTCGTTCAGCCCGGCGCAGGCTCCTGCGCCTCTGCCGTATCCCGCGCGCCGAGCGATTTCAACGGCAGGTCGATATGGAAGACGGTGCCCTCGCCCACACGGCTCTCGTAGGAGATCCGGCCATCGTGCCGCTCGACGAGCAGCCGCGCGATATGCAGCCCGAGGCCCGAGCCGCCCGCTACACGGGTGGTGGAGCCATCGACCTGGGTGAACCGGCCGAAGACCTTCTCTTCGGAATTGGGGGGAATGCCGGCGCCCTCGTCGCGGATCGAGATGCGCGCCATGCCGCCCACGCCCGCCACCGTGCTGGTGACCTGGGCATTGGCGGGCGAGAACTTGATGGCGTTGGAGAGCACGTTGCCCACCACCTGCTTGAGCCGCGCCGGATCGGCCCGCACCCGCGCATCGCGCATCTCGGGCGCGACGATGCAGCTGAGGGTGACATTGGCGGCGTAGCCCGCGGTTTCCTCGACCGTCTGCTCGAGGAACTCGCCTATTGCCACATCCTCGAAATCGAGGGCCATGACGTTGAGATCGAGCTTCTGCAGGTCGAGAATGTCGTCGATCAGCTTCTGTAGGCGCACGCTGTTCTTGCGGGCGGTGTCGAGCACATTGGAGACGGGCTCGCTCACCTCGCCGAAGACCCCGCCCAGCACCAGGTCGAGCCCGCCGCGGAGCGAGGTGAGCGGCGTGCGCAACTCATGGCTGATGACCGCGAGAAACTCCGTCTTGGCCTCGTTGGCGGCTTCGGCGCGCACCACCGCCTCGCGCAGCGCGTCGGCCGAGCGTTCGCGCTCGGTGATATCGACGAAGACCAGCGACCAGCCGAGCCAGTTGCCCTTCGTCTGGATCGGGCTGGCGATGCGCGCCACGCGCGGCTCGAAGACATGACGCCCGAAGCTGACCGGCTCGCTCACATCGAAGGCGCCGCGCGTGGCCAGCGAATTGAGCATCGGGCCGAGCTTGCGCACATGGTTCAGATCGTCGCCTTGCCGGGGCATGGCATTGCCGAAGATGACGCGCGCCGCCTGGTTGGCGCCGGCAAAGCGGCATTGCGCATCGAGGATGATCACCGGGTCCTGCGTGCCGTAGAAGAGCAGGTCGCGCCCGAGCGCCTGGGTGTCCATAAGCCGGTTGTTGGCCAGAAGCCAGCTGAAGGCGATGAGCGCCGCGCTGAACATGAAGGGGGTCGGATCAAGCCCCATCAGGCTGAAATCAGCGAGCACGTAGCCTGCATTGGCCGACAGCGGCGCCGCGGTGATGAGCACGAGCACCATCAGGAAGGGCTTGATGTTGTGGTCGGCCTTGACGAGTGCATAGGCCAGCACCCCGAGCGCGCTCAGCACGAAGATGTAGAGCCCCGCCGCGATGGTGAAGAAAAGCGGGCCATGCGGGTAGACGGCGGCGGTGGTGTTGCCGAGGCTCACCAGCGTGGCGCCGGGCGGGTAGAGCAGGCCATGGAGCGGGTTGGTGAAGGCGCCGGCCCCGACAAGGGCCGGAATGCCGATATAGCAGAGCAGCCGGAAGCGATGGCGCGGCGCGGCACTGTTGAGCGTGTAGTCGAAGATGAAGAAGGCCCAGGCGATGGGCAGGAGCGCGATGGCGGGCCATGCCGCGAGCGACCACGCGATCTTGCACTCGAGCGCGGGCGAGGCGGTTTCCAAGCCCACCGAGAGGAGCTACCAGAGCATCGCGGAGAAGGTCATGGCGAAGGCCGTCTTCCCCGCGAAACGGTGGTTGCGCATGACCCAGAGAAGCACCAGCGCGCTACCGATCCAGAGACTGGTGACGACCGGGCTGATCGGCGCCCATTCGAGGTTCGCAAGGCACATCATGGGATCGGGAAATCTGCCATCTGCGACAAGGTCAAAATCCGGGTCTTCGCGGCGGGGGAGTGGCCCGGATCACACGCGCAGGAACGCTGTGCCAAGGCATCACGGCCATCCCCGAGCCGCGACTTGAATGTTTCGCACGCGTCACTTTCGCTCGAAACCTTGTTCTTATCTCGGCAAAAAAAGGGAAATCTGCCCCATCCGGACGCCACCCGAACGACCTGCCACGAAGAGAGACCCCTCGCGGCTCGCAGGGGGCTCCGACTGGTCTTTCCCATTCGAGTCGTCTCGCGCAAGTTGTAGAGTTGATCTTTTTCTAGACTGCTCTCCGGCAGAAGGTAAGTGGGCAAATCCCTGCCCCGCCCCGCCGCCTCAGGGCACGTAGCTCGTGGGCCGGGGGTTCTGCAGGCTTTCGAGATACGCCACTACCGCCACCAGCCGTGCCGGCGTGGGGGTGAGCACGCCATTGCCGGTGTCGTAATCCACCAGCGGCCCCTCGGTGAGCCCGACGATGACCGGCATGTCATCGCGCGGGTTGCTGCGCTTGGCATAGCCATCGACGATGGCCATGATCTCGAGCCGCGGCCAGACGCCATCGCGCCGCTGCGCGATCCTTTTGAGATCGGCAGGCCGCGTGGCGAGCTCGGGCGCGAGCGGGCCGCCGCCGGTGGCATCCATACCGTGGCAGATGGCGCAGTTATCGGCGAAGAGCGCCTGCCCCGTCGCGCGCGAGACATCGGGCTGTGCCTCGGTCGTGCATCCGAGGAGGAGAAAGGCAAGCGGGATCAGGGCGTATTTCATGGGTCACCGAAGGGGCTGGAGGACACTAAAGACGGTTTGGAGCGGTTCAGGCGCCCTGCCCGCCCGGAGAGCAGGGCAAGAGCGCGATGACCCTTGGCCGGCGCTCCATGCGCACCTTGGCCTCGCGGAACTTGCGGCGCGCGGCGGCAAACTGCAGAAGCGCCCGCTGGCGATTCTCGTAAACCTGCCGCATTGGCGAATGTGGGGTCCCGATCGTCCAGCGATAGGGTCGGTTCGTCTGTGGGAACCAGCTTTGCGCGGCCTGTCGCGCGCGCACCCAGCAAAGCTCTGCCTCCACATATCGGCGATAGGTGACGACGAGCAGGCGTCGGCTGCGTTCCAATTCGTTTCTCATGTCGAGTCCTCCCGGGCACCAGTGTAGCACGGTTGTCCAGCCCCGGTGCAAAGGCATTTCATCCGCGCGGCCGCTCGGCACGGTGCCCCGCCAGCCCGAAGACCCAATCGGCGATGCGCGTGGCCGGCATCGCGCCGGTCTGGCGGCCCAGTTCGCGCCCGTCCGCGAAGGCCACGAGCAGCGGAATGCCACGGATGCCATAGGTGCCGCCCGCCTGCGGATGGGCCTCGGTATCAAGCTTGACGAACCGCGCGCGGCCCGCGAGCGCCGCCGCGGCCTTGGCGAAATCCGGCGCCATCATCCGGCACGGCCCGCACCACGCGGCCCAGAAATCGACGATGAGCGGCACCTCGTCCATCCGCGCGGCCTTCTGCAGGATATCGAAGGAGATGTCCTTCGGCACGGTGGGCATGAGCTTCGCGCCGCAGGTGCCGCATTTGGGCCCTGCGCCCAGCTTCTCCGGTGGCACGCGATTCGCCTGCCCGCAGGCCAGACATGCCAGTTTCAGCGCCATGGGCGGCCTCCGCTTTGAACATCTCCATGATAGGGCGCGGCACGGCGCCTGCATTTGACGCGGATCAAGTTGCGATCTTGCGATTGCCCGTAAGAAAATTGCGCCCACGCCCTGCCAGAGACCGGCTGTGCGCAAGAAAGAAACCGCACGAAAACGTGCTCCAGAAAAGCGCCGCCGCCCCCTGCCCCACCCCATTGCACCGGGTCGGGCAAGGAGTTACCAGCACGATCTTCACCAAGGCTGCAAGGCCTTCCAGACCTCCGGAAGAGGATGACGACGAGATGACACGCGAGCCTGAAATCGGCGCCGCACGCGCGGCTGCGCGGCACTGCCGGGGAGGCGCTCTCAGATGATCCGCGCTTATGTCGAAAGCGATTGCGAGGCGCTTGCGGGTATCTACAGCCGAACCGTCGCGCGCCGCGCCGTCGCCGATTACACCGGCCCACAGATCGAGGCGTGGCTCTCCATCGCCCCCACCAGCCAGCGCATCGCCGAGTTCTACTCGGATGGTCGGCTCGCGCTCGTGGCAGTTGACAATCGCGGGCGCCCGATCGGGTTTTCCGACATGGAGGCCGACGGGCATATCCAGTTTCTCTATGTCGACCCGGCTGCGACGGGGCGCGGAGTGGGCGCGCGGCTTCTCGCCGAGATCGAGGCGGCGGCGCGGCAGAGCGAGTTGGCCCGGCTCTATTCCGAATCGAGTGAAACCGCGCTGTCTGTGTTTCTGAAGGCGGGCTTCACCTCGCTGCAACGGCGCAACCTCGTGGTCGCGGGCACGGGGATTCACAATTACGCGGTCGAGAAGCGCCTTTTGGCCGAAGCACGCAGCGCGTCAGGGTGAGCCGACACGCGCACAGGCCATATACGTGAAATCAGCGGGTTACAGGGCGATCTTCACGCATCGCCTTCGGCAAATCGACGTGTTTCCTCGAGCATTTCCGGATACCATTGCTCGAGTGTCGGCAGGAACGCCGCACGAATGCGGCCCACCTGGGCGGGGCTGAGATCGTCTTTCCAGACACCCGCCTGCCCCTTCGCGAAGAAGGCCTGCATCCCTTCGGGCCGTTCGCGGAACCCTTCTGCCTCTTCCTGCTTCTTCATCGCGGCGAAGGTGGTCGCCTTGATGGCGCGGGCGAGCTTGGCGCTGTCGGGCTTGACGCTCATGAAATCCAGCAACCCGCGCACGGTTTTCGCCGGTTTCTCGAGCATGTCCTCGTAGCGGATCACGTAGCGCATGAGGCCCGGCGCGCTTGTCCAGGCGTTCACATGGTCATCCCACCGGCCGAGCGCGTCGCGGATGCCGGTTTCGGTGCCCATCATCGTCTCGGGGTTCATCATCCGCTCGATGGCGGTGTCTATATCCGAGCCCTGGTGGCGGGCGAAGGAGGGCGCCACGTCGAACGGGTTGCGCAGAATGTAGATTGCGCCCGCCGTCACCTCTGCCGGAATGAGATCGCGCCCGAGATAGTTGACCGGCTGGCAATGGGTCTTGACGAAATGCGTGCCGGGCTTGGAGCCGGCGATGAGCCGCAGCGCCTTGGGGCGCATCTCGACCCATTCCTGCACATCTTCGGCCACGAAAGGCCGGCCCGCCGCCGCATCGAAGAAATCCTGCCGCACGTCGGCGGTGGTGAAGCGGCGCAGGTTGTTGATGTCGGGCGCCTGCCCCGGGGGCATGAAATACTGCGCCAGAAGGCTGCGCATCCAGGTGTTGCCGGATTTCGGATAGGAGGCGAGCCAGATGATGCGCCGGAGGTTATTCATCGAGATAACCGAACTTTTTCATGACCTTGCGGTGATCGCGCTTCACCTTCTTGGCGATGGCGGGGGCGAGATCTGTTTTCCATTGATCGCTCTTGCCGCGCGCGAAGAACTTCTCTGACTTGGGCGAGCTCTCCACGAAACCCGTAGCGCTCTCCTGTTTGGTGAGCTCGTCGAAGCTGGCGTGGCGGACGGCGCGGGCGAGGCGCTCGTCATCCACCGTGATGCCGATATGGCGCAGGAGCTTGCCGAAATTCTCCTCCGGCGCGGCGAGCAGATCCTCGTAGCGCAGGGTGAGAACCGGAAAGGCCGAGGGCTGCGTCCAGCTGCGCACATGCTCCGACCAGCTTCCGAGAAACTGCCACACGTTGTGGTCGTCGGGGGTGTTGGCATTGTCGTCCCGCCCGATCGCCTCGGCGGTTGCCTCATGCGTCATGCCGAAATGGCGTGCATAGGAGAGCAGCATGTCGAGCGGATTGCGGATGATGTAGATGCCCGAGCGCGAGACGGCATCGGGGATGAGCGTGTGGCCGAAAACCGGAACGCGGGTGTTATGCGTCTTCACGAAATTCACGTCGGCATTATTGGCCACGATGCCGCGCAGCACGCGGGCGCGCAGGGGCAGAGTGACGTTCATGTCGGTCACGTCGATATTCGGGCCGCCGACCATGCGGTAGGCCTGCGCGATAGAGTCGCCCATGCCGAAACGGTGCACCTGGTTGATGGGCACCGGCTGTTGCGCGTTCATCAGGTAGTTGGCGAGAAAGACGCGCGTCCAGGTGTTGCCGGATTTCGGGTAGGAGGCCAGCCAGACGATGCTTTTCTTCATGCTGCTTTTGCCTGCTGTCAGTCAAAGAGAAGGCGCCACCGGGAGGGAGGCGCCTGAAATGCGTGGCGGGAGGATGTGCATCCCCCCGCCTGCATGAACGAACCTGTGGCTTAGAAGCTCAGGTTGATCGCGGTGCCGAGAACGGTACCTTCGACCTCGGTGAAGAGCGGGGTCGCGGTGTTGTCACGCTCTTCGTAGACAACGTAGATGTCCCAATCCACGCCCGGTCCAAGCGTCCGGCTTGCACCGATGCGGTAGGCTTCACGCTCGAGTTTGAACGGGGAAGCGATACCACCGGCGGAGATGTCGGTTTCCGACTGGTAGGTCAGAGCTTCGAAAGCCCAGGGGCCAGCGGCGTCGTAGGTCACACCGAAGCTCCAGCCTTCCGAGTCACCGAAGAAGCCGGCGGGAAGCAGGGTTTCGTCGTTGTCGTTCTCGGACCAGCTACCACCAACGGTGATGTTGTTGAAGCCGATCTGGAAGCCAACGCCCCAGGTCTCGAAATCGGACGCGCCGACTGCGAGGCTCGGAGTTTCACCGGTACCCCAGCGAGCGCCGAGGTCGATGGTGGTGGAACCGAACGAACCCGAGTAGTTCACACCGATGTCGAAGATGTCCGACAGAACGGCGTTCTTGTTCACGCTGTACGAGCCTGCGGTTGCGTTGGCAACGCCGGTCGGTGCGTAGGAGATACCCAGGGTCAGGCCGTTGAAGTCCGGCGTGTAGTAGGTGATACGCTGAACGTCGTTGTTGCCTGCGACTTCCGTGTAGGACGACAGACCTGCTTGGCGGAAGCCAAGAGCAGTGCCGGTGCCGGTGAACGGAATGAAGGCCGAAGTCGACGGCGAGTTGATGTACATCGAGGTCACGCCAGGTGCGCCAACCATCGATTTGTAACCAGCCGAGTTTTCAGCACCGATGTCGAGACGGCCGAAGCGGTCGCCAGAGATCGACATGTAGGTTTCGTCGATACCGTCGACACCACCGCCGGCGTTCTGAGCTTCCATCTGAACGTTGATGCCGAAGGTCATGCCGTTGTCGAGGGTGATGCTCGGGGTGAAGATGATCTCACCGGTCGAGTGCACGTCGAGGCTGTCGCCGTCCCAGCTGACGCCTGCCAGCAAGGGGTTGCCGGCCGAGATGTCGCCAAACGCAACGTGCGCGTTGAAGAACCCGCCCCAATCCAGGTTCCAGTCCTGGGCTGCTGCGGGCGCAGCTGCGACGCCAAGTGCAATCGCGCTGGTGCAGAGAAGTTGCTTTTTCAAGGTTGTCCCTCCTAGTAAGCAGGAAAGTTTCATGTTCCACCGCACCAGTCTTGGACACGGCTTGAGGATGGAATGGGCCAAATACCCCTCGAGTGTCAACGAACCCCCCCGTGCCGGAGCGGTTGTTGCGGCGGTTGTGACGTATAAACCACACACTGGATCGCGGGGCGGGCCCAAAAGCTCCTGAAAAGCTGGGGAGAGCCATGTTTTCCTGAGGATGCGCCGGTTTGGCGATGTGCCGGGACGGTTGTGCATCCCGCCGGTTGACCAGTACGGATTCGGCCCGTCGAAGGGCGCTGGCCACCGCCCGAGGCCCGAGAAATGGAATCAGCCGGATGACTGCCCGCAACGCCGCTTGTGGCCCTGTCGGCGGCCCCTGTGCAGGCCCTCACCGGGAGCCCTCGCCAAGCGCCTCGATATCCTCGAGAAGCCCTGCCGCGCGCAAGAGGCCCGCGCCCGTGGCTTCCACCATCGGCGGCAGGATCAGCCATTCGAGCGCCCATGAGGCGCCGGAGCGCTCCTGTTCGTGGTCGAGCGCGAGCTGCATCCCCGCCATCTGCACCGCGTTGAAGCGCGCCAGCGTCACCAGAGCCTCGGCGCGCACCGGGTTGGCCTTGTGCGCCATCGCCGAGGAACTGCCGCAGCCCGCGATGCGCGCCGCATCCACCCCCTGCTGCGCCATCAGCGCGAGGTCGTGGCCCATCTTGCCGAGATGCCCGGAGAGCGTGGAGAGCCAGAACGCCACCTCTGCGAGCGCCGTGCGGTCGGTGTGCCAAGCATGGGGCGCCACGGCGAGGCCCAGCGCCTCGGCCATCGCGGCGGCGATGCGGGGCGCCTCGGGCCCGAGGCTCTCGCGGGTGCCCACCGGCCCGCCAAGCTGCAACACGAAAAGGCGGGTCTGCAGATCCTTCAAGCGGTCCGCCCGGGTTTCGAGCGGGCGCGCCCAGCTGTCGATGCGATGCGCCACGCCCACCGGCAGCGCGGCCTGCATCCGCGTGCGGCCCATAAGGGAGGCCGCGCCAAAGCGGGCCTTGAGAGCGTCGAGCGCCTCCAGAAGGCGCGAAAGCCGCGTCTCCATCACCCCGAGCGCCTCGCGGAGGGTGAGAAGCATGGCCGTATCCATGACATCCTGCGAGGTGAGCCCTGAATGGACGGCATCGCGGGCAGCCTCTGGCACGATCTCGCGCAGCTGGCGGGAGAGCGAGGGCACCGGCATCCCGTCGATGGCCGCGTCGCGGGCAAGGCGGGCGCGGTCGATCCGGGCGGCCTCGATCGCGCTGGCGGCGGTCTCGGCCTGCTCGGGTGTCACCACGCCGGCCGCGCCAAGCGCGCGGGCATAGGCCGCCTCGACGCGCAGCATCTCGGCGATCTGGCGTTCCTCGCCCATCAGCGCGGCAAGCTCCGCATCGCCGAGGATCGCCTCGAGCCAGCCGCCGCGCGTCATCTCCAACTCCTTGAAAAGCCTGGTATCTCAGCCATGTCGCCCTGCCCTTTGGCCCGCGTTCGGAACATCGGGAAGCCTACAGCAAAACCCCTGCCCCGCAAGCGCGGCAGGCGCAGGCCCGCGCTCAGAGCCCGCGCTCCTCCAGCACCTTGCGCGCCACGCGGAAGCATTCGAGCCCCTGCGGCACCCCGCAATAGATGGCCACGACGTGGATGATCGCCCGGATCTCTTCTTTCGAGACACCGTTGTTGAGCGCGCCGTTGCAGTGGATTTCCCACTCGTGCATCTTGCCCAGCGCGCCGATCATCGCGAGGTTCATCATCGAGCGCGTCTTGGCGTCGATCACGTCGTCGCCCCAGCCGAACCCCCAGCACCACGCGGTCATCGCTTCCTGGAAGGGGCGGGTGAAGTCATCCGCCGCGGCGAGGTTCTTCTCCACGTATTCCGCGCCGAGCGTGCCCTTGCGCTGCTCCAACCCCTTCAGAAAGAGGCTCTCGTCAAACAGATCCGCCATCCTTGTCTCCTTCGCTGTCCTCTTGATCTTCGGTGGCGCGCGGCATTTCCTCCGCGAAGCGCCCGATCTCCACGCGCCATGCCGCACCGTCTTCCTCGTCACGGTCGCCCGCGTCGAGCGCCTCGAGCCGGAGGCCCTGATGCGCGTAAACCGGGTGGCCCGCCGCCGCGAGCCCCCGCAGCCGCGCCGCCATCGCGCGCTTCTTGGCCACCTGGTGGGGCTGGAAATGGTCGTAGTCGCGCGGCGTGTGATCGCGCCCCAGCACGAGATCTCCCGCCGCCACCGCCTCCTCGAGAAGCCGCTGACCGGCGGCGCTGCGGGTGATGACGCCGTTGAAACCCGCGTCCTCACCCTCGGGCTGGGCATCGGGCCAGATATCCGCCGCCGCAAGATCCGCCGCCTCGCCGATCGCGTCGGGGCAGAGCTTGCAGCGGGTCTGGATGCGCCAGCCCGCCTCGTCGGCCCACATCTCCTGGTAGCTGCGTTCGAAGGCGCGGCCATCGCGGGTTTCCACCCGTGTGGGGCCCGGATTGCCGTGACCGCGATAGCGGAAGAGCGTGAGTTCCTCCTCCGAAACGCCGAGTTCCTCGAGCAGCGTCCAAGACTTGCCAAGGTCCGACGCCCCGCCGCAGACCATCACCAGCACCGCCACGAGCAGCGCATCGAGCCGCGGGTCGGCCTTGGCGCGGGCGCGCACGGCCCCGGCGTCGCAGGGCTTGGCGATGAGCGCGAAGGGTTCTCCTCGTGCCAGTGCCGTCTCCAGCCCGGCCAGCGTATCCGAAGGGCCATAGCGCGAGCCGGCGCGGGCAATCACCTCTTCGGGCGTATCGCTCATCACCCAGGCCGAACGCATCGGCCGCTCCGGATCGGCGGCACAATGAAGGATGAACCGCGCCTTGCCCGAACGCAGCAGGTGCACGCCCAGCGCCGTCAGCACGCCGCCCGTGGCCGCGCGGAAACGGATATCGGCATCGCCCGCCCAGGCCTCGCCCATGTGGATGTAGCTGCCCCAGACGGCATCCTCCCGCGTGCCCTTCGGCACGGCCTCGGCCACGGCGCCCGGACAGGCGGCGAGGATCGCGGCATCCGCGTCATGGCTTTCGGGGCCAAGCGGCGCAGGCCGCAGCCGACCCTCACGCGTCATGGTCATGCGCCAGCGCCCGGGGCCAAGCGCCTCGCAGAGCCCGCAACCGATGCAGAGCCCGCTCTCGACAACCTCGCGGATGCTGGCCGGCGCGCGGCTCATCCGAGCATCTCCCGCAAAGAGGCCTCGATCAGCCCGCCGCACCAGGCCTGCCCGAAGCGCGCATCGGTTTCCGCGCGCATCCCGGCCAGCGCGGGGCGCTCCATGACACGCCGGGCAAGCGCCGCTACATGGGGCGCATGGGCCTCGAGCATCGGCGCAAGAGGGGGCAGCTTGTCGATCATCGTGAACCAGAGCGTCGCGGTGACGAGATCGGCCAGCCCCGGCTCGGAGGTTCCCAGCATGGTGCCGCCTTCGGACGAAAGCCCATGCGCGCGACCCTCAGCCTCGAAAATCTCCATCCAGCGCGACAGCCGCTCCTCAGTGAAGGTTTCCCACTCGCCGGTCGTCCACATCGAACGCCCGCCGAACCGCGTGACCTCGTCGAGCACGTCATTGGCATCGGCCACGATCTTGTGGGTGCGCGCGGCAAGCGCCGCCTCGGTCGGCATCAACCCATGCTTGCCACCGAGATAGGCGAGGATGGCGGGCATCTGCGCGAGCGTCAGGCCGGCGCCGTGGTCCACCAGCACCGGCGGGGCCATGAAGGGCGCGGGCTGCTCGGCGGGCGGCAGCGCCTTCAGCGCCACGATGTCGTCGATCTCCGCCTCGTCCCAGGTGGCCCCCGCCTCGGCCAGAACGGCACGGATGAATTGGCCGCGAAACGGCAAGGGCCAGTAGTGAAGCGTGTAATCGGTCATCATTCGCCTTTCGCAACTTTCGAACGGAGCGCAGCCGAAATCTTTCGAAGATTTCGGGCCGCTTTCTTACTTGAAGAAAGCGTTTCAGCCGGTGATCGAGATGGCAACGTTTTTCGTCTGGACGTAGTTCATCAGCGCCTCGCGGCCCTTTTCGCGGCCATAGCCCGAGCGCCCATAGCCGCCGAAGGGCGTCTCCACCCCGCCCGCGAACCACTCGTTGACAAAGACCTGACCCGCGCGCATGGCCCGCGCCGCGCGCGTGGCGCGGTCGAGATCGCGGGTGAAGACGCCGCCCACGAGACCGTATTGCGTGCCATTGGCGATCTCGATGGCCTCGGCCTCGTTCCTGAACGGGATGACAGAGAGCACCGGGCCGAACACCTCTTCTTTCGCGATGGTCATGTCCGGGGCGACCTGCGTGAGCACGGTGGGCTCCATGAAGGCGCCGGGAATGTTCATCTTGCGCCCGCCGGTGGCTACCTTCGCGCCCTGCCGCTCGGCTTCGGCGACCATGGCGGCGGCGCGGTCGCGCTGCGCCTCGCTCACCATCGCGCCCATGGTCGGGCCCGCCTCACCGCGCTCGATGCCCGGCCCCACCGAGAGCGCGCGGGCCACGCCCACGGCGCGCTCCACCAGCTCGTCATGACGGCTTTCATGCACCAGAACCCGGCTCATCGCCGAGCAGACCTGCCCCGCGTTGAAGAAGATGCCCCAGCGGATATCCCGCTCGAAGCGTTCCAGATCGGCATCCTCATGCACGATCGCCGCCGATTTGCCGCCCAGCTCCAGCACGCAGGGCACCACGTTCTGCGCGGCGGCCGTGGCGATGGCGATGCCGGTCTTGACCGAACCGGTAAAGACCACCTGGTTGATGCCTGGATGCGCCGAAAGCGCCGCGCCCGCCTGATGCCCCCAGCCGCAGAGAATGTTGACCGCCCCCGCAGGAAAGCCCGCCGCCTCGGCCGCCTCGGCGAAGATGTATTGCGACAGCGGCGTGAGTTCGGGCGACTTGATCACGCAGGCATTGCCGGTGGCGAGCCCCGTCGACAACGAACGCGCGGTCATCTCCAGCGGGTAGTTCCACGGGATGATCTGCGCCGATACGCCGTAGGGCTCGTAATGGGTGAAGTCGAAATAGCCGGCCCCGAGCGGAATCGAGCGGCCCTCCAGAGTTTCGGCCTGGTTGCCGTAGTATTCGAAGTAGCGCGCCGCACCGTCGATCTCCTTCTGGGCTTCCCAGAGCGGCTTGCCCTGCTCGAGCGTCAGCAGCTCGGCGAGCGTGTCGCGATGGGCGATGAGGTAGTGCCCGATGGCCTGCACCATCCGGCCGCGCTCGACGGGGCGCATGGCGGTCAGAACGCCCGAGCGATGCACGCGCGCGGCGGCCGCGACGGCGCTGTCCACATCGGCCTCGCTGGCCAGCGCCTGCGTGGCGAGCACCTCGCCCGTGCCGGGATTGACCACATCGACACGGCCCGCGCCGCCCTCGACCCATGCGCCGTCGATATAGTTCTGCCAATGGTCCTTCATGCTCACATCCCCTCGCTCGCACGCAGCGCCGCGCAAAAGACCGCGCCGCGCGCCACAGGTGGTATAGCGGTTTGCGCCGGGGGTAAACCGGCGCCTTTGGCTACGGCGCGGCTCAGCCGTCGAGCGCCGCGCGCATCCATTCATGCAGTTTCTGGATGGAATGCTCCGAGTTCACCCCGCAGGCTGGGTCGAGCACCAGCGGGCCGGGGCGGTAGCCGCGCGAGCGAAGCCCCCGCTGCACCGACTCGACGAGATGGATATCCTCCTCGACGGTTGTCGCCCTGTCCTGCTGGGCGAGACGGCGGATCACTTCGCTATCCCAGCCGTGCTCGGTATACCAGCCGCGCAACACGGTCACGCTCTCCGGCCCCGAAGGCCGCCAGTGATAGGTGTTGAGCACGTTGCCGGGATAGACCTGGAAGGAGAAGGCGGGCCAGAGAAACCACGAGCGGTACTCGGTGGCATGTTCGTTCGACTCCGGGTCGATCGGGTAGCTCATGTTCTCCAGCCCCGAGCACTCGGTGGTGTGGCGCAGCACGTAGCCCGGCTGCGGCTGGATGTCGTAGGTTTCAGGCTTCACCACCCCGGTGGAGAAGGTGGGGTGGTTGATCGAGCAATGGTAGCATTCCGAATAGTTCTCCACCGAGACCTTCCAGTTGCATTCTTCGGGGATTTCCACCCATTCGAGCGGCTCGAGCGCGTCGATCTGAGGCACGTAATCGCGCAGCTCCTCGCGCACACCGGGATACCATTCATCCATCGGGGCTGCATCAGGGTCGAGGTTGACGAAGACGAAGCCGTTGAAGACCTCCGTGCGCACATCCGTGAGGCAGATGCGGCTGCGGTCGAACCCCTCGACCGCCTTGATGTTCGGCCCCGAACGCAGCTGGCCGGAAAGCTCGTACGTCCAGGCGTGATAGGGGCAAACGACGACGCGGGTGCTGCCCGAGCCCTGCACCAGCTGGTGCGCGCGGTGCTGGCAGACGTTATAGAAGGTGCGCAACGTGCCATCGCGCCCGCGAATGCAGAAAAGGCTCTCGCCCGCCACCTCGAAGGTGAAGTAATCGCCGGTATTACGCACCTCGCTCTCATGGCCCGCGAATTGCCATGTGCGTGCCAGAAGCCCCGCGCGCTCGCGCTCGTAGATACCGGGATCGGTGTAGTAATGCGCCTCGAGCGCATGGGTGGCGGGGCTGTCCTTCATTCGGGCTCCTCCTGATAGATGCCAAGCTGATGGCGGCGGCGGTGAAAGGTTTCGACGCGGGTGACGATCTCTTCGCTCGCCACGGCGATCACGAAGCTCAGAAGCGTTTCAAGCAGCGCGATGGTGGAGACCGACGAGGGAAAGAACTGCGGCGTGTCTGCGGCCCCCACGAAACGGTGAAGCTCGCCCGAGCGCAGGGCGTCACCGTGGTGGGGATCTCCGACAGCCACGCCAGCCCCATCGAGCACGATGCCCATCACCGTTTCGTGGTGGCCGCAGACACGCCGCAGTACTTTCCCGCGTCGGTCTCCACCATCGCGCTGCTAGTAACGCATCAGTGCTTCGTTATCGCCCTGGCGAGCGTAGA
>JAVKDQ010000108.1:0-48710 GCA_040222155.1 Roseovarius sp.
AAGGCCGTGGAGGCGGCGCCGGGGCATGAC
Organism: Roseovarius sp.; assembly: GCA_040222155.1. GTDB lineage: Bacteria > Pseudomonadota > Alphaproteobacteria > Rhodobacterales > Rhodobacteraceae > Roseovarius. The sequence goes on from JAVKDQ010000108.1 coordinate 31, forward strand.
CCGGACATCATCCTGCTCGACGTGATGATGCCGGGCCTCGACGGGGAGGAGACGCAGAAGGCGCTGCGCAAGCTCGATGCCTATCGCGACAAGACTTTCGACATGCTCACCGCCAAGGCCTCGCAGGCCGACAACGCCGCGTTGATGGAGGCCGGCGCGGTAGAGGTGATCTACAAGCCCTTCGACCCGATGACCCTGCCCGACCAGCTGCGCGCCATCCTGTCGCGCTAGGCGGCGCGGCTCGCGGCGCGGGCCGCCGCGCGGGCGATCACCAGCTCCTCATTGGTAGGCATGACGAACACCCGCACCGGCGCGCCTTCCGCGCCGATCTCGATTGCGCCGGCCGCGTTGCGCCCGGCATCGAGCGAGATGCCGAGCCAGCCCAGACCCTCGCAGACCTGCGCGCGGATGGCGGCGGCGTTCTCGCCGATCCCGCCGGTGAAGACGAACGCGTCGAGCCCTTCGAGCGCCGCCGCGAGCGCGCCTAGCTCATGGCGTATCCGGGCGCAGAAATAGGCGATCGCCTCCGTCGCGCGAGGATCGTCGGAGGCCAGAAGCGTGCGCATGTCGTGGCTGATGCCCGAAAGGCCCAGAAGCCCCGACTCCTTGTAGAGCAGGGTGGCAATCTCGTCGGGGCTCAGGCCTTCTTCCTGCATCATGTAGAGCACCGCGCCGGGGTCGAGCTGGCCCGGGCGCGTGCCCATGGGCAGGCCGTCGAGCGCGGAAAAGCCCATGGAGGAGGCCACCGAACGGCCGGCGCGCATCGCGCAGATCGAGGCGCCATTGCCCAGATGTGCCACCACCACGCGGCCCGCATGGAGCGCGGGCGCCCGCTCGGCCAGCGCGCCGGAGATGTAATCGTAACTCAGCCCGTGAAAGCCGTAGCGCCGCACGCCCTTCTCGTAATAGCGGCGCGGCAGGGCGAAGGTGTCGTGGACGAAAGGATGACCCCGGTGAAAGGCGGTGTCGAAACAGGCCACCTGCACGGCTTGCGGGAAAGCCTCGAGCGCGGCGCGGATGCCGGCGAGGTTATGCGGCTGGTGAAGCGGCGCGAAGGGGCTGAAGGCCTCGAGCCGCGTCAGGATATCGGGGGTGATCACCGTGGGTTCCGCGAAATCCATGCCCCCATGCACCACCCGGTGCCCCACCGAGACCACCTCTGCTCCGGGCAGATGCGCCAGAAGGGCATCTAGCGCGGCCTGAAGCGCGCCGGCATGGCTGGCCGCACGTGCCTCCGGCAGCGGCTCATCGACCAGCTTTGCGCCATCCTGCCCCTTGAGCCGCAGCGCGGCCGCGCCGCCGATCCGGTCGATCTCGCCAACCGCGCGCGCCTTGGGGGCGGCATCCGCGGAGAAGAGCCCGAACTTGAGCGTGGAAGAGCCCGCGTTGAGAACCAGAACGCTCTTCATCGCCGCGCCGCCCGGGCCCATTCGTGATGCAGCGCCGCCACCGCGCAGGAGGCGAGCCGCGCCATGTCGTCATCGGCACGCGAGTTGAGGATGATCGGCACCCTCGCCCCCACGACCACGCCCGCCGCCTCGGCATGGCTGATGAAGGTGAGCTGCTTGGCCAGCATGTTGCCGGCGTCGATATTGGGCACCACCAGCACCTGCGCGTGGCCCGCCACCGGCGAGACGATGCCCTTCACCCGCGCCGCCGCGATATCCACCGCGTTGTCCATCGCGAGCGGCCCGTCGACCATCCCGCCCCTGATCTGCCCGCGCTCGGCCATCTTGGAGAGCAGCGCGGCATCGACCGAGGAGGGCAGATCGGGGTTCACCGTCTCCACCGCCGAGAGCACGCCCACCTTGGGCTCGGCGATGCCGAGGCTCAACGCGAGGTCGATCGCGTTCTGCACGATGTCGACCTTCGTCTTGAGGTCGGGCGCGATGTTGATCGCCGCGTCGCTCAACAGCAGCGGGTGCGGCAGGCCCGGCACATCCATCACGAAGACGTGGGTGAAGCGGCGGCCCGCGCGCAGGCCAGTCTCCTTGTCGATCGCCGCGCGCAGCACCTGGTCGGTGTGCAGGTGCCCCTTCATCAGCGCCCCGGCGCGGCCCTCGTGCACCAGCGCCACGGCGCGGCGAGCGGCGGCGTCATGATCGCTTTCGGCGATGATCTCGATGCCCGTCAGATCGGCGCCCAGCACCTCCGCCGCGGCGGCGATCTTCCGCGGGTCGCCCACGAGGATGGGCTCTATCAGCGTCTCCTCGCGCGCCAGCAGCGCACCGCCCAGCGCGTTCTCCTCCTCGGGGCAGATCACCGCCGTCACGAGCGCGGGCAAGGGCGCCGCGCGTTTGAGCAGCTTCTCGAAATGCCGGTGGCGCTGCACCACCAGCCCCGGCAGGTCGTGGCTCGAATAGCTGAGCTTGCGGCGCGGCGCTTCCACCTCGGCCACGCCGGAGAGGATGAGCGCATCGTCGGCGAGGCGGCGCACCTCGGTGGCGAGTGTCACCGTGCTTTCGCGCGCATTCGTGTCGGTCACGGTCACCCGGCTTTCGAGCTCGTCGCCCGCATGGGCCCGGGCATGGAAAACGAAGCTCTGCGAGCGGTAGAGCGAGCCGATGCCCGGCAGAAGGTTGCCGATCACCGCCGTCACAAGCGCGCCCACGAAGAGGCCGGGCGCAATCGCCTCCGGGGTGCCGTCGCCATCGCCATCGGCATCGTAGATATGGATCGGGTTGTGATTGCCCGAGACATTGGCGAAGATCAGCAGGTCATCCTGCGTGCAGAGGCGCTTGAGGCTCGCGCTCTGGCCGATCTCCAGTTCTTCGAAGGTCCTGTTTTCCAAATGCACGTCGCGTCATCCCGTTTGCCCAGCGCTTCTGCCGATGAAAGCGCAGCCGCGTTTCATCCGTGTGACGCCCGGCAGAATGCGCAGCCTTCTGCGCGCGTGCAAGCGGCGGACGCGAAATTCGCGCAAGGTCAGCCGCGCTGCGCTCTGGGAGAAGGCGGCGCGGGCGTGTAGAGTGGGCGCGACTGTTCAACGCCCCAGACAGCGAAGGCCCGAGATGAAGGATCAATCCGCAGAGAAGGACGGCGCGACGACCCATGCGCGCAACCCCGGCATGGCGCTCGATATCGCCGCCTTCGAGCACCATGCGGTCAACACGCAGGCCGCGATCCGCCGGGTGGAGACGCTGAAGGCCCGCCGCTCGCTCAAGAAGGTGCATCAGGCGGCGTGGCTCCTCGCGGCGCTGCGCTGCATCGACCTCACGACGCTCAGCGGCGACGATACCGCCGCCCGCGTGGCCCGGCTCTGCGCCAAGGCCCGCCAGCCGCTCTCGCCCCGCCTCTCCGAGGCGCTCGGCATGGCCGATGCGGGCCTCACCGTGGGCGCCGTCTGCGTCTATCCCACCATGGTGCCCGCGGCGGTGCGCGCGCTTCAGGGCTCGGGCATCCCCGTGGCCTCCGTCGCCACCGGCTTTCCCGCCGGGCTCACCCCCCTGCCCCTGCGCCTCGCCGAGATCGCCTACGCGGTGGAGGAAGGCGCCTCGGAGATCGACATCGTCATCACCCGCGAGCATGTTCTGCGCGGCGACTGGGCGGCGCTTCACGAAGAGATCGCCGCCATGCGCGCGGCCTGCGGCGCGGCGCATCTCAAGGCCATTCTCGCCACCGGCGAGCTCGGGCCCCTGCGCAACGTCTATGCCGCCTCGATGGTGGCGATGCAGGCGGGCGCCGATTTCATCAAGACATCGACCGGCAAGGAGCCCGTCAACGCCACCCTGCCGGTGAGCCTTACCATGATCCGCGCGCTCCGCGACTACCGCGACGCCACTGGCCACGTGGTGGGCTTCAAGCCCGCCGGCGGCATCTCCAAGGCCAAGGATGCGCTCTCCTGGCTCGTGCTGATGCGCGAGGAACTGGGCGTGGAATGGACACGGCCGGAACTCTTCCGCTTCGGCGCCTCCTCGCTCCTCGGCGATATCGAGCGCCAGCTCGAACACCATGTCACCGGCCGCTATGCCGCCGCCCATCGCAACGCCATCTCCTGAGGCCAAGATGAACGAGATCCGCGACCTGATGACCCGAATGGACTACGGCCCCGCCCCCGAATCCGACAGCCTCGCCCGCGCATGGCTCGCCCGCCACGAAGAGGGCCTCGGCCTCTTCATCGGCGGAAGCTTCACCGCCCCCGGCACCACGCTGCGCGACATCCGCAACCCCGCCGATGGCAGCCTTCTGGCCCGCGCCACCGATGCCCGGCCCGAGGATATCGACACCGCTGTGGCCGCAGCCCGCGCCGCGCAGAAGGGCTGGGCCGCGCTTGGCGGGCATGGCCGGGCGCGCCATCTCTACGCCATTGCGCGGCACCTCCAGCAGCACGCGCGCCTCCTCGCCGTGCTCGAAACGCTCGACAACGGCAAGCCCATCCGCGAGAGCCGCGACATCGACCTGCCGCTCGTCATCCGGCATTTCTACCACCATGCCGGCTGGGCCGAGCTGCTGGAGGACGAGTTTCCCGGCACCGCGCCTTGGGGCGTCTGCGGGCAGGTGATCCCGTGGAACTTCCCGCTGCTGATGCTCGCATGGAAGATCGCCCCCGCGCTCGCGGCGGGCAACACGGTGGTGCTGAAGCCCGCCGAATACACGCCCCTCACCGCGCTGGCCTTCGCCGAGATCTGCGTCGAGGCCGGGCTGCCCGAAGGCGTCGTCAACATCGTCACCGGAGATGGCGCGGCGGGCGCCGCGCTCACCGGGCACGCGGGCGTCGACAAGGTGGCCTTTACCGGCTCCACCGAGGTGGGCCGCCTGATCCGGCGGCAGACGGCGGGCTCGGGCAAGGGGCTCACCCTCGAGCTTGGCGGCAAGTCGCCCTTCGTGGTCTTTCCCGATGCCGATCTCGACGCGGCGGTGGAAGGCGTGGTCGATGCGATCTGGTTCAACCAGGGCGAGGTGTGCTGCGCGGGCAGCCGCATCCTCGTGCAGGAGAGCGTGGCCGAGCGCTTCACCTCCAAGCTCGCCCGGCGGATGGAGACGCTCCGCGTGGGAGATCCGCTCGACAAGAACACCGACATGGGCGCCATCGTCGACCCCGCGCAGCTCGCGCGCATCGAGGCGCTGGTGGCGAAAGGCGAGGCCGAGGGCGCGACGCTTCTGCGCGCGCCCTGCCCGTTGCCCGGGGCGGGCGCCTTCTACCCGCCCACCATCGCCTGCGGCGTGGCCCCCGCCTCGACGCTGATGGAAGAGGAAATCTTCGGCCCCGTCGCCACGCTCACCACCTTCCGCACCCCCGAGGAGGCGGTGCAACTGGCCAACAACACCCGCTACGGCCTCGCCGCCTCGATCTGGAGCGAGAACATCAACCTCGCCCTCGAGATCGCCGCGCGGGTCAAGGCCGGGGTGGTCTGGGTCAACGCCACCAACATCTTCGATGCCGCGGCAGGCTTCGGCGGCTACCGCGAGAGCGGCTTCGGGCGCGAGGGCGGCCGCGAGGGGATGCAGGCCTACCTGCGCGCCACCGCCGGCAAGCCCCGCCCGCCCGAGGCCGCGCCCGCGATGCCTCAGGCGCTGCCCGCCGCGAAAGCCGCCACCGCGGGGATAGACCGCACCGCCAAGCTCTATATCGGCGGCAAGCAGGCCCGCCCCGACAGCGGCTACAGCTACCCCGTGCCCGGCAAGGGCGGCACCCCCGCGGGCCTCGCCGGGATGGGCAACCGCAAGGATATCCGCAACGCCGTGGAGGCCGCGCAGAAGGCCGGCGGCTGGGGGGCGGCCACCGGCCACAACCGCGCGCAGGTGCTCTATTACCTCGCCGAGAACCTCGCCGCCCGCGCGGAAGAGTTCACCCGTCGCCTCGTCTCGATGGGCGAGCGCAAGCCCGCCGCCGAGGCCGAGGTGCAGGCCGCCATCGCCCGCTGCTTCCACTATGCCGCATGGGCCGACAAGTTCGACGGGCAGGTTCACCAGACGAAGACGCATCACGTCACGCTGGCGATGAAGGAGCCACTGGGGGTGATCGGCATCGCCTGCCCCGCCACGGCGCCGCTCGCGGGCTTCCTCTCGCTGGTGCTGCCCGCCATCGCCATGGGCAACGCGGTGGTGGCGATCCCCTCGCAAACCCGGCCCCTCGCCGCCACCGATCTCTACCAGGTCTTCGACACCTCCGATCTGCCGGCGGGCGTGGTCAACATCGTCACCGGCCCGCGCGAGGAGCTGGCGCAGGTGCTGGCCGAGCATGACGACGTGGCCGCGACGTGGTATTTCGGCAGCACCGAGGGCTGCGCGATGGTCGAGGCCGCCTCGGCGGGCAACCTCAAGCAGACATGGGCCGAGGAGGGCAACGCGCTCGACTGGTCCGGCCGCGCCGCCCAGGGCCCCCGCTTCCTGCATCGCGCGACGCAGGTGAAGAACATCTGGGTGCCCTATGGCGAGTGAGCCAGCCCCGCCGCCTGCGGCAGGATGAAGGGCACCGGCCCCTCGGGCGCCACGTTGGCGCGCAGCGCGCAGCCATAGGCCGCGCCCAGCAGCGCATCGGTGAACACCTCGGGCGCCGGCCCCTGCGCCAGCATCCGGCCCGCCTTCATCAGCGCCACGCGGTCGGCGAACATGGCGGTGAGGTTGAGGTCGTGCATCACCGCCACCACGCCGCCGCCCTGCCGCGCGTAATCGCGCGCAAGCCCCATCACCGCAAGCTGGTGGCCGATATCGAGGCTCGCCACCGGCTCGTCGAGAAAGAGCCAGCAGGGCCGCCCGTCGAGCACCGGCTCCCATACCTGGCAGAGCACCCGCGCAAGATGCATGCGCTGCTGCTCGCCGCCCGAAAGCTCCTGGTGAAAGCGCCCGCCATAGCCGCCGAGCCCCACCGCCGCCAGCGCCCGTTCGGCCAGCTGCGGGCGCCGCGCATGCGGCCCGGCGCGCAGGCCCATCCGCACCACCTCGATCACCTTGAAGGGAAAGGCGAGCCGCGCGGCCTGCGGCAGCACCGCGCGCTGCAGCGCCAGCGCCGTCGCGTTCCGCGCCGCCACCGGCACGCCGTTGAGCGTGACCTCTCCGCGCGCCGCCAGCTCGCCCGTCAGCGCCCTGAGCAGCGTCGTCTTGCCCGAGCCGTTCGGGCCGACGATGGCCGTCACCTCTCCGGGCCGCGCGTCGAAATCCACCGCGCGCAGGATCTCGCGGTCCCCGAGCGTGAGCCCGATGCCCCGCGCCGCCACGCTCACAGCCCGAACTCCCCGCGCCGCCGCAGCAGGATCCACAGGAAGACCGGCGCGCCGATCACCGCCGTCACGATCCCGATGGGCAGCTCCGCGGGCGCGATCACCACCCGCGCCGCCACGTCGGCCCAGAGCAGCAGGGCGCCGCCCAGAAGCGCCGCGTTGATCAGCAGCGGGCCGTGGTCGGGCCCGGTGGCCAGCCGCAGCAGGTGCGGCACCACGATCCCGATGAAGCCGATCCCGCCCGACACCGCCACCGCCGTGCCTGTGGCCGCCGCCACCGCGAGAATGGCGAGCCGCTTGGCGCGCTGCACCGGGATGCCAAGGTGCATCGCCGCCGCCTCGCCCAGCGCCAGCCCGTTGAGCGCATGGCCCAGAAGAACCGCGCCCGCGAGCGCCAGCAGGATCACCGGCCCCGCAACGGCGATCTTCTGCCACGTCGCCCCGCCGAGCGAGCCCATCTGCCAGAAGGTCAGGTCGCGCAGCTGCTGGTCGTCGGAGGCATAGACCATCAGCCCCGAAACCGCCCCTGTCAGCGCGCCGAGCGCGATGCCCGCGAGCAGCATCGTAGCCACCGAGGTATGGCCGCCCCGGGTGGCCACCACGTAGAGCAGCACCACCGAGGCCCAGCTCCCCGCGAAGGCCGCGACCGGCACGAGGTAAGGCCCCACCGCGCCCTGCAGCGCCACCGGCAGCATCCCGCCCAGCACGATGGCGGCGATGGCGCCCAGCCCCGCGCCCGCGCTCACCCCCACGATGCCCGGGTCGGCCAGCGGGTTGCGGAAAAGCCCCTGCATCACCGCGCCGGAAACCGCCAGCGCGGCGCCTACCAGCAGCCCCATCAGCGTGCGCGGCAGGCGGATGTCGAATAGCACGACCCGCTCGGTGAGGCTCAGCGCCTCGCCCGAGGCGAGCTTGAAGAGCGCCGCCGCCGCCGAGGTGCCCGAGGCCCCGATCGAGAGGCTCGCCACGCAGGAGCCCAGGAGCACCAGCGCCAGCCAGAGATGCGCGCGCCGCGCGCCCTCCAGCCGGTCGCCGCACGCCCCGCGCCCGGCCCCGCGCCCGGTGGCCTCGCGCGCGGCGCTCATGCTCACGAGCCGTAGAGCGATGCGCTCAACGCGTCCACCGCCTCCGCCGTGCGCGGCCCGAAGCCCAGCATGAAGAGCCCGTCCATCCGCACGATCGCGCCGTCGCGCGCGGCGGGCGTGGGCATGAAGGCCGGCATCGAGAAGATCACCTCGTCGGAGATCGCATGGTCGCCCTCGCGGTCCATCATCAGGATCACGTCGGGCGCGGCGCGGCTCACCGCCTCGTCGGTCAGGGTCTTGTAGCCCTCGATCTCCGCCACCGCGTTCACGCCGCCCGCAAGGCGGATGATCGCATCCGCCGCCGTGCCGCGCCCCGAGGCAAGCACCCGCCCGCCCTGCATGGAGAGCACGAAGAGCACCTTCTTGGGCTCCTCGCCCGCACGCCGCGCCGCCCGCGCATGGGCGGCGGCCATGTCGGCCTCTACCTGCGCGGCCAGCACATCCGCCTCTGCGGGCACGCCCAGCGCCGCGCCCACGTCGCGGATCTTCCGCGCGACGCCCTCGGCGCTCAGCACCTCCGGCAGCCCCACGATGGGGACCCCCGCCGATTTCAGCACCTCGATCGCCTCGGGCGGCCCCGCGCCCTCCTCGGCCAGAATGAGCTCCGGCCCCACCGAGAGCACCCCCTCGGGCGAGAGCGCGCGCATGTAGCCCACGTCGGGCAGCGTCTTGGCCTCGGGCGGGTAGGTCGAGGTGGTGTCGCGCGCCACCAGCCGCTCGGCCTGCCCCAGCGCATAGACGATCTCGGTGATCGAGCCGCCGATGCTCACCACGTCGGGTTTCGGCGTGTCGAGCCCCTGCGCCGGGGCGGAGGCAACCCAAATCGCCACCGCCGCGCCCCAGAAGGCCGCCAGAAGGCCGATCCGGCCCGAATGTTTCGCCCCGCGGCAGCGCATCACGCAACCTCCTCGGGCGTGGCCGCCGGCAGGCCTTCGACGAGCGCGCGCCATGCCGGGCGGCTGTCACGGCCTTCCTTGCCGATGCCGAAGACCTGCAGGATCAGCCCGCCCTCCGCATCGAACGCCTCGAGCGATGTGGCCGGGCCGCGCTGTGTGGGCTTCTCCACCGCCCAGACCTCGGCGATATGGTCGCGCCGCAGATGCAGGTTGAAGCCCGGATCGAGCACGTTCTGCCAAGGCCCCATCGCCTTCAGCGTCTTCACCGGCCCGCTGAAGATCTGGATGCAGCCGCGATTGCCCACGAAGATCATCACCTCCGTGCCCTCCGCCGCGAGCCTCTCCAGCGCAAGGTCCACCGCCTCGGGCTTGAGCGCCCGCACGAAGGGCTCCCCCGCGATGCGATAGGCGCCCAGGCGGTTCATCTTCAGCTTCGAGGTCAGCCGCAGGAACTGGTGCGTATCGGTCATCCGCGCCCATTCGCGGCGCAGGATGTCGAGCTTCGAGAGGTCCGACTTCGGCGCCTCCGCCGGCTTGCGCGCGCTCACCTCCAGCGCTTGCGACTGGTCGGCCAGCGCAAGCGCGCGCCACGCCTCCTGCCAGCGCCCGGGCGCGGCCTCGCCCCGCAGGAAGATCTTGTGCACCGCGTCGCCCGCCGCGTCGAACACCTGCAGGCTGCAGCGCGGGCCCGCCTCGCCGGGCGTCTCCACGGCAAAGGCATGGTGCCATTGCGCGGGAAAGATCCGCAGGTCGATCTCGCCGTTGAGCACCATCGCCGCATGGGCGCCGCTCGTGTAATTTCCGTAAGCCCCGTCGATCTCGCTGACGCAGGCCTCGTTGCGGGTCAGCGCCATCACGTGGCCCATCGCCTCGGCGGCGGCCATCAGACCGTCGGGATGGGGCGCGAGCCGCGTGGCGCCCGCGCCGCAGCGCGCGGCCACGAGCTGGGCCTCGCTGATGCCGAGCTGCGCGGCAAGATCGCGGGTGCGGGTCTTCGGGTTGTCATCTTGCGCCGCGCGAATCTCTTCGGGCGTCGGGCGGGGGGTGTGAGCCATGGCCAACATCTTTCCTCTTCGTGGATATGCTGGCTTTGCCGCGCTGGGGCGGCATGGCTCAGGCGAGGCAAATCGGCGCCGCGCCTATTCTTGACTCTTTTAGTCTGATTCACGTAAGGAACACAAGGCCGCGTTTTCGGCCACCCTCATCAACCTCGAAAAATCGCCGCGCCAGCCCCTTGCAAGCATGACGGCCAGACCGCCCCCGCCGCAACGGGGGCCGAAAGGAACGGACATGACGCATTCCACCGCGAGGAGCCTCAAGGGCTCCACGGCGCTGGCGCTCGCGTGGCTCATCGCCGCGCCGGCCTGCGCGCAAACCGCCGGGGAGCCGGCGGGCTTTCTGGGCACGATCACACTGGGCGAGAGCAAACGCGAGGTGCGGACGGACACCGCCGAGGCGGTGACCGAGATCGACGAGACCGAGATCAAGGACAGGCAGGCCGGCACCATCGCCGAGCTGATCGATTCGGTGCCGGGCGTCGCGCTGGTGAACGGCGCCACGGCGCAGGGCTCGGGCATCAACATCCGCGGCTTCGGCGCCAACAGCACCTTCGGCACCGACCAGAAGGTGCTGATCCAGGTGGATGGGGTGACGCGCGGCAGCGAGGAACTTTATCGCATCGGCAACCAGCTCTTCACCGACCCCGCGCTCTACCGGGAGGTCGAGGTGATCCGCGGCACGGTGGGCTCGTTCGAATACGGCTCGGGCGTGGTGGGCGGCGTGGTGCGGCTGGAGACGAAGGACGCCTCCGATTTCACCGGCGGCGTGCCGGGCTGGGCCTTCCGCGAGGCGCTCGAATTCTCCACCAATGGCGAGGGCGTCACCCATTCGGGCATCCTTGCATGGCAACCCACGGCGCGCGCCGAGTTCCTGCTCGGCCACACCCATCGCAAGCTCGGCATCCAGGAAGATGGCAACGGCCTGCCCATCAACCCGGCATCGGGCGGGGTGGACGACCCCTCCTACCTCGCCAAGGCGCGCTTTCGCTTCGGGGATATGGAACAGCACTCGCTCACGGCCTCCTATACCAGCACCCGCTCGACCGAGACCGACGTGCCCTATGACAGTTTCGGCCTGACGAATTTCGGCAACGTTAACCGCGCGACCTCCAGCGAGACGGCCATGCTGCGCTACGGGTTCGACCCGGTGGGAAACGACCTCGTGAACCTCACTTTCCAGATTTCCCATGCCGATGAGGAGATCATCCAGTCTCCTGTAAATCCCTTTCCGCCCAACCCCTTGCTCGATGCCGACCACCGCTACCAGACCACCACGGCTACGCTGAAGAACACCGCGCTCTTCGACACGGGCCGGGTGGCGCATGAATTGGTGACGGGCGTGGAATACATCCACCGCGACCGGCTCGATGCCAATTCCGCCCCCGGCGGCGAGGATGACCGCTGGGCGGTCTTCGCCATCAACGAAATGCGGATCGGCGATGCCTGGACGATCACGCCAGCGCTGCGCTACGAGGCCTCCGATCTCACGGGCTCCACCCCGCCGCTCAATGGCCGTTTCTCGAAGGATGCGCTGATGGGCGGGCTCTCGCTGCGCTACGCCTTCGGCAACGGGCTCTCGCTCTTCGGCAGCGCGGCCTACACGGAAGTGCTGCCGCCCATCGACGACCTCGACACGCTCTCGCGCATCACCACCAGCGAGAAATCCCGCACCTTCGAGATCGGCGCGGCCTATGCGCGGCAGGATGCCTTCCGACCCGGCGACAGGCTCTCGCTGAAGGCCGATGTCTACGACACCGAACTGCGCGACGTGACCTCCTTCGTGGTCAATGCCGCGCCGCCCTTCCCGCCCGGGCCGCCGCTCTTCGAGGAGCTCGACAGGGTGGCGCTGCGGGGCCTCGAGATCGAGGGTTCCTACGCGATGGAGAGCGGATTCTATGCCGATCTCAACGCCAATATCGTGGAGGGCGACGAGTATCCCGGGCCGCTCGCGGTGGCCAATCTGGGCATCGTCTCGCAAGACTGGCGGGGGCTTGCGGCCAACAGCCTGCGGCTCACGCTGGGCAAGCGCATCCGCGACACCTACGATCTCAGCTGGGAGGCGGTGGCGCAGGATGACATCACGGTGAACGGCGTGAAAAGCGAAGGATTCCTGATACATAACCTGCGCGCCACCATCGCGCCGAAAGAGGGCGTTTGGGAAGGCACGGAGCTGCGCCTCGGCATCGAGAACCTCTTCGACCGGGCCTACCAGCCGCATCTTTCGACGCGGCCCGCGCCGGGGCGGAACTTCAAGATGACACTGGCGAAGACCTTCTGAAACGGGGCCTTTTGCGGGATGGCCCGGCTCAGAACATCCAGCGGGCCATCTCGCGGAAATAGGTCTCGAACTCGGAGCAGAAGATGACGCGCCGCTCGGAGGGCGCGTAGAAGGCATTGGCCAAGCCGCAGCTTTCCACGGTTACTTCGAGCGGGGCGGAAAGCTGGAGGACGGCGTTGAGCTCTTCGACCTCATAGGCGAGAAGCTCGCCGGCCGTGCCTTCTGTTTCGCCAATGAAAACAAGGCTTTCTCCCCCACTCTGCGCCACCAGCTCATCAAAGACCGCGCCCCAGCTGCGCTCGGCCTGCGCGAATTCGGCCTCGCAGGTGGCGGCGCGGCCCTCGGGCAGCTCCATTTCTTCGGCGAACCAGGCCCGCGTGTCGGGGCTGGCGCCGTAGAAGAGGCAGACCGTGTTGAAGAAGCGCTGCTGGTTGGGGCCATGCACGCCCCACCATGCCTCCTCGCGGCGGGAATGGAGTGCGAATTCGGCCTCGCCGAGAAAGCCCATCGCGGTGTCGAAGGCGATGTCCTGGGCGGTGTCGTCCTCGTAGAGCGTGTGGATGAGGAAGGTGGAGAAGACATCGGCCGCATCCTCCTCCTGCCCGAAGATCGGCACCTCCTCGATGTCGATCACGGCATGGCCCAGCTCATGGTAGAAGACGGCGAGGATATTGGCCTCGACAAAGGCCTCGAGCAGCTCGCCCTTTTGCGGCTCACTGGCCGCAGCGGGCCCGGCAAAGCCGAGGGACACGGCGGTGAGCGCGCGGCACAGAGTTGATTTCAAAGCGCTTTTCCTCCCTCCGGGCATGGCATGGACGGGGCGAGGATAGCACGGTTTCGGCTCAGCGCAGCTTGGGAATTCCGCCCTCGTGGGTGTCGCGCTCGACCACGGAGGCGCGCATGGAGCGGCCGATGCGATGGGCCAGCGCCGACCATGCGGCGGCCTGATCGGCGGTGAGTTCGGAGGCCAGAACGGCATCGAAAAGGGCAAGCCACGTGGAGAACATGCCGGGCTTGACGTTGCCGGCCTTCACATGGGCCTCGACGGGGGTGCCGGTGTAGCTGCGCTCGTGGAGGATGGTATTGGCCCAGAAATCGGCCACCTTGGCCTCGTGGGCGGGCCAATCCTCCACATGCACCGCGAAGACGGGGCCGAGGCCGGGATGGGCGCGGATGCGGGCGTAGAACTCGGCCACGACCCGCTCGATCTCGGGGCGGGTGATGGGGAAACGCGGTGGCAGGGCGGTGCTCATGAGGCAGAATTGACCGGCAGGACGCGCGGTTTCAAGGGGAGGTGACAGGCCTGCGGTGATTCGAATGGTTAACGCCCCTGTTTTGCTGGGATCTGAACGTCGGTATCGCGTCGGTATCCTGTCGGTATCGCGGCGGTGCGGGGGCTGTGGGCGCCGGGGGTAAATGTGGCGCGCGCTGCGCAACACCACCAGATGTGGGAGGCGCGCATCGCGGCCCTTCGCGGCCCGGGCATCGGCACTTTACGCCCTCGCGCGCCCGGCCTATAACGCGCCCCATGATGAAGAGCTTCGAGATCATCATTCGAATTACATGCCCGGCGCTCTGAGATCATCGAGCCGCCGGGACAAGGCGTATGGGATACCGCGCCGCCCCTCACCCCCAGATTTTCAAGACTGACGAAGGACGCATCCGATGTGCGCCGAGACGCCTGACTACAAAGACACCCTGAACCTGCCGCAAACCGAGTTTCCGATGCGCGCAGGCCTCCCGAAACGCGAGCCCGAATGGCTGGAGCGCTGGAACGCCATGCGGATCTACACGCGGCTCCGCGAGAAGGCCGAGACGGAGGGCAACCGCCAGCCCTTCACGCTCCACGATGGCCCGCCCTATGCCAACGGCCACCTGCATATCGGCCACGCGCTCAACAAGATCCTGAAGGACATGGTGGTGCGCTCGCAGCAGATGATGGGGCGCGATGCGCGCTACATCCCCGGCTGGGATTGCCACGGCCTGCCGATCGAATGGAAGATCGAGGAGCAGTATCGCGCCAAGGGCGAGAGCAAGGACAAGGTGGATATCGTCGATTTCCGGCAGGAGTGCCGGAAGTTCGCCGAGGGCTGGATCGACGTGCAGCGCGAGGAGTTCAAGCGGCTGGGCGTGACGGGGAAATGGTCGAAGCCTTACCTGACGATGGATTTCCGCGCCGAGCGGATCATCGCGGAGGAGTTCCAGAAGTTCCTGATGAACGGGACGCTCTACCAGGGCTCGAAGCCGGTGATGTGGTCTCCGGTGGAGAAGACCGCGCTGGCCGAGGCGGAGGTGGAGTATCACGACAAGGAGAGCTTCACGGTTTGGGTGAAGTTCCGGGTGATCTCGGAGGGCGACTTGCAAGGCGCCTCCGTGGTGATCTGGACGACGACGCCCTGGACGATCCCTTCCAACAAGGCGGTGGTTTACGGCGAGAGCTTCTCCTACGGGCTTTACGAGGTGACCGGCACGCCCGAGGAGTGTTGGGCCAATGTGGGCGACCGCTTCATCCTCGCCGACAAGCTGGCGGGCGACGTGCTGGGCCGTGCGCGGCTGAAGGACGACCAGTGGACGCGGGTTCGCGACGTGAGCGCCGAGGAGCTTTCGGGGCTGTCGCTGGCGCACCCTCTGGCCGGGGCCGAGGGGGCGAATGGCGAATGGGACGAACCGCGCGATTTCCGCGCCGCCGAGTTCGTGACCGACGAGGAGGGCACCGGTTTCGTGCATTGCGCGCCGAGCCACGGGATAGAGGAATACGAGCTTTACCGTGACCTCGGCATGCTCGAGCAGGTCATCACCTATAACGTGATGGACGATGGCGGTTTCCGGGCCGACCTGCCCTTCTTCGGGGGCACCTATATCCTCGATCGCAAGGGGAAAGAGGGCAATGCCAACAAGGCCATCATCGACAAGCTCGTCGAGGTGGGCGGGCTGCTGGCGCGCGGCAAGATCAAGCATTCCTACCCGCATTCATGGCGCTCGAAGGCGCCGGTGATCTACCGCAACACGCCGCAATGGTTTGCCGCGATCGACCGCGCGGTGGGCGATGGGCAGGACGAGAACGGCAAGACGATCCGCGAGCGCGCGCTCACCTGCATCGACCGCGTGAAATGGACGCCGAAGACGGGGCGGAACCGGCTCTACTCGATGATGGAGAACCGGCCCGACTGGGTGCTTTCGCGCCAGCGGGCATGGGGCGTGCCGCTGACCTGCTTCAAGAAGGTGGGCGCGATGCCGACCGACGAGGGGTTCCTGCTGCGCGACGAGAAGGTGAACGCGCGCATCCTCGCGGCCTTCGAGGAAGAGGGGGCCGATGCGTGGTATAAACCGGGCGCGAAGGAGCGGTTTCTCGGAAACGATTACGACCCGAGCGAGTGGGAGAAGGTGGACGACATTCTGGATGTCTGGTTCGACTCGGGCTCGACCCATGCCTTCGTGCTGCGCGACCGGGAGGACGGCTCGGCGGACGGGCTGGCGGACCTCTATCTCGAGGGCACCGACCAGCATCGCGGCTGGTTCCATTCGTCGATGCTGCAGGCCTGCGGGACGATCGGGCGCGCGCCTTACCGGGGGGTGCTGACGCATGGCTTCACGCTCGACGAGAAGGGCAACAAGATGTCCAAGTCTCTCGGGAACACGATTGTTCCGGAAGAGGTGGTGAAGCAATACGGGGCCGACATCCTGCGGCTCTGGGTGGCGCAGACCGATTACACCAACGACCAGCGGATCGGGCCGGAGATTCTGAAGGGGGTGGCCGACAGCTACCGGCGGCTCAGGAACACGATGCGGTTCCTGCTGGGAGCGCTGAGCCATTTCAGCGAGGCCGACCGGGTGGAACCGGCGGAGATGCCGGAGCTGGAGCGCTGGGTGCTGCACCGGCTGGCGGAGCTGGATGTGAAGGTGCGCGAGGGCTATGCCGCCTATGACTTCCAGGGCGTCTTCCAGGCGCTTTTCAACTTTGCCACGGTGGAGCTTTCGGCCTTCTATTTCGACATCCGCAAGGATGCGCTCTATTGCGACGGCGATACGGCCCGGCGCAGGGCCGCGCGGACGGTGATGGATATTCTCTTCCACCAACTGACGACGTGGCTGGCGCCGGTGCTGGTGTTTACCATGGAAGAGGTGTGGCTCGAGCGCTTCCCGGGCGAGGACAGTTCGGTGCATCTGGTGGATTTCCCTCAGACGCCGGAGGCATGGCTCGACGCGGGGCTGGCGGAGAAATGGGCCAGGGTGCGCCGCGCGCGGCGGGTGGTGACGGCGGCGCTGGAGGTGCAGCGCACCGAGAAGGTGATCGGCGCCTCGCTCGAGGCGGCCCCGGTGGTGCATGTGGAAGAGGCCGCGATGCTCGAGGTGCTGAAATCGGTCAATTTCGACGATATCTGCATCACCTCGGCGATCTCTCTGAGCGCCGATCCGGCGCCTTCGGAGGCGTTCCGCCTGCCGGAGGTGGAAGGGGTGACGGTGGTCTTCGAGCGGGCGGAGGGCGAGAAGTGCCAGCGCTGCTGGAAGATCCTGCCGGATGTGGGGAGCCACAAGCACCCCGGCACCTGCAAGCGCTGCAGCGAGGCGCTGGGGTAAGGCGCAGGCCTGCCCGACCAAGATGAGAAGGCCCGCCGCGCATGACACGCGGCGGGCTTTTTACATCGCGCCTGACAGGGAGATTACAGGATGCGGATGTAATAGTGGTAGACGGGCACGAGGAAGCCTTCGCCCACATCGGACGTGCCTTCGCCCGTGGTGTCGGCCCCGGTGGGCTCGGCCCATGCGGCGGCGCCGCGATATTCCTGCGGGGAGACCGCGCCGCTGTCGTCGGTGTCGAGCTCCTCGAAACGGGCCTCGAGGGCAGTCTCGTCGAACTTCATGTCTTCCGCGCGGGCCTCGTATTCGGCCTCGGTGATGACGCCATCGCCGTTCTGGTCGTGCATCTGGAAGCGCTGGGTGGCGGCGCGGGCGAATTCCTCGGCGGAGCCGGCCTCGGAGCCGCCATAGCTGAGGGCCTCCTGCATCTCGGCATCGCCGGTCTCCCATGCCTCCTGCGCCAGATCGGCCCAATCCTCATCGGTCATCTCGCGGGCATCGTCGGTGGTGGTGATGTCGGACCAGTCGCCGGTCTTGTAGGTGCCCTCCTTCTGGCCGGTCGCGGCCTCGTTGCGGGCGGTCTTGCCGGTATCGCCGAGGCATTCGACATATTCTTCCTTGCTGATCTCGCCATCGTCATTGGCGTCGATCGCGCCGTAATTCTCGTCGCGCATGGCCTCGATCTCGGCGCGGCTCAGCTGGTCGTCCTTGTTGGTGTCGCCCCAGTTGAAGGGGTTTTCGCAGATCGTCGACGCGGCGCTGTCGGCCGAGTTGCTCGCGGCCAGCGCGGGGCCCGCGCCCGCCAGCATGGTGGTGGCGAGAAGCGTTGTGACAATGCTTTTCATGGGTCTCCTCCTTTCGTCTTCCGGGGTGTGCCTCCCGGGGGGCGGGGTTGCACCGCCTTGTAAGGCGGAAACGGCGGGGAGTGGGGAAGTGTTCCATCCTGCGGGCGGGGATGGGGGTGCGGGAGGCGCGGAGCCGCGCCATCGACGGGCCGCGGCGCGTCGATCCTACGGCAGTGATAGGCGCTTTATGGGTGTCAGGCCCGTACGCCGCGCGAGCCGGGCACTGGCGTCACCCAATCGACGGGCCTTAGGGGCGGCCCGTCGATGGCGCGGCGGGCTTCGCCCTTGTCCCGCGCCCATCCACGGACCGCTGTCACGTTTCCGATATGAAACCAAACCGCGTCATCCCGCCGCAACCGCCATCGGAAATGTCGGAAATGCCCTGCGTATACCGCCGTGGACTCGCTATTGAGCCTCGCGAGAGACCACCCGCCCGCGCGCCCCGCGGCCACCAGAGGACCGAACATGAGCTACAAATCCGACATCGAGATCGCCCGCGAAGCCAAGAAGAAGCCGATCATGGAGATCGGTCAGGCGCTGGGCATCCCCTCAGAGCATCTGCTGCCCTATGGCCATGACAAGGCCAAGGTGAGCCAGGAGTTCATCAACTCCGTGCAGGGCAACGAGGACGGCAAGCTGATCCTCGTGACCGCGATCAACCCGACCCCGGCCGGCGAAGGCAAGACCACCACCACCGTGGGCCTCGGCGACGGGCTGAACCACATCGGCAAGAAGGCGATGATCTGCATTCGCGAAGCCTCTCTGGGCCCGAACTTCGGGATGAAGGGCGGGGCTGCCGGCGGCGGCTACGCGCAGGTGGTGCCGATGGAGGACATGAACCTCCACTTCACCGGCGATTTCCACGCCATCACCTCGGCCCACTCGCTGCTGTCGGCGATGATCGACAACCACATCTACTGGGGCAACGAGCTGGAGATCGACGTGCGCCGGGTGCAGTGGCGCCGCGTGGTGGACATGAACGACCGCGCGCTGCGGCAGATCAACCTCTCGCTCGGCGGTGTCTCCAACGGCTTCCCGCGCGAAGGCGGGTTCGACATCACCGTGGCCTCGGAAGTGATGGCCATCCTCTGCCTCGCGAAAGACCTCAAGGATCTCGAGGAGCGCCTCGGCGCGATGATCGTGGCCTATCGCCGCGACCGCTCGCCGGTTTACTGCCGCGACATCAAGGCGGAAGGCGCGATGACCGTGCTCCTGAAGGACGCGATGCAGCCCAACCTCGTGCAGACGCTCGAGAACAACCCGGCCTTCGTGCATGGCGGCCCGTTCGCCAATATCGCGCATGGCTGCAACTCGGTGATCGCCACCAAGACCGCGCTCAAGCTCGCCGATTACGTGGTGACGGAAGCGGGCTTCGGGGCCGACCTCGGCGCCGAGAAGTTCATGAACATCAAGTGCCGCAAGGCAGGGCTAGCCCCCTCGGCGGTGGTGATCGTGGCGACCGTGCGCGCGATGAAGATGAACGGCGGCGTGGCCAAGGCCGACCTTGGCGCGGAGAACGTGGAGGCGGTGAAGAAAGGCTGCCCGAACCTCGGCCGCCATATCGAGAACGTGAAGAGCTTCGGCGTGCCGGTGGTGGTGGCGATCAACCACTTCGTGACCGACACCGATGCCGAGATCGAGGCGGTGAAGGACTACGTCAAGTCGCACGGCGCCGAGGCGGTGCTCTCGCGCCACTGGGAGCTGGGCTCGAAGGGCTCGGCGGACCTCGCCAAGAAGGTGGTGGAAGTGGTGGATGCGGGCAATGCCAATTTCGGCCCGATCTACCCCGACGAGATGAGCCTCTTCGACAAGATCGACACCATCGCCAAGCGCATCTACCGCGCCGACGAGGTGCTGGCCGACAAGAAGATCCGCGACCAGCTCAAGCTCTGGGAAGAGCAGGGTTACGGCAATCTCCCCGTCTGCATGGCCAAGACGCAATACAGCTTCTCGACCGACCCCAACCTGCGCGGCGCGCCCACCGGCCACTCGGTGCCGGTGCGCGAGGTGCGGCTCTCGGCGGGCGCGGGCTTCGTGGTGGTTGTGTGCGGCGAGATCATGACCATGCCGGGCCTGCCCTCGAAACCGGCGGCGGAGAACATCCGCCTCAACGACGCGGGCCAGATCGAAGGCCTGTTCTGATGCGGCAGGCGCTGCTTGCCGGGCTTGTGCTCGTGGCCGCTCCTGCCGTTGCGCAGGAGTGGTTCACGCACAGCTCCGGCGAGTTGCGCGCCTATCACGGCGACTGGCTGGCTGTCTGTGCCGACGAGGGCGAAGGGCCCTGCCGGGCGGTGACGACGGCGGTCGATCCGGGCTCGCAGGCCTTCTTCGACCTGCGGCTGGCCATTCACCGGCTCGACGCCTCGCCCGACTGGGCGGTGGAGGTGATGGACCGGGGCATGCCGGGAGAGGCGCTCACGGCGCTGAGCTTCAGCTTCGATGGCGAGGTGGTGGACCTGCCCCCGGGTGCGTGGGAGCAGGGCGATTTCGACGGCTACAACGCCGTGGATACGGTGGTGATCCGCGATGCGGAGATCGCCGCGGACCTCGTGGCGCGGATGAAGCCCGGCACCGCGGTGGTGATGACTTACAGGCCCAGGGGCGAGGGCGACGGCGTGGCCCGCTTCTCGCTCAGGGGCGTGACGGCGGCGGCCGATGCGATCGAGGCGCGCGTGCTGGCGCGGCAGGAATAGGCGTTCGGCCGGAGGCCTGCCGCTGCGCGGAATTTTCGCCTCCGGCGGGAGTATTTTTGGGAAAGATGAAAGGTGTGGGTAAATGACGGCTCAGATCATTGACGGGAAAGCCTTTGCCGCCAAGGTGCGGGAAAAGGTGGCGGGCCATGTGGCGAAACTGAAGGATGAGCATGGCATCACGCCGGGGCTCGCCGTGGTGCTGGTGGGCGAGGACCCCGCAAGCCAGGTTTATGTGCGCTCGAAGGGCAAGCAGACCGTGGAAGTGGGCATGGCCTCGTTCGAGCACAAGCTCGAGGCCGACACATCGGAGGCCGATCTGCTGGCGCTGATCGACACGCTCAACAATGACCCGGCGGTGCATGGCATTCTCGTGCAGCTGCCGCTGCCGAAGCATCTCGACGAGGATCTGGTGATCAACTCGATCAACCCGGCGAAGGACGTGGACGGGTTTCACATCTCCAACGTGGGGCTTCTGGGCACCGGGCAGAAGAGCATGGTGCCCTGCACGCCCCTGGGCTGCCTGATGATGCTGCGCGACCATCATGGCTCGCTTTCCGGCATGGATGCGGTGGTGATCGGGCGGTCGAACATCGTGGGCAAGCCGATGGCGCAGCTGCTGCTGGGCGACAGCTGCACGGTGACGATTGCGCATTCGCGCACCAAGGATCTGCCGGAGGTGGTGCGCCGCGCCGATATCGTGGTGGCGGCGGTGGGCCGGCCCGAGATGGTGCCGGGCGACTGGATCAAGGAAGGCGCCACGGTGATCGATGTGGGGATCAACCGGATCGAGCGCGACGGCAAGAACGTGCTGGTGGGCGACGTGGAGTTCGCGAGCTGTGCAGAGCGCGCGGGCGCCATCACCCCGGTGCCGGGCGGCGTGGGGCCGATGACCATTGCCTGCCTGCTGGCCAACACGGTGACGGCCTGCTGCCGCGCCAACGGGCTGGCCGAGCCGGAGGGGCTGACCGCGTAAGGCGGGCGCTTGCCCGAGGTTGGGAGCTATCCGGCAAGCCCCGTCGCGGTGACCGCGGCGGGGCTTGTGCCTTGACGGGCGGCTGGACAGGATGGGGCGCAGGTGGTTCGGCGCGGAGGGGTGCGACATGGAATTCGTCGACGGGCAGGACGGGCGGGCCGAGGAGATCGTCGGGCTCTTTGAAGCCACGTTCACGGCCTCGGAAGGCGCGGAGGAAGGGCGGCTGATCGGCCGGCTGGTGGCGGGCCTGCTCGCTACCACGCCGCCCGGGGAGCTCTTCGTTTTCTCGGCGCGGGAGGCGGGGGCGCTGATAGGGTGCATCCTCTTTACCCGGCTGCACTTTCCGCAAGACGCCCCAAAGGTGGTGCTGCTCTCGCCCGTGGCGGTGGCGCCCGACCGGCAGGGGCAGGGCGTGGGGCAGGCGCTGCTCGGGCACGGGCTGGCGCGGATGGCGGAAACCGGGGCCGAGGTGGCGGTGACCTATGGCGACCCGGGCTATTACGCGCGCGTCGGGTTTCGGCCGGTCACGGTGGAGGCGGTTGCCCCGCCGCACCCGCTGAGCCAGCCCGAAGGCTGGCTGGCGCAAGGCCTGACGGGGGCGCCGCTCGGGCAGCTGACAGGGCCGTCGCGCTGCGCCCCGGCTTTCGACGACCCGAGCTATTGGTAGCGCCAGACATGCCTGGGCCGCGACGGGGAAACCGGTGACGGGGTGAGGCCGGGCAAACGGGCTTGCCGGGGCCTGTGGGGGCCTTCGTGGGCCGACGCCTCAAGAGGGGCAACGGCGCGGGATCAGCGCCCGCGGGGCCGCCGCGCTAGCCTCTCGGCGCCACGGCGATCATCGTGCCGGTGAGCAGGGCCACATGGGTTTCGCGGCCATCCTCGGACACGCCGAAGACATCCGATTGCACGATCACCAGCCGCCGGCCCGGCTTGATGACCCGCCCCCGGGCGACGAGGCGCGCCCCCTGCCCCGGCGCCAGCAGGTTGATCTTCATTTCCGTGGTGAGCACCTCGTGACCCTCGGGCATCACGGTGAGGGCCGAGTAGCCCGCCGCGCTGTCGCCGATGGCGAAGGTGAGGCCGGCATGGGCGAAGCCCTGCTGCTGGAGGCTGCCGGGAAGGATGGGCGCGGCGATCTCCACGGCGCCCTCGGAGATCGCGGCCAGCTCGGCCCCGAGCGTGGCCATCATGCTCTGCGCGGCGAAGCTGCGGCGGCTCTTCTCTTCCAGCGCGGGGGCAAGCGGCATGGCGGGCGCTCCTATCTGGGCATCGGCACGGGGCGCGGCACGGCGCCGGTGAGCACGGCCAGCGCATCGGCGCGCATGAGCTGGGCGAAGGCGGCATCGTCGCTGCGCAGCCCGCCCGTGTAGGTGCCATAGGCGGGCAGGATCACGCGGTCGACATCGATCAGGAAGGCGGGGCGGGTGACGGTGCGGCCGGTGAGGCTGATCGTGGCCTTGGGATGGTAATGGCCCGAGATCTCGCCCGACTGGTTCTTGCGCGCGATATGGCGGAAGGTGACCGGCGGCAGCGGCAGCTCGGCCAGATGGGTGCCGCCGAGCTCGACCGGGCCGGGATCGTGATTGCCCTCGATCCAGACCCAGCGGCGCCCGGCCTGCAGCGCCGCGATCCAGAGCTTCTCGGCCTCGGGCAGGGCCTCGGCGGCGGCGCGGTCGTCGAAACTGTCGCCGAGGCAGATGACGGTGGTGGCTTCGGTGGCCTTCAGATCGTCTTCGAGGCGGGAGAGCGTGTCTTGCGTCTCGTAGGGGGGGAGATGGGCCTCGCCCAGCCGGGCGCGGCGCTCGGATTTGCCGAGGTGCAGATCGGAGATGCAGAGCAGCCCGCGCTCGGGCCAGTAGAGCGCGCCGGAGCCCATCGCCACCAGCGGAGCGCCTGCCAGAGTGAACTTGTATCCCTGCACGGAGTTGGCCTGCCCGGTTTCGTGTTTGCCTTGGGGGAATTGTCGCCAAATTCGGCGGCTGCCGCAACCGCCATGCGCGGCCTAGCCCTCGCCCCGTGAGAAGAGGCCCGTGAGCGCCCGACGCACGAGCGCGCTCACCGAGGGCCGCTGCAGCGCGGTAAAGGGCAGCGGGCGGCAGACCTCCATCGCCGCCACGCCCACCCGCGCGGTGAGCGCGCCGTTGACGAGCCCCTCGCCGAAGCGGCGCGAGAGGCGCGATAGCATGCTGCCGCCCGCGACCGAGGAGAGCATGTCATCGCCCACGGCCACGGCGCCGGTGGCGACCAGATGCGTGAGCACGGCGCGGGTGAGCCGCCAGCCGCCCAGCACCCCCGAGCGCCCGCCATAGATTTCGGCGATGCGGCGAATCATGCGGAGATTGGCGGTGAGGGCGGCCACCACATCGGCCATGGCCAGCGGCACCAGCGCGGTGACGGTGGCGACCTGCCGGGCGGCGGCCTCGATCTCGCGGGTGGCGGCGGCGTCGAGCGGAGCGAGAAGCGCGCGCTCGGCGGTGGCCATGAGGGTCGCGGCATCGAACTGGTCGGCCTCGGCCTCGGCGAGGCTCTCGCGGCCCCAGCGGGTATCCTCGCGCTGCGCGTAGAGCGCGGTGAGGCGGCGGGAGACGGCGCGCGCGGCGGCGAGATCCTCCTCGGCCAGCGCCTGATCGGCGGCGCGGCGCAGCGCATCGAGCCGACCGAGCCGGGCGAAGGCCGCGAGCTCGCGGAGCGCGATGGCGAGGAAGACGACGATGAGCGCAGCGAAGAGCGCGGTGACGGCATAGCCGAGAAGCGGCATGCGGGCGATGAGGTTCGTGGCGAAATCCCACGCGGCGACGGAGAGGACCGTGCCCAGAAGCGCCAGCGCCAGCGCCCAGAAGCTGCGCGCGAGCCGCGAGGGGCGGCGGGCGCCGAGGGTGGCCACCGTCTGCATGGCGCGGCCTTCGGGGGTGGGCGGGGCCTCCGGCTCGGGCACGGGCGGCGCGGCCTCGGGGCCGGGCGCGGGCGCGTCGTCGTCGAGGTCGATGAGGATGGGGCCTTTGGTCATAGCCGGTCTCCCAGAAGGAACTGCGCCGCGCGGTCGAGCCGGATATGCGGCGGCCCCTCCCCCGGCTTGAGGCTGAGCGCGGCGGGGGCGAAGCGCATGTTGCCGAATTCGGCGTCGAGCCAAGTCTCCGCGCCTTCACGCGCTGGCGCCAGAAGGCGCGCGGGGTCTTCCGGCAGCGTTCCGGGGTGGAAGGCCGCCTGACGCCCGCGCCCGCCCTCCTCGGTCAGAAGCGTGCCACGCACCAGATCGAGCTTCGCGCCCTCGTGGGTGCGGGTTTCCTCGGTGGTGGCGCGCAGGCTCGCGAGCGCCATTGCCTGCGTCTCGGCCCCGGCGAAATCGGCCCGGGCGCGGGCCTCCTTCAGCATCGCCGCCATGATCGCGGTGAGCGCGCCGTGCTGGGAGTGGTGCAGGTGATCGGCCTTGGTGGCGGCGAAGAGGATCTTCTCCACCCGCCGGCCGCCGAGGAGCCTTGTGAGAAAGGCGGTTTGCCCGGGCCGGAAGGCGCCGAGGATCTCGGCCATGGCGCGGCGCATGTCCTCGGTGGCGCGGGGGCCGCGATGGATGGCGCCCAGCACGTCGGCCAGCACCACCTGACGGTCGATCCGGGCGAAATGCTCGCGGAAGAAGGGCTGCACCACGCGCGCCTTGTAGGCCTCGAAGCGCCGCGCCATCTCGCGGCCGAGCGACTTGCGGGGCGGGTTGGCGACGGGCGGCAGGGGGGCGAAGGTGAGCGCGGGCGAGCCCTCGAGATCGCCGGGCAGCAGGAAACGGCCGGGCGTGCAATCGGTGTAGCCCGCCTTGCGCGCGGCCTGCAGATAGGCGGTGAAGGCCCGCGCGAGCGCCTGCGCCTTGGGTTCGTCGAGCGGGGCCGTGGGATCGGTTTCGCGCAGGAGCGCGAGGAACTCCGCCGCCTCGGCGCGGCTTTCGAGCCGCTCCAGCACCTCGGCGGACCAGGTGGCATAATCCTTCTCCAGAAGCGCCAGGTCGAGCAGCCATTCGCCGGGATAGTCGACGATATCGACATGCACGGTGCGCGGCCCGGAGAGCCCGGCCAGAAGCCCGGTGGGCCGCACCCGGAGCGAGAGGCGCAGCTCGGAGACGGCCCGCGTGCTCTCGGGCCAGCGCGGCTCGGGGCCGGTCATCGCGGCGAGGTGGGTCTCGTAATCGAAGCGCGGCACCGTGTCGTCGGGCTGGGGCTGGAGGAAGGCCGCCGAGATGCGCCCCTCGGCCGCGGCCACGAGGCCCGGCATCCGCCCGCGCTCGAGCAGGTTGGCCACCAGCGAGGTGATGAACACCGTCTTGCCGGCGCGCGACAGCCCGGTGACGCCCAGCCGGACGACCGGCTCGAAGAAGGTTTCCGACAGGGTGGAGGCGGCGCCCTCGACCCCGCGGGTGAGCCCGTCTGCGATGTTGGAGAGGATCAATGGCCGGCCTTTTCTGCGTTCATGGGGGCAAGATAGGCGCGGCGCGGCCCGCATGCCAGAGGCGGATGCGGGCGCGGCCACTTGCCCGGGCCATCGCCAGCCGCTAAGGGAGCCGCCATGCCCAGATATGCGCTCATGGTGGAATATGACGGCGGCCCCTTCGCGGGCTGGCAGCGGCAGGCCGAGCACCCGTCGGTTCAGGGCGCCATCGAGGCGGCGCTGGCGCGGCTCGAGCCGGGCGAGCACAGGATTGCCGCCGCGGGGCGCACCGATGCGGGCGTGCACGGGCTGGCGCAGGTGGCGCATTGCGACTTGGCGAAGGCGTGGGAGCCCTTCCGGCTTTCGGAGGCGCTGAACCATCACCTGAAGCCTGCGCCCGTGGCGATCCTCGCCTGCGCGCAGGTGGCCGACGATTGGCACGCACGGTTCTCGGCGCTGGAGCGGCGCTATCTCTTCCGGCTGCTCATGCGCCGCGCGCCGGCCACCCATGAGCGCGGGCGGGTCTGGCAGGTGCCGCAACGGCTCGACGTGGCAGCGATGCGCGAAGGCGCGGCGCACCTGGTGGGGCATCACGACTTCACCACCTTCCGCTCCACCATCTGCCAGGCGAAGAGCCCGGTGAAGACGCTCGACGCCATCAAGATCGAGCAGGTCGAGGGGCTCTCGGGGCCCGAACTGCAATTTCGCCTGCGCGCCCGGAGCTTCCTGCACAACCAGGTGCGCTCGATCGTCGGCACGCTCGAGCGCGTGGGCGCGGGCGCATGGCCGCCCGAGCGCGTGGCGGAAGCCCTCGCCGCCCGCGACCGCGCCGCGTGCGGCCCGGTCTGCCCGCCGCAGGGCCTCTACCTCGCCGGCGTGCGCTACGCCGAAGACCCCTTTGCCGGTTGAGCGGCCCTTTTGCCTTTGATCTCGCGAAAGCGGCGCGGTAAAGCTTCGCCTCGAGCGGTCCCGTAGCTCAACTGGATAGAGCAGCTGACTTCTAATCAGCAGGTTCGGGGTTCGAGTCCTCGCGGGATCGCCATGAAATCAAATGCTTAGACGTCACGCTCCGAGTGTGCTGGATCATGTTGGATCAGCGTCGTTCTATTTTTGATCCAACGTTTTCTTGTGTCTCAGCGGCACGATCTGGTTGGCGCCGTCGCTGCGATTCCTCGAGTATCGGTTTGTTGTCGCAACATTCGCATGTTGGGCAGCATCTCTGAGCGCATAGGGATCAACCCAGAGGCTCTTGGCTTCTGTAACTGCACCTGAAGAATTCAACCGACGAAAGCTTCGCCCAAGATCTGTGCTACGCATCAACTTCGAGATCATGAATGTTCGGCTCAGGGAAACCGCACTGCAGCGGCAGAGGTCTGCTTGAATTTCTGGTAAAGGCCGGCACTTCGCTTTGGCGGTGCCAAAGCGTTTCTTGATTTCGATCTTCAGGGTGGCTTCCAAACTTGGCGACCTGACTATGCGTCTTGGGTGGACGCGCTCCAAAAATCGACCGCCTTCTTGAACTCTTCCGCGTAGAAGGCCTGATCTTCCGATCCCGAAGGGTCGCCCTCGAAACGCCCCACGCGCCGCGCGCAGTCAAAAAAGCCCGGCGCGGGCAATCCATCCCGTGCCTTGCTGACCACGAGCGCTGCGATCAACGGGCGTGAGGCGGCAGCGTCCTCCTCAATCAGGCATTCCAACGCGGCTGTGAGCTGATGGATCGTATTCGGCGGCGAGAGTTCCAAGTCCTTCGCGAGTCTTTGATAGGTGATGGGAACCGCATGGCCGGCAATGTGGCAGAGATGACTGCGGACCTTTGGCGCCAATACGTTGGCCATACACGCACCGCCCTTCGTAGTGGAAACAACCAAGCGCAATGATGCCTCCCAGCATAAAATCTGTGAAGTGCTTTCCAAACGGTCAGGTTTCGGAGGCGGACATGCGATGAGCGCTCTGCCAAGTATCCCGGTTACCCAGTTCCGGCCAACGACAGTCTTAGGGGAGCTTCGGGCCCATGTTCCAGATAATCAGGCCCGTTACGACGACCCCGAGTGCGACAACGTCTGATAGTTGCGGGATTTGGCCCAGAACCGGAACAGCCAATACGGCCGCGACGCCGGGTGTCAGGGCCGAAAAGAGGGACGCCCGCGCAGTAATGAGCCGAAGCGCCCGGCTGAAAGCGTACATGGAAATCAAGCCCGATATGAGGCCCTGAAAGACCGCCTGAAAGGCAATGTCGGTCCAATGCGCCGTGGCGAAGTTGGACAGATCGGAAATTATCCAGAAAGGCAGCAGCCAAATTGTCGAGACTGCGCCCACTATGGCGGTAGCCAGAAACGCCGGGATCTCGAACGCGCGGATCGTTACGGTGAAACAGGCCCAGCAGAGCGCGCCCGACAAAAAGAGAAGGTGTCCAACCCACATATCATGCACTGCCAACTGATCCGCGCCGCGCAGAAGGATCATCACTGCGCCGGAAAGGATAAGCACGAGGGCAGCGACAGTTTCTTTGCTCAGCCGCTGGCCCAGAAACATACAAGCCAGAGCAACGGCGAAAACCGGCATCAACCCAGGAACCATGGCACCCGCGTGGGCCACCGGAGCAAAGCCCAATCCGTGGCCCACAAGCAAGGTGAATGGCGCCCCGTAGGCAGATAGCAGCAAGCATCGTGTCGCGCCCACTCGAGCGACGATGTTACGGTGGCGCCAAAGCAAAGGTGCCAGCACCACCGTCGGGATTACGGCGCGAAATCCGGCAAGATCCACGACCGAAAGAGTCGTCGTGCGGCCCGAAGACGTCAGAACCAGCCAACTCGCCCAGATCAATACAGCGAGCGACATCCAAGCATAGCCCGTCAGCGATGCCCCTCTTTGATCGACCGTCTGCATGTCACGACCGTACTGAGGGTTCGGCCGGCGCGGCGCGGCGCGCCGAGACCACATTGCTCCGGTTCGCCGACAGCCTCGAAATGACCCAGAGAATTCCTGACAGCCGGAGGCCCCTTCCCGCCAACGCGCCACAAGCGCGCCGACGGGCGGGGATCACTGCATGAGGCCCGGGGCTCACGTCTGCTCCGCGCGAATGGTGCTGACCTGGCGGCCTTCCAGCCCCCAGTTTTCGAGCGGCACTTCGTCGATGACCACGAACGTCGTGGCCGGATTTTTGCCAAGAACTCTGAAAAGCAGGTCCGTCACGCCCGCAACCAACTGCTCCTTCTCTTCTGTTGATGGGCCAGTGCCGGCGGGGCCGCCTTCCTGGGTTACCTTGATGTTTACGTACGGCATTCGTTCAGTCCTTTCGTTCCACAAAGGAGAATACTTTGGTGAGTACGCGCCAACCTTCATCCGTGTTGATGATCGTCAGCAGGTCTTGATAGTTCCGGCCCATCATCGTCATGCGCGCCTCGATGACTCCGATGCGATCTCCCTTGAACTCGATCCGTTCGATGGCTTCCTCTCTTGGGTCGCCGCGTGAGGCCGGCGGCGTCCGCGCATCGATACGCGCCATATACTCTTCAAGCCCCATGTGTTCGTAGGTATCGGCAGTCCCGTTCACATAGGCGAGGTCCGGGTGGAAAACGGTCCGCAAGATGCTGCTGCTCGATTGATAGAGACCGTCGAAATAGAGCTTCATGAGCTCCCGAACCTCGGTTTCATGTGACCCGCTCATCGTTCGATATCTCCGGTATCAGGGATGCCTTTCGTCATGGGCCGAGCGCCGCGTTCGCTCGATGTGCAGGGTTCGGTGACGCCGCGAACCCAAGATCTGGAATAGAGTTTCATTAGATGCTCCGTTTTTGTGGTCCGCTCGGACGTAGCAACGAAGATCATCAGAAGATAATATTAAGTTATCATCATTAAGATCATGATTTCAGATCATGTCAGGCGCATCATGCCCGCAGAGTGTCATCAAACATTTCTGACGCGTGCCAAAGCGGTTTTGGGCCCTCAAGGCCGACAAGACCCCTGAAATTGATCGCGTGTGCACAAGGCGGTTGGCGTCTCAGCGTGCCTTTTCCGCCAATCTTTCCCAGATGCTCGACATGACTTTTCCCATCGGGCGATCCCGGCGTCTTATTGCGAATATTTCCGTATGGCGCGGAGGATAGCCCTCGACGGCCAAGGGAACGAGCTCGCCTGCCGCCAGTTCTTCGGCCATCAAGTGATCCGGAATTCCCCCCCACCCAAGCCCTGCCTTGATGATCGACTTCTTGGCCTGAAAGTCCGAAACCGTCCAACGCTGCCCGCCGGAGAGCAGGTCTCGGCTTTGGTCGTAATCCTTGCCGCCCGTTCCCGCTACGATGACTTGGGTGTAGCTCTGCATCTCGCGACGTGACTTCACCCCTGACCGGTGGGCCGCTGGAAACCCGGGGCTGGCCACGGGGCGTATGGTGATCGAGCCGACCGGGAGCGTTTCGACTTCGTCGATGGGCACGCCATCAAGCCCCGCAATGATCAGGTCGGCCTCACCATTCATGAGACGTGCCAATGGACCGCCCATCATTTCGCTCACCAGCTTGATATGTGTTCCAGGGAAGGCGCGTCCGACCTCTCCCAAGATGTTCAGGATCGGATCCAGCGACATCGTTGCTGTCATCGCGATCGAAATCATGGGCTCCTGCTCACTCCGGAGGCCCGCTGCCACAGTTTTCAATCCATGAACCTGTTCCAGAACCCGCGTCACTTCGCGGAAGAAGACTTCGCCTTCCGGCGACAACTTTGGTCTGTAGGCATCGCGCAAGAAGAGATCGAACCCCAATTCGCCCTCAAGCTTCTTGATTTGATGGCTGACGGCGGACTGCGCCTTGTTCAGCCGATCAGCCGCCCCGCGGAAGGTTCCGGAGGCGACAATCGCGTCAAGGACGACAAGTTGATCCAATGTCATGTGGCGGCTCATCCGATCTGTTTAATAGATCAAAATCATGAGAACTCGATATTATCAACTGCTGTTCTTCGTCGATATGTCCGTGCGAGACATCACAACGGAGTTTTGGATGAAACTCTACTCCGAGGCTTTGGTGTCGCTTGTAAAGGCAACCCGGCCGCCAAGGTCGACACAACTCAAACGGAGAAAGCAATGGTGAAGATAGCAATCGTCTACCACAGTGGATACGGCCACACGGCAGTTCAGGCCAAAGCGGTTTACCGCGGTGCGAGCGAAGTTGCCGGTGCAGACGTCGCTCTGATCCCGGTCGAAGAGCGCGAGAAGAATTGGGATGTCATTGACGCCGCCGACGCTGTCATTTTCGGCTCTCCAACATATTTCGGAAGTGCATCCGCGCAATTCAAATCGTTCCTGGACGAAACGTCGGGCCGGTGGCTCGAAGGCCGTTGGGCCAACAAGCTGGCCGCGGGCTTCACCAATTCAGCCGGTATGAGCGGCGACAAACTGGCTACGCTTCAACAGATCAACCACTTCGCCATGCAGCACGGCATGGTCTGGGTCGGGCTGGGATTGCCGCCAGGTAACAACACCAGCACAGGCTCTCCGGAAGATCTGAACCGCCTCGGCGGGTTTCTGGGCGCAATGTCGCAGGCGGATGCTGATGTTTCACCCGAAGTTGCACCGACAGGCTCGGATCTCAGAACCGCCGAACACCTTGGCCGGCGCGTTGCAGAGACCGCGCATCGTTGGCGTTCCGGCCAGAGAGTTGAGCCGGAGGCCGCCTGAAAGAAGGTTAACATGATAAACGCCTTCCCTTCACTCGTGAGGGCGTCGGCAAGCCGGGCCTCGGATTACCCCGAGGCCCGCCAGCTGCACGGCGCGCCGGTTCCCGGTCTTCTTGTGGATGTGTGCAACCTTGGTCCGACGCAAGGAGTGCGTGCCGCAGGACGTTGCATCCAAGGCAAAGAAACTCCGAACCAACCATCGGCGGTTCCTCCGATCCACCACGCCCTGCCACAACGCCAACCCGCCGTTGGCAATAGAGCATGTAAGCGAAAGGTGCGCCCGCAGAGAAGGTCGGCTACGAGCCCATACCTCATTCATCCGGCGTCGTCGCGAATGGCAGCTTCAAGTAGGCTTTTGGTAGAATTCTCGGAACTCGACGAGTGCCTTTGGCTGTGTTTCCACAAAACGTAGGAAACGATCTCGGAACTTTTTGGATTTTGCTTTCTTTGGTATCCGAGCGACGGGCGCCAAGGTGTCGGCAGGCACGGGCCTTGGCCTCAGCGTCCAACGGGACAACGCTCCCGCCACCATGGTGCTGGCGGGAGCGGTCTCTCCGGCGGCGACTACAGATCCAGCCTCACGTGGGGCTCCCCGTCCGACGTGCGTTCCTTCGAATACCCGTCTGGCCCAAGCTCCGCGCGGATTTGCCTGCGCAAATTCGAAAAGCTGTCGAAGCGGACCACATCTACGGCCTCATCGAGCTTGAGAACCAGCCGAAACCAACCGGGATGTAGCTGCCTTGCCGCGATCACGGTCGCTGTGAACGGCTGCGACAGGTAGTGCTAGTGCCCGGTAACCCGGCCACCGGGCGTCCATGCCGCGGGTGGTAGGTTCGCGATGGCAGCGTGGAGTGCATTCCAGTCACGGTAGCCATGTCGATGGGCGATCTGCTCGAGCGCTTGCGCATGAGTGATCAGGGTGCCCGCCGCGGCGAGGGTCTCGCGTAGGCGTTTGGCCTCAATCTTGGCCTGCGCGGTCGTTGGCAAATTACGTGTCATAGCCGAACACCTTCTTTCGCGAGAAACAGTCCCCATCGCAGGGACTGCTGTCTGGCGAGCAGAGTGAGGACGAGGGCCGTGAGCGCAAGCAACAGCCCCTCCGCCGCAGGCGCCGCCAGCCAGATGCCGGGCTCGCCGACCAAGCCTGCCAGCACGAAGGTCAGTGGCATCGCGAACAGGTAGGGCTTCGAGAGCCCAAGAATCGCCGCGCGCCCGGCATCGCCAATGGCCTGGAAATGCATGGCGATCATCATTAGAGGACCGGCCGCGAAAAACCCGGCCGAGATCAGCGGCAGGATGCGGGCAACTTCCGCGATGACGAGTGCGTCCGACACGAAGGCCGATCCGATCGGGGTGGCGAAGACGGTGATGCCGGTCTGGAGCGCGAGGCAGTAGCCGAAGGCCGCAACGATCGCCGTCCAAAGACTTGCATCGCTGCGCCGAAAGTTGCCCGCGCCGTGGTTGTTGCCGGTGATGGTCTGCATTGCATGCGCCAGCCCCAGAAGCGGGAGGAAGGCGAAGGTGATCACTCGCGTGACGATGCCGTAGGCCGAGACCGTCGAATCGTAACCCGGCGCGTTCACCCATTGCAGCGCGGCGATGATCGCCCCCGATCCCAGAGCAAGCCCGATGAAGTTCAGGCTTTGCGGGGCGCCGAGCGCAAGAATGCGCCCCCAGCCAGAAACCGGCGAATAGTGCCAGAGCGCCGAGGGCCGCAGTGCCGTGTCGCCAAAGACGCGGAAGGCCAGGATGATGCAGAGAGCGAGCGCCTGCGCCATCGCGGTGCCATAGGCTGAACCCGCGACACCCATGTCCAACATCCCGATCAGAACATAGTTGAACCCGATATTGGCCAGCGACACCAGAAGGCTCATCGCGGCCATGAACACGACCAACCCCTCGTTGCGCAGGGCGTCAGAATTGACCGACAGGACGAAGATCAGGGGCGAGGCCAGAACGGTGATCCGCAGATATATCAGCCCCATGTCGGCCAAATCTTCCGACCCACCAGCGGCCAGCAGAGCAACTGGCGCACCAAGGACGAGGAAGAGCGCGATCAGGATCACGCCCAGGAAGGCGGCCAGACCATGTGCAGCCGCATAGACCGCGCAGGCGTCCTGCACGCGCCGCGCGCCGAGATGGCGGGCGAGGATACTCGACATGCCCGAGGATACCAGCGTCGCGAGCGCGACGATCAGCATGTAAAGCGGGAACATCAGCGTGACGGAAGCCAGCGCATAGGGCCCTGCAAAGTGTCCGAGGAAGAGCGCGTCTGCAACGGCAAGAAGGCCATTCATGCCCATCACGAAGATGATCGGAAGCGCGGTGCGTACATAGATAGGGCCGAGAGGCCCGGTTAGAAATGAGTTTGCTTGGGACGACATGACCCCGTTTTCCTTCCTGCTCATGTCGCGAACTGAGTGGACGGGGCCCGCATTACCGTCCGCGCGACACGTGCCGAGGATGACGGAGATCTTGTCTGCTGCAGAACTTCACCGTGACAGGATGTCGGCGGGCGGCAGGCGTCTGGTGCCTGAGGACCCGGTAAAACGGTCGTTCAACCTTGTCAAGCACCCGGCTCTGCGGCCGGGTTGCAGCGACGCTCCGCTGTTCACCCTACCTTCCGCGGGGTTCGCGGGCGCGGCGAAAATCGAACGCGCGCGGTCAACGGCAGAAAGGACCCCTCTGCCGACCTCGGGTCGTTGGAAACGCCGCGGCGGGGATAATTGGCCGCTTCGGTGACGCTGCGGTGCCGCAACGGCGGTCTCTTCGAACGGCCGGATTGGGCCGTGACCTCTAGTTGAAAGAAAGTGAGACAGTTCTTGTTTTCAGCGGTATGGCCAACAAGCCTTTCGCGAAAGAAGAGCAAGCTCAAGAACTTGAAAACCTACAGCCATCCATTCGCAAATGTCGAAAGATCCTGTGTCAAACTACGCGTTAGAGGCAAGTCCCCAGCAACAAGATTCACCGGAATTTGCGCCTTGGACAACTCTGTGTTGATTGCCGCCAAACACCACGACAAGGATGATTTCTTGGTGATTTCTTCAAACTAACTGTCGAAGTCTGGATGCCTGCAACGGAGCGGTTCACCAATTGGGCAATTTTTAAGAAAACAAGCCTCATGCTACCAGTCTGCCGAGATGTACTGAGTTTCCATGAACTCCAGCATGCCCTCCTGCCCTCCCTCTCGGCCAAGACCGGACTGTTTGGTTCCTCCAAAAGGCGCAGAAGGGTCGCTCACAAGACCCCTGTTCAGGCCGACCATTCCGTAATCGAGCCTTTCACAGATCTGCAAGCCTCGCTTGAAGTCTCCTGTGAAAACGTAAGCCACCAAGCCATATTCCGTATCGTTCGCTCTGCGGATCACGTCTTCTTCGTTTCTGAAAGTCTGGATCGCCGCGATCGGCCCGAAAATTTCATCCTGCACGCAATCCGCTGTTTCAGGCACATTTGACAAGACGGTTGGAGGATAGAAAAAACCAGGACCTTCCGGGATCGACCCACCGCATTCGATACGTGCGCCCTTGGAGACTGCATCTTCCACGAAGTAGGCCACCTTCTCGCGCGTACTGGCATTGACCAGCGGCCCCACATCGACGGACGGATCGCGACCATCTCCCACTTTCAGCGCCGACATGCTTTCAGCAAGCCCGCGTGTAAACTCTTCCGCAATGTTTTCATGAACATAGATACGGTTTGCCGCGGTGCAGGCTTCACCCAGGTTGCGCATCTTGGCAAGCATCGTGCCCTCGATCGCGGTTTTGATGTCAGCATCTTCCATGACGAGCACAGGTGCGTTCCCGCCCAGCTCCATTGCCGGCTTCAAAACCTGGTCTGCAGCAGACTTCAGCAGCTTGCGACCGACCCCGGTGGAGCCTGTGAAACTGACAACCCGCACGCGCGGGTCGTGCAGGACGTGGTCGACTAGCGCGCCCGAATGTGTTGACGGCAAGACGTTGACCAAACCTGCCGGCACGCCTGCATCCTCGAGCAAGGGCATCAAGGCAAGCATGGTCAACGGAGTTTCCGACGCGGGCTTGATGATAACGCCGCAACCAGCTGCCAGTGCCGGTGCAATCTTTCGTGTGCCCATGGCTGCGGGGTAATTCCACGGAGTTATCAAGGCGGCCAGACCCGCAGGCTTGTGTTGAACGATGATGCGCGCCCCGCTGGCGGGAGCGTGCTTGATCATTCCATCGGCGCGCACCGCCTCTTCTGCGAACCATCGAAAGAATTCTGCAGCATAGGCGGCCTCCCCTCGAGCATCGTTTCGCGCCTTGCCGTTTTCCAACGTTATCAAACTTGCAAAATCATCCAGTTGCTCCGTCATCAGCTCCCACGCGCGGCGCAAGACTTCGGATCGGTGACGTGGCGTCTGTGAAGCCCAGATCTTCATTGCAGCCTCGGCGGCATCGAGAGCCGAGTCAGCATCGGCAATGCTCGCCGAAGCCACGGATGCGATCACTTCTTCCGTTGCCGGATTCAGAACATCGAACCGCTTCGTGGATGTTACCCAGCCGCCATTGATGTAGAGGTCGGAGTAGATCATTCCGCCAGATCCTTTGCCGATGCGAGTATACAGTTCGCCTTGACCTCTGAAGTTTCCCTCATGCGGAGGCTCCCAAGCTGTCCCGCGGTTTCACCAGGCAACGGTCTTGCCTTCGTAATTCAGGAACTGCACACCGGTTGCGCCGAGTTGGGAGAGCATGGTCTCGACAAGCCCTGACGCACTCGTTGGCACATCCAAGGGCGCGTCCTCCCCCCCCATGTCGGTGCGCACCCATCCAGGCGAGAGACACAGGTAAGCGCGCTGATCCGCCTTGGTTGCCGCTCGGCTCTTCATAAAAGTATTCAGAGAAGCCTTGCTTGCGCGATAGACCTCCCAGAAGCCGGTCAGGTTATTTTCAACGCTCCCAAGATCAGAAGACATCACGGCGATGACCCCTTGTTTATCGACATTGCCATCAAGCGCTTCGATAACCTGCATCGGGCTATAAGCGTTGGTGGCCAACAAGTTGATGAAGTCTTCTCGAGAAACGTCCTGGACCTTTTCATCGGGGCCGAGGCTGATCCCCGCATTGACGAAGAGAATATCTGCCTTCTTGCCCTGCAATTTCCGGGCCAGATCCGCGACAAGTTCAGGCTTGTTGATATCGACGCTCTCGAGTGTAAGAGCGGAATTCGCCTCAGAAAGTTCAAGAAGGTCTTTTGCAGTCTCCGCGGAGCGATAGGTGGCGGTAACCAGCCAGCCGCGTTCAAGGAACTCCTTGACCAAACCAAGGCCAAGCCCGCGCGAGGCGCCAATGACGATTGCATTTTTCTGTTCTTCGGGCATGTCTTTCTCCTTTCTTGATGATCGGCAAATCGAGCGACGTGTTTCAGGATCTGATCTGCCGAACGATCTCCTCGGATTGACGCATGGCGAGCGCGACGATCGTCAGGGTCGGGTTTGCAGCCGCGGACGTGGTGAAAACACTGCCGTCCGCAATGAAGAGGTTCTCGACTTCATGCGCCCGGCCCCAGGCATCTAGAACGCCTTCCGCCGGATCCTTGCTCATTCTGGTTGTGCCCATGTTGTGAGACGCCGGCCACGGCGGGGTATCATGGGAACAGACGGCACCGGCGGCCTCGTGAATCTTCTTCATTTGAGCATAGCCGTGCACCTGCATTGCCAGATCGTTTGGGTGCTCTGCATATGTCACCACAGGTATGGGGACATCATTGCGATCAACGCGGTCGGAGCTGAGCGTCACGCGGTTTTCGAATTGGGGCAGATCTTCGCCCAGCAGGAACAGACCTGCCATGTTGCCGTGCCGCTCCACGAACCAAGCATAATCCTTACCCCACCAGCCTGGATCGACCGCTCCGGCGATGGCGGGAAGGGAGAGCGACAGCAGCTGGATGTAGTAACCCCCTGCAAAACCTCGTTCCGGCATGTGCGGGGCTTCATCCGAAACGAGGCCAGGCATCATCTCACCTCTGCACATCCGTACCGGTTTCTCGAAAATGGACCAGGTTGAGCCGGTTGTATGTCGCATGTAGCAACGCCCGACATAACCGCTGCCATTCGCAAGTCCATCCGGGAACTGCGCAGAGGTCGATGCCAGAAGCAGTCGCGGTGTTTGGACCGCATTGCCTGCAACAACGACCACTGAGCATTTCTGCCTCTGGCGCTGGCCGTTCGCATCGACGTAGACCACTGCCGAGACCCTGCCTGTTGCATCGTGCTCGATCTGGGTTGCGCAGCAGTTTGAACGCAGATCAAGATGTCCGGTCGCGAGGGCTCGAGGGATCTCAATGTAGGCCGTCGACCACTTCGCGCGGCTTCGGTCGCCCTGCAGGGTAAACCCATCCTGCCAAGAGGCTGGCCGATCGTCATATGGGCGGCTGTTGACAGCAAGGGAACCAGGCGTGATCTGCTTGTAACCGATGGCAGAAGCGCCTGCATGCAGCACTTTATAGTGGTTGTTGGTAGGATGGTGCGGCATGCCGTTCTTGCCGGAAACACCCATCACCTTTTCCGCACGTTCATAGTATGGTGCGATTTCTTCGCAGGAAATGGGCCAATCGATGAGGTCACTGCCTTCTATCGCGCCATAGGTTGACCGGCACTTGAACTCATGATTCTGAAACCGAAGCGCGGTCGCGGTCCAATGGATCGAGGTTCCTCCCACTGCACGGCAGATCCAGGTGGGATTGTTCGGTAGATCACGCGCAACGCGCCATCCGCCCCGCGCCTCTTGCGGTTCTTGCCAAGCGAGCATGTTATATGCGGCAACTTCATCCTGCAAAAAGTCGTCGGCATCAATTTGGGGGCCCGCCTCCAGCAAGACGACGTCGATGCCCTCGGTGCACAATGCGTGCGCGCTCGTTCCTCCCCCGGCCCCGGACCCAATGACGACAACAACCCTTTCATCTCCAAAGTCGAATTTCGTCATGCCTCGTTACCTCCATCGGATTGCGGATCGGGTAACCAATCGGCATCGGCGATATCTTCGCGAGGCTGCCCCTGCTTACAGCCAGCCACACCTTCATACCCGCAGCCGGACCAGACCTCGGGATCGTCGTAGAGCAAGTGGATTGTCATCCCGAGAAAGCTGCGGAAAAACCGGGTGGTCTCGATCTGACGCAGACTTTGGATGAGCTCTTCTTCGGAGAGTGAGGAAGGCGTACGCGGAAATACCGGCGGAAGCGCTTCATACTCTGCGAGTATGCCTCGTGCAAAACCGGCGTCTCGATCCATTGCCAAAATAACGGACTGATAGACGCTGACAGCCAACCAGTCATGCGGACAGATCACCCGCGCGATGGCGAGTAGATCGGATGCCACCGGTGCCGAGAGCACCTTGAGGTCATTCTCCCAGTTTTTCGAAGTGGCTGGCGTCAACCGCCGAGGTATCCTCGGATCCTTCTGTGCTTCGCATGGGCTACGCGGAACGCTATCAGCGCGAAAGAAAACCGTTTCCGACACGCCCTTGATACCGGGGAGGGCCGCAATTGCCTCCTTAGTGGGTCTCTCATGAGTGTTGGGCATTTTCAAACTCCATTCTGAAATGAACGGCCCATTGCAGCCGGGTGAACACCTATTGCCGCGCGACAGGGGCAATCTGGCTCGGGTCAACGATCACGAAAAACTTTCGAACAGCTTCGAGCGTGCGCCATGTGCCAATGAACCCGGGCTTCATCACGAAGGCATCGCCCGGCCCGAAGACCTGCGGTTCCGCCCCTTCCTGAGTGATCTCGACACGGCCGGAAATGATGTAGCAGAATTCGGTTTTCCCCCCCTTGACCGATCTGGTCATGCCGGGTGTCGCCTCCCAGACGCCCGTCTCCACCATTCCGCTATCAATGCTTTCCTGAACGGAGGTGCGAAATGTCGGAGCCCCGTCCAGAAGAACGGCTGGATCTGCCGATACCGCTTCGATTTCCTTGAGCCGACTCACGTCGAGCTTGCTGAGGAGAGATGAGTTGGCGTGTTGCGTCATTTTCCCTTGTCCTCTGTTCCAGCTGGCGCGAGACTCGCCAGCAATTTGTCCGTCAAGCGAACGGGACGGTTTGATATTTCAGCAGAGTCCTTGCGAATGACCGCTCGGCGCACCAGGGAGCCAACAACATAACGCAAGGGTTCGGGCGGAAATTTCTTGCCAGCGCGATTTACGAAGCCATTCGTGGTCCAGCGGTTTTGCTGCTCCAGAACCAGGCCAGCCAATATCCGGCCGCCGAGCCGGCTGGGGCCCACCCCGTTTCCGCTCCAGCCGATCCCGTAACAGATATCCTTGCAATCGGGGTATTGCCCGATGATCGGCAGACCATCATAAGTTCGATCGATCGGCCCAGACCATCCATAGGCAATGGGCACATCCGCCAGCATGGGATACACTCGGTGGAAGTTGCGCTTGACCTCTTCGATCCCGGACGGATCCCTTAGAACTTTCGGCGTGAGTCGGTTCTGATAGGACAGGTTTGCTATTCCCATCCCGTAGACGATCCGGCCATCGCGCGTTGTTCTGTAATAGTTGAGCCGTGACTGGCTGTCGGTTATGGTTTCGCCACCGGTCCAGCCAAGTTCCTGCAAACGCTCTGGGACAGGCTCCGTGGCGATGACGGCGCTCGTCACCAGCACCATGAGGTCTTTCAGTTGCGGTTGCCCATGCGCCGCAATGTTCGAAGCGATTACGACCTTTCCGGCTTTGACTGTATGACCGGAAATGTTCAGACTGACGGGCGCGCCCGGCGTTATGCGATCCACCGTCGAGTTGGAAAAGAGCTTTGCACCTTTTCT
This sequence comes from Roseovarius sp., assembly GCA_040222155.1. Taxonomy (GTDB): domain Bacteria; phylum Pseudomonadota; class Alphaproteobacteria; order Rhodobacterales; family Rhodobacteraceae; genus Roseovarius. The sequence continues at coordinate 40,456 of JAVKDQ010000108.1, forward strand.
CTGGGCGATGGTTGCCAGCCCGTAAGCAAGTTTTCCCGGGTGAACCTGCCCGTTGATCTCTTCGTAGATGCCGCCCAAATGCTTTGGCGAGCCGGTTCTCCGAGCAATCTCATCCGGGGCGAGTTCGCGAAAAACGTGTGGACGCTCCAGCTCGCGGGATTTGTCCAGAACACCTTGCCAGGAATTTGCATGAGCTTCTGCGGTGTTTGTCCATAGCCAGCCGCCGAGAACCACCTCTGCGTCAACCTGCTCGCGCATGAGATAGTCTTGTAGCTCCGGAATGTTGCGCGTTGTCTGATCTGCAAGCCAAAGCCCGTCTTCCCGACCGGCCAGATCGGAAAGTCGACCGATTTTGGGCCACCAACTCATCAGGAGGCCACCGTTGAGCGAAGACGCCCCTTGACCAATCGGACCTTTGTCAAAGACAGCAACACTGATCCCTGGCTGTTCTTCCAGCAACCAAAGCGCGGTCCAAAGCCCAACAAACCCGCCGCCAACGATCGCTACGTCGACCGATACATCCGTGTCCAAGACACGACCCAAGGGGGGCTCTGCCGATATGTCGGCAAGCCAGAGAGACTGGTATTCCATTTTTCTGCCTTGAAGAGGCACCTTCCACCATCGTGGAAGGTTGCCTTTCCCTGTTTGTCTATTCGGACGTTTCGAACACGGACTTATCAAGAGTGTTCAGCAAGCCAGGCCCATAGGTGGGGATCAGGTAATCGCTGAAGATCTTTGCGCAGTTGGTCGAACAGAACCGCAACTTGCGGCCTTCCTTTTCTTCAGTCACCTGCGACCAAGTGAACAACTGTCCACAAGTGGCGCAATGCGGGCGTTCGTAGACTTCCAATGGCCTCTTCATGACACAGCTCCTTCGAGACTTGATTTCATTTCTTTTCGCAATGCCGCGGTGGCCGATACATCGACACGACCGTTTTCAATGACGACGCCAAACTCGTCTTTGGCTTGGTCAACCGACAACAACTCATCGGCAACATCAGACAAGACAGCATCGGCATCGCGATCAAACGGGCTACCATACCCTGCCCCGTTGCCCGTGATGATCATCACTTCATCCTCTGGTTTCAGGGGTGCGTTCGAGAACAGCCCAGGAGCGACAGTTCCAAACTTGTCGGTGGCCAAGCGCCAATCCGCATCGCTTGGCGACTTGAAGGCAATGACGTTTACTGAAGAAGAACTACCGCCATTCAAACCTGGCGCGGGCATGGTACAGCGGGAGATGCTGGAGCTTGCAACCAGTTCCTTGCCATAAACGCGCATCACGCGTTTGGAGCCAAAACCTCCGCGATGCTCGCCGGCTCCACCACGAAATGGCTGGATTTCAAACGAAACATGGGTAATCGGATAACGGGTTTCGACGACTTCGATGGACTGCGTCGAGCAGTTGGCGAGCTTTGAGAACTGCACGCTGTTGCCATCCGCGTATTTTGAACCGCCCCAACCGGTGCCTTCCAGATTGAGGAACGCGAACGGCAGATTGGTTCGTTCGTCGATCCCGCCAAGCGCAAGAAGCCCGCAACAGTTGCCGTCGGGCGCAGGCGCATCTTCGGAAAACTGAGCGAAACCGCGAAGCAGCATGTCAATGAGAACTGGCTGCCCCTCGGTGTTTCCTGCCATCGTGGCATGCGGGTAGTTTACATTCGTGAGGCTGCCGTAAGGCGAGATCACCGTGATACACCGGTAGCACCCTTCATTGATCGGGATATCCCGGTCGGCCATCTGAAAAACGGCTTCGTAACCTGCGGAAGACGAAGAGCCGTAGTTCATTGCCATTGATCCATTGGCCGGTTCGTCAGACCCGGTCAGATCAATGATCACTTCTTCACCGCGAATGACGACTTTGGATTTGAGCTGCCAGTTCCGGTTTGGCGTAACGCCATCGGACTCGAAGCAATCGTCGACCGCGTAAACCCCATCGGGCCACTCTGCGATCTGCTTGCGCATCAGACGCTCGGACACGGTTTTCATGTCCAGACAGGCCTGCAGGTAGGTGTCCAGCCCGTATCGATCGATCAGGTCGTGAATGCGTTTTTCGCCACGACCGAGTGCCCCAACCATCGCCATGAAATCCCCATACGAGAATTCCGGTGTTCGCGTGTTCGCCAGGATCAGTTTCAGGATGTCGTCCTGTTGTTCATTGCGCTTGAACAGTTTGACCGGCGCGATGCGCATACCCTCCTGAAAGCAATTCTCGTGAATGCCGAATGCCGCGGGCACCGTGCCGCCGACATCGACCATATGCGCGATGGACCCCGCGTAGCCCACGATCTGGTCGTTCTTGAAAATGGGCTTGACGAGAATGTGCTCCGGGATGTGGTTGTTCGAGCGGTACGGGTCGTTGGTGATGATCACGTCGCCCGGCTCGAGGTTCTCGATCCCGACCTCGTGGAGCGCAAGTTTGACCCCGTGCCGGGCCGAACCAAGCATTGCGGGCACGTAGTCGACCTGTGCCAAAAGCTCGACATCGGCATCGAACAACACAACGATGAAGTCACGCGCCTCGTTGAAAATGGGCGAGAAGCTGGTGCGCATCATCGTCGTCCCCATCTCCTCGCAGGTCGTGGTGAGATAGTTTCGAATGATCTCCAGAACGAACGGGTCGGTCTTTACGGTGTCAAACGTGTCTTGCTTCAAGGATATGGACTTGTTCATTTCGTCGCTCCTTCCAATTCGATGAGCATGTTGCCCCATTCATCTACTGTCGCGGTCGCGTTGCGCGCGAGAAGGGTCGTGGTATCCATCTGGCCTATGATCGCGGGTCCTTTCAGAACCGTTCCGGCCCCGAAGGTTTCCCGGTCGTAGAGCGGTATCTGCTCCGGTTCATCTCCACCGGGCAGAACCACATCGGCCGTTCCGATCGGTTGCGCCTCGCCCTGGGCGGGCGCGAGCTTAGGCAGATCGATAACCGAATGCGTGGCGCGCGCCGCCAAGTTGAGATTCAGAAACTCGATGGCCTGTGCCGGCAGGGTGTAGCCGTAGAGCCGATCATGTTCGGCATGGAAATCGGCCACGATCTGCTCGAAAGCCTTCTCGTCAACCGTTCCCGGCGGCACCGGCACTTCGAGCTCGAAGTTCTGGCCGAAGTATCGAAGTTCGATTGTACGCTCGAGCAACGGCGCCGTTGCGAAGCCTTCCTTTTCGAAGTCTTCGGCTGCCTTGCGTTCGAGATCGGAAAACACTTTGTCTGCCCGCTGAACATCCAGCGTTGACGACAGCATTCGCAGGGTTTGGCGGTAATCGAAACGCGTTTCGCTGATCAGAGCCCCAAGAGCAGACAAGGCGCCTGGGTAGCGCGGCACAAGGACTTTACTGATCTGAAGGGCTTCCGCCAATTGACAGGCATGAAGCGGTCCGGCGCCGCCATAAGGAACAAGGGTCGCGGTCCGTGGGTCATGTCCGCGGTCGATCGTAACCAGGCGCATTGCTTGCGCCATGTTGTTCACGGCGATCTCGACGATCCCTTGAGCGACGCGCGTGCGCGACATACCGAGGTCCTCGGCGAGCTTGTCGATGACCTGTTCGCTAAGTTCCTTTTTCAGCTTCAGGTGGCCGCCGAGAGGGAAGGCTTCCACCATACGACCCAGAACAACATTGGCATCCGTGATCGTCGCCTCGGCTCCCCCTTGCCCATAGCATGCTGGCCCCGGGTTGGAGCCCGCGCTTTGCGGTCCGACCTTCAAGATGCCCGCCTCGTCAATCCGCGCAATCGAACCACCGCCAGCCCCGATGGATCGCACATCGATCATGTTCAGCGAAATCGGCACGCCGAACTCAAGCTCTTCGCGGGTTGTGAAGCACGGATCGCAATTTGGCATGAAACCCGCTTCAAAACTCGTGCCGCCCATGTCGGCAATCAGAACATGCTCCTGGCCCGTCAACTTTCCGAGGTGCGCCGCAGCGATTACTCCTCCCGCAGGGCCAGACTTGACCAGACGCGCGGGTGTTTCAGCTGCAAGCAAGGCAGCCGATGCGCCGCCATTCGACTGCATGATCTGCAAGCTCCCGATGCCATGTGCATGGCAACGCTCATCCAGAGCCTTGAGATACTTGTTCAGCAGGGGTTTGAGATGCGCGTCGATAACCGTCGTCGACGTACGTTGAAACTCTCCCCACTTCGGCAGAACTTCGCAGGAAAGCGATACCTGCATGTTCGGCGCCATTTCATGAATGATTTCGCGAGTGCGCTCCTCATGCGCGGAGTTCATGAACGAAAAGAGATAGGCTACCGATATTGCTTCGACGTTCTCATCCAGGAGAAACTGGATTTGATTTCGCAAATCGGCCTCATCCAGTGGCGTTTCCACTGCACCGTCGAACAGAACCCGCTCCTTGACACCCCGGCGAAGGCGGCGAGGCACAAGCGCAGGCGTCTTGATCCAGTGCAGATCGAAATGGTCCGGGCGGGTTACGCGCTGGATCGCGATCAGATCTCTAAACCCGTAAGTCGCCAAGAGACCAACCTTCGCGCCCTTTCGTTCGACAAGTGCGTTCGTGGCCACCGTAGTGCCGTAGATGAGCAACTCGATGCTCTCGATAGGAAGCTCCGCGCGCCGCGCGGCTTCTTCGATTGCGGAGGCCGGATCATCGGGCGTAGAAAGGGTCTTTCCTACTTTCAGCTCGTTGGACCCGCCAATCAGCCCCACGAAATCGGTAAACGTCCCCCCCGCATCCGCGCCGGCTCTTGCCCTGGTCATTCCATCCATCTCTTTCATCCTCCACTCTTGTTGTTTCAGCCGAAGTAGGCGTTCAGTAGGTCCGACTGCCCGAGAATTTCCTCTGGCGTTCCGGAAAGCATGAAATGGCCGTCGTCGACGACGTGCATCACATCCGCAACGGTTGATGCGCGTTCTGGATTTTCTTCCACGAGAACGATCGTCACACCCTGGTCGCGCAAGCGTTTGATGGCCTCGTAGATCTGGTCGATCACGATCGGGGCGAGGCCAAGCGACGGCTCGTCTATCAGCAACAGGCGCGATTTGGACATGAGAGCCCGGCCCAGCCCGACCATCCGGCGCTCACCACCCGAAAGCGACCCTGCGATCTGGGATTCTCGCTCTGCAAGTTTCGGGAAGAGGTCCAGAACGAATTTGCGTTGCTTTTCATAGCTTTCTGAGCTGGAGCCGCGATAAGCGCCCATCCGCAGGTTCTCCCGTATGGTCATGTTGGGAAATAGCAGGTCGCCTTGTGGCGCATGTGCCAATCCCATTCGGGCAATCTCGTGCGCGGGCAGCCCAGTGATATCTTTCCCGTCGAATTCGATGCGCCCGGCCCTTGGTTTCAAAAGGCCGGAAATCAGCCACAGAAGAGCCGTCTTGCCATGGCCGTTCGGCCCCACGATGGAGACGATCGAGCCTTCCTCGACACTGAAGTCGATTTCATGCACGACATCGGCGCGGACATATCCGCCCGAAAGCTGCCGGGTGGACAAAAGAACGCCGCTCATGTGCTTTCCACCGACTTGATCAGCATCTCGGCCGTACGCTTGCCAAGATAGATTTCCACCACCTGTGTATCCGCGAGCATCTCTTGGCGAGAGCCTTCGAAAATCAGCTCGCCCTGATGCATGATCAGAACACGATCCACCAACGCGAAAAGAAACTTCATAACGTGCTCGACAATCACCAGCGTCACACCGGTGTTCACGACTTCCCGCACTACATCTTCGAAGATGGCCATCTCGGGCGGCGTCAGGCCGCCTACCGGCTCATCCATCAAGAGAAGCTTTGGTTCGATTGCCAATGCACCGGCAAGCATCACGAGCTTGCGGCCGAGAACGGGCATGTTACCGACGATCTGGTCGGCCTTGTCCGCCATACCGACGCGTTCGAGCGCCTGCATGGCATGATCCTTTGAATGCCTGTCGAACCATAGCTTGGGAAGTAGCGAGTGCTCTCTCCCGAAATAGGAAGCCACACGCACGTTCTCCAACGCTGTCATGCTGTCGAAAGCAGCATTTAACTGGAAGGTTCGCGCAATTCCCTGGTGGCACAGCTCTTCCGGTGGTGTGTTGGTCACATCCTGACCGTCATAGATGATCTGGCCGCTGCTCAGAGGCTGATTGGAAGAAACCAGGTCGAAGAGGGTCGATTTTCCTGCCCCGTTCGGCCCAGCAATTCCTATCGCCTCACCCTTGCCTACGGAAAATGACACGTTGTTCACAGCCTGAAGAGCGCCAAAGTGCTTGGAAAGCCCACGGCATTCCAACAGGACTTCAGCGGCCTTGGTGCTAGCGGCCCTTTGCGGGGACATGCGAGTGTTCATGGCAGCAAACCCCGCTGAGGCTCTTTCTTCTCGGACGAAACCATTTTTGCTTTCAGATGGCCGAACAGGCTGCCAACCGCGCCCGCGATCCCGCCGGGATAGAACAGAATGAACAGAATGGTGACCAGCGCGAGCCCGCCCGTGCGCCAGCCGCCAAGCGACTGCAATACGCTGTCGGCATACATCAGCACCGCGCCACCGATGACAGGCCCCCAAACCGTACCACGCCCGCCAACGATCATCATGGACAAGAGAAAGATGAGAAGGTTGATGTCGAGCAGGGTGGAGCCCACGGTTTTGAGATACCCAGCGTAGACCCCACCAGCCAAACCGCATGCGACTGCCGAGAGCGCAAAAACCATGAGTTGGTACTTTCGGAAGGCAACACCGCGGGCGCGCGCGTAGCTTTCATTGTCGCGGATCGCACGGAAGGCGAGCCCATATGGACCCGAGATCACGACAAGCGCGAATATGAAGCCAAAGAACAGGACGGTGAGCGCCAGGTAATAATCTCCGAGGTAGCGATACTTGAAGCCCAGGATGTCCTTCCAGCCCATGTCTCCGTATTTCACCAGTCCGCGGCTGCCACCAGTGAAGGGGTAACAAGTCATTTGTTCCATTCGGAAACAGTTGGTGTCGTTCACCACGATAGCAGACAAGAGCACCGCAACTGCCAACGTCACGATCGCGACATAGTCTCCTCTCATCCTTAGCGTGATCAGCCCCAGGAATAGATTGAACAACACCGCAACCGGAGCACTCAGAAGAAGCGCCAGCCAGAAGGGCACCGGCAGGTAAAGCGCGATCATCGCCGTCGCGTAGGCACCGACCGCGAAAGTGGCGACCTGGCCAAGCGTCATGATCCCTGCAAATCCGAACACGAGGTTCCATTGGACGACAACAGACACCCAGATAAACAAGAGGGTGAATTGTCCGATCACGTAGTTGGAGGGACCAAAGAAAGGGAACGCTACGGCACAGGCTGTCAATACGACGGCGAGAAGTGCATTTCGTCCAAAGGACGTTCCGGTCGCTGCTTCGGCCATATCAGACCCTCCCCACGCGGGCTGCGCCGAAGAGGCCATAGGGCCGCCAGATCAGAATGATGATCGCAAGCGCGAGGATCGTCGGAAAACCGAACCGTGAGCCGAACTGGTACTGGACGAAAACCTCGAGCATCCCGAAAATCACTGCAACCGCAGTCGCCCCCCAAAGGCTGCCCAAACCGGCAAGCGTGCAGATCACCAGAGCCTTGATTGTGGGCAGAGCTCCTACGGTGGGATAGATCGTGGTCATCCCCGTCAGCATCACTCCTGAAATCGCGGAGAGAACGCTGGCAAAGATCATTATCTGAAAGAAGACGAGCTTGACGTTCACACCCTGCAGCGCTGCAGCGGTTCGTTGTTGTGAAACTGCGCGTATGTTTCGACCGAATTGCGTTCTCTGCAGAATGAGTGAGGTCCCAAGCGTGATGATGGCAGCCACGACCAGCACGGCGATCGGCTGGAGCCGAACTGCCTTGTCAGCTATCTGAACCGTTCCCTCGAGGCTGAATGGCTGTGGCCGCGCCTGCGCGCCAAAGAAAACCGTCGCTGTGTTTTCAAGCAGAGCGCCAGCTGCAACCGTTGCAATGATCGTGTTGATCCCTGCATTGGCGCGGCTGAATATCCAGTGAATGATCCCGAAGTACAACGCTGCTCCGCCGATGACGCCGGCAACGAGCGCTGCGAAGATACCCAGCCACCAGGGCAATCCGAAATAAGTGGCGGAGTAGTAGGATGCGTAGGCGCCGAAGGTAAGGATCGCGCCATGCGCCATGTTCAAGATCCCCAAGGAACCCCAGATCATGGAAAGGGCGACAGTTCCCATGGCATACATGGCTCCAACGGCCAAACCGTTGACAACGATGTCCCAAAAGGTGCTCATCGCCCCTCCCTTTCTTGGTCTAAAGCTAAGTCGAGCCGAATAAGGTC